>JAJYNX010000107.1 GCA_021786095.1 Actinomycetes bacterium | reverse complement strand
GACCGCGCGATTCCCCCCACACGTCACGGTCGGGGCCCGCCCGGTCCGGGAGAACGCCGTGAGGGGCGGTCCGATCGGTAAGGTCGCAGGGTGTCACCGGGCATTCCACGCGAGCGTCGGCGTAGGATCGCGCGCGACGACGCACCCGCGGTCACTCTGCTCCTCGGCGTCGTGGCCGCCCTCGCGTGGTCCGCCCTCGCGCAGGGCTCGTACCAACGAGTCGTGTCGACGCAATGGCGACTCCCCGTGCTCGACTCCCTCGGCCTGACCAGTGCCCACGCGCTCGTGACCTCGGGCCTGATGACTATCTTCTTCTTCGCGGTAGGCCTCGAGCTGACGCGCGAGCGGCACACCGGTGCCCTCGCCCACTGGCGACACGCCCTGCCGCCCGTGGCCGGCGCGATCGGGGGGATGAGCGCGACCGCCCTCCTGTCCCTCGTGGGCGGCTTCGTTCTCAACTCGTCCGCACTGCGGCGCGGTTGGGGCGTGCCCATGGCCACCGACGTCGCCTTCACCCTCGCCATCCTCACCGTGGCCGGTCGACGCGTACCCCCGACGTTACGGCTGTTCCTGCTCACGCTGGCCGTCGCGGACGACGTGCTGAGCGTGGTCGTCCTGGCGATAACGGGCGCCTCGCACCCACGGGTGACCGCACTGAGCGTGGCGTTCGGCGTGGTCCTGCTCGCCACGATACTGTCGCGGCGCCGCTCCAGCGGCGCGTGGCGCGTCCTCGTGCTCGTCGTCCTGTGGTGCGCCCTGGCCCTCGCGCGCGTCGAGCCACCGCTCGCCGGCGTCCTGGCGGCCGCGATCGTGCCGTGGGAGCCACGCCACGCCCCGCGCCTCGAGGACCGCGCGAACCAGTGGTCGACGGCCGTGGTGCTACCCCTCTTCGCGCTCGCCTCGTGCGGAGTCGCGTGGTCCCGACTGCACGACTCGTCCACGGTGTTGACGATCGTGCTCGCCACGATCGTCATCCGACTCGTCGGCAAGACCCTGGGCATCACCAGCGGTGTGGCCCTGGCCCGCCTCGCCCACGCCCACCTCGATCCCGATCTGACGTGGCCCATCGTGGCGTCCGCGTCGACGCTGTGCGCGATCGGTTTCACCGTTCCGCTCCTCTTTGCGAGCGCCCTGTTCCCGAGCACGAGCGCCACCTACGGTGCCTTCACCGTCGGGCTGCTCGCGGCGTCGGCGTGTGCCGCGCTCATCGGTACGGTGCTGCTGCGACTCCTGTCGCGACCTGGCTAGGTTGGACGAGGGGGTGATGGTGCGAACGAGATTGACCGAGGTGCTGCACGTCGAGCACCCGGTGATGCTCGCGGGAATGGGGGGCGTCGCCTACAGCGCGCTGACGGCCGCCGTCTCCAACGCCGGCGGGTACGGATGTCTCGGCGCGTCCACCATGACCACGTCCCAGTTGGTCGACGAATTGGCCGCGACGCGCGCGCTCACCACGCGACCCTTCGGCGTCGATCTGCTCACGGCCTTCCCCGAGCACCTGTTAGCCCACGTCGAGATCGCCATCGAGGGGGGTGCCAGCGCCTTCGTCGCGGGACTGGGCGTGCCGCGCCCCGCGATCGACCTCTGCCACGACCACGGCGTCCTCGTCGTCTCGTTGTGCGGCACGGTCGAGCACGCCCGTCGCGCCCGCGACGCGGGCGTCGACGTGGTCGTCGCCCAGGGAACCGAAGCGGGTGGACACACCGGGCGAATCGCCACTCTCCCACTCGTACCCATGATCGTGGACGCCGTCGGCGACACGGTCCCCGTCGTCGCGGCCGGGGGCATCTTCGACGGCCGCGGACTGGCGGCGGCGCTCGCCCTGGGCGCCGACGGGGTCTGGGTCGGCACGCGCTTCATCGCGACCGTCGAGGCTCGCACGGTGGCGGGCTTCAAGGAGGCCATCGTGGCCGCTGACGAACGAGCTACCGTGATCAGCCGAGCCTTCACCGGCAAGACGCTACGGGCCCTCCGTAACGACACCACCGATCGCTATGAGCGCGACCCCACGCTCCTGCGACCCTTTCCCGAGCAACTCTTCGTGGCGCTAGGCGACGGCACCTTCCACCTGGGCGGTGACGAGCGGACGCCCGGCGTCGACCCTCACCGCGAGGTCTACCCCGCCGGGCAGTCCGTCGGCGCCATTCGAGAAGTCGTGCCCGCGGCGGACGTCGTGCGCGCCATGGTGCGCGACGCGCACGACACCCTTACGAGACTGTCCCGGGCGTCGCGAGGCCCACGGGACAACTGATCCCCGTCCCGCCGAGTCCGCAGTAGCCGTACGGGTTGGCCACCAGGTACTGCTGGTGGTACTCCTCGGCCAGGTAGAAGGGGCCGGCGGCGGTGATCTCGGTCGTGATCGATCCGTATCCCCGCTCGCCCAAGACCCGCTGGTACGCGTCGCGAACGGTCGCGGCGATCGCCGCCTGCTGCTCGTCGAGCCAGAAGATCGCGCTGCGATACTGCGTCCCCACGTCCGCCCCCTGGCGAAACCCCTGCGTCGGGTCGTGACTCTCGAAGAACCGACGCACCACGTCGCCGTACGAGATGCGCGACGGGTCGAAGGTCACGCGAACCGTCTCGGCGTGGCCCGTGCGGCCGGTGCAGACCTCCTCGTACGTCGGGTTCGGCGTCACGCCACCCTGGTACCCAACGGCGGTGGACACCACGCCCGGCCAGTCGTAGAAGACCCGCTCGGCGCCCCAGAAGCAGCCCATCGCGACGAATGCCGTCCGCGTGGCGTCGGGCACGATCCCGTCGAGCGCCGTCGCGAACACCAGGTGGGGTCGACCGACCACCAGCCCAGTGTCACGACCCGGCAGGGCCTGCTCGGGCGGTACCATCTCCACTCGTGAACTCATCACGCCAGGCTACGGCGAACGGCTCCGCCGCGTAACGTCGTCCCGCAATCTCTATCCTGTGGACGTCATGAGCAGTCCGGCCCCACTCACCCTCGATGAACTGCTGGCGCGCGTGCGCGCCGGGGGGCGCCGGGTCACGGTGGCCAAGCGTACGGTCGCCCGCGTGCTGCTCACGACGACGGGTCACACCCGCGCGGATGACCTGATCAACGACGTGCACGTCATGGCCCCCGACGTCAGCGCCTCCACGGTGTACCGCATTCTCGACGAGTTCGAGGAGTTGGGCCTCGTCGTCCACGCCCATCTCGGCTCCGGCGCCGCCGTGTACCACCTGGCCGGGCCGGTGCACGGCCACCTCGTGTGCAACGTGTGCCACGCGACCACCGAAGTGCCGTCGGCGGTATTCGACGCGCTGGCCCAGGACTTGCGCCACGAGTACGGCTTCACCCTCGATCGACATCACGTCGCCCTGTCGGGCGTGTGCGCTGCGTGCGCCCGACGTCGAATCTCTTAAGGATCGTTTACCTGGCTCGCGGTGGGCACCCGCCCCACCACGGTAGTGTCGGCGCTACAGCCATGTTGAAGATCGAGCACCTGACGAAGCGCTACGGCGACGTCGTGGCGGTCGACGACCTCGACTTCGAGGTGACACCCGGCGTGGTGACGGGCTTCCTCGGTCCCAACGGATCGGGCAAGTCCACCACGATGCGAGTGATTCTGGGCCTGGACCGGCCGACCAAGGGCCGCGCGACGATCGACGGCCGGGTCTACGGCGAGCTGCGCCACCCGCTGCGTGAGGTGGGAGCGCTCCTCGAGGCCAAGGCCGTCCACCCGGGCCGCAGCGCCCGCAACCACCTCCTCGCGATGGCCGCCTCGAACAACA
>JAJYNX010000052.1 GCA_021786095.1 Actinomycetes bacterium | reverse complement strand
AATCTGCCGCGCCGCAACACTTCATCGACTATTTCACCAACCGGCGACCACATTGACGTCCACTCAGCCCTCAAGGCCGAACTGAAAACCGATTCTGACCCGTGCACCTAGACGACGCGCGCGACCCACGCCCTCGCCCGGCGGCCGTCGTCGAACTCGAGCGCCGCTCCCTCGCCCACGCCCTCGCGGGCCAGCACCTCGCGGGCCAGGACCTCGCGGGCGACCTCGGCGAAGCTCTCCGCGAGGTCGTCGACGCCGGTCACGTGCACCACCACGCGGTCCGCGACGTCGAAGCCCGACTGCTTGCGCAGGTCCTGGATCTGACGCACCAGATCGCGCACGTAGCCCCGGTGACGCAGCGCGTCGGTCACCAACAGGTCCAGTGCGACCACCTCGGCACCGTCGCGCGAGACGGCGAACCCCTCCTGGGTGCGCACGCGCAGCTCGAGGTCCTCGGCGTCGAGCGTCACGTCGCCCGAGGACAAGGTGACGTGGAGCACGCCGCCCTCCTCGAGCGTCCGTGAGGCCGCCACCGGGTCCAGCGCGACGAGGGCCTCGCGCAGCTCCTTCGTCGCCTCGCCCAGGCGTGGACCCAGTCGGCGGAAGTTGGGCACGAACTCGTAGGTCAGCACGTCGGCGATCTCGCTGCGGTACTCGAGCAGGTCGACGTTGAGCTCGTCCTCCACCACCCCCGCAGGCGGGCGAGGCGACTGGGGGGGAGCGAACACGAGAGCGCGCGCCAGCGGCTGGCGCACCTTGACCCCCGCCTGGGCGCGCGCGGCCCGACCCAGGGACGTCAGCCGGCGCGCGAGCGCCATCGACGCCTCCAGACCCTCGTCGCGACGCGACGGGTTGGCGTCGGGCCAGTCGGCGAGGTGCACCGACGCGTCATCGGGCGCCGCGAAAAGCTCGCCGTAGAGACGATCCGCCACGAACGGGCAGAAGGGGGCGAGCAGCAGGGTCACTCGCTGGAGCACCTCGAGCAGCGTCGCGTGGGCCGCCAGGGAGTCCGAGCGCGGCGCGTCGGGATCCGTGCGCCAGAAGCGCCGCCGACTGCGCCGTACGTACCAGTTCGAGGCGTCGTCGACGAGCCCGGCGAGCGCCGTCGACGCGCTGAGCGGATCGTAGCCCTCCATCGCCGTGGTGACCTGTTCGGTCACCGCCTCGAGGCGCGAGAGGATCCACCGATCCACGTCCGGGCGATCCGCGGGAACGGGCACCTCGTGGTCGGCGGGGTCGAAGCTGTTGAGCGACGCGTAGGTCGCGAAGAAGCTAAAGGTGTTCCACAGCGTGGCCAGAGTCTCACGCAACGAGTGATCGATCGCGCTCAGCCCGGCGCGCGTCGACGTCCAGGGCGAGCCCTGCGAGAACATCCACCACCGGAGGGGGTCGGCCCCGCGGGTGTTGAGGATCTCCCAGGGGTCGATGACGTTGCCGACGGACTTGCTCATCTTGCGTCCGTCCTCGTCGACGATGTGCCCCAGGCACAGCACGTGCTCGTACGGCTTGGTGCCGAACACCAACGTGTTGACCGCGAGCAGCGAGTAGAACCACCCTCGGGTCTGGTCGATCGCCTCGGCCACCAGTTGGGCCGGAAACTGTAGCGCCTCGCGCGACCCCGCGACGTGCGGGAAGCCCACCTGAGCGGCCGGCATCGCCCCCGAGTCGAACCACGCGTCGATCACGGGCTCCACGCGCCGCGCCTCGCGTCCGCAGGTGGGACAGGCCAGCACCACCTCGTCGATCGCTGGTCGGTGCGGGTCGATGTCGCGCACGTCGCGCCCGGCCAGCGTCGACAGCTCCTCGAGCGAGCCCACGCACGTGACGTGCTGATCGGGGCACCGCCAGATCGGCAGAGGGGTGCCCCAGAAGCGGTCGCGCGAGAGGGCCCAGTCGACGTTGTTGGACAGCCACTCCCCGAAACGGCCGTCGCGGATGTGCTCGGGGTGCCAGTCGACGGTCGCGTTCTCCTCGAGCAGACGGTCCTTCAACGAACTCGTGGCGATGTACCAACTCGGCTTGCCCCAGTACAGCAGGACGGTGCCGCACCGCCAGCAGTGCGGCAGCGCGTGCGCGTACTCCTGGCGTCGCACCAGCAGCCCCCGACGCGCCAACTCGTCGTTGATCGCCGGATTGGCCTCACGCACGTCACGGCCCTCCAACCAGGCCACCTCGGCCGTGAAGGTACCGTCGGGCCCGACGGGGTTCACCATGGGCAACCCGTGGGCGCGCGCCACGAGACGGTCGACCTCACCAAAGGCGGGCGCCTGGTGCACCAGGCCCGTGCCCTCGTCGGTGGTGACGTAGTCCGCCGCCACGACGTAGGCGGCGTCGACACCCGCCGGCAGCGCGACGTCGTCGAAGGGACGCTCGTAGTGCACGCCAACCAGTGCGGACCCCTCGAACGTTCGCGCGACGTGCGCCCCCTCACCGAAGACCGCGTCCACCAGTGACTGCGCCACCACCATGCCGTCCACGACGGCGTAGGTGATGTCGGGGTTCACCGCCACCGCCACGTTGGACAGCAGCGTCCACGGGGTCGTCGTCCACACCACCAGGTGGGTCGCACCGAGGCGGGCGACGTCGTCGTCGTCACGCAGGGCCAGGCGAACGTAGCAACTCTCGTCGACCTCGTCGCGGTACACGTCGGGCTGGCCGAGTTCGTGACTCGACAGCGCGGTGCCGCAACGCGGGCAGTACGGCACCACCTTGAAGTCCTCGTAGAGCAGCCCACGCTCGAAGAGCTGCTGGAGCTGCCACCAGACCGACTCCACGTAGGACGGGTGGAACGTGAAGTACGCGTGCTCCATGTCGGTCCAGTAGCCGATGCGCTCGGTGAGCCGCTCGAACTCCTCGACGTAGGTCATCACCGACTCACGGCACAGGCGAGTGAACTCGGCGACGCCGACCTGCTCGACGATCGCCCTCTTGCCCGAGATGCCCAGCTGCTTCTCCACCTGCACCTCGACCGGCAGCCCGTGCGTGTCCCACCCGGCCCGTCGCGCGACGTAGCGCCCCCGCATGGTGTGAAAGCGGCAGAACAGGTCCTTGTAGACCCGGGCCCACACGTGGTGCAGGCCCGGCATCCCGTTCGCGGTCGGCGGCCCCTCATAGAACACCCACGGCTCAGCGCCAAGGCGGTGTGCCATGGAGCGAGCGAAGACGTCGTGACGACGCCAGCGAAGGAGCTCGGCCTCCTCGATCGCGACGAAGTCAAGTTCTGCGCTGACGGGCTGGAACACGGATCTCCCCATTTCGGTCCCCCCATGGTACTGAAAGCCCCCGCGACGTCGTCCCCTACGCTGGTCGGGTGACATCCGAGGTCTCCGTACGAGAGGAATCGATCACCACAAGCGGCGCCGCGAGCGTCCTACTCGCCGCCGTCGACGAACTCGAGCGGCGCTACGGCCAGGCCGACGACGACGCGCACCTGCACACGGACGAACTGGCGCCCCCTGAGGGGACCTTCCTCGTCGCGCGCGTCGCGGGTCACCTGGCCGGCGGCGTCGGAATCCGCCGCATCGGCGACGCCGACCAGCGTCTCGCCGAGGTCAAACGGCTCTGGGTGCGCCCGGACCTACGGCGAACGGGCGTGGCGACGGCCCTCATGGAGGCCGCCGAGCGACGCGCACGTGAACTGGGCTATCGCCAGCTCTACCTCGAGACGGGTCGGGCCCAGCCCGAGGCTCTCGCCTTCTATCCGCGCACCGGGTGGACGCGAGTCGAGACGTTCCCGCCCGGCGCGTTCACCCACGAGATGGCGACGCGCTTCACCAAGATCCTCTAGTCTCCCCGGCGCACGAAGCGCTCGTCCAGCCACTGCTCCGAGAGCTCCTCGAGCGACGCGAGGATGAGGTCAGCCAGCGCAAAGACGGGCTCGCGGCGATCCTCACCCGCGGGAACCGCCACGACGCTCATGCGGCCGGCCTTCGCCGCCAGCACTCCAGCGGCGGAGTCCTCGAACACCAGGCACTCCAGGGGGTTGACGCCCAGGGACGCCGCGGCGCTCAGGAAGACCCCGGGGTGCGGCTTGCCGAACGGCTCGGCGTCCGCCGAGTGCACCGCCGCGAAGCGGTCGCGCAGTCCGAAGTGCTCCAGGCTGCGCAGGATGAGTGGCTCGGGCGTCGAGCTGGCCAGCGCCACGAGTCCCCGATCGCCCGCCAGGTCGAGGGCGCGCCGAGCGCCGGGCAGGAGACGGCCCTCGGTGTCGACCAGCTCGCCCACCCTCGCCAACAGGCGGTCGACGACGGCCTCGCGCGACACGCCGCGCCAGGGGTAGCGCTCGTACCAGAAGTCCACGACCTCGGCGACGAACATGCCCTTCGTGGAGCGATCCTCCGCCTCGGAGATCGGCACGCCGAGCCCTCCGAAGATCTCGACCTCCGCGCGATGCCAGAGCACCTCGGAGTCAATCAGGAGCCCGTCCATGTCGAAGAGTGTCGCGCGCAGAACCACCCGGCAACTCTGGCACACTCTCGCTAGCGTGGCGATCGATGGAGGTCACCCCGCTCGGGCTCGAGGACGTGGACGCCGTCGTCGCGCGCATCGCTCGACGCCTACGCGACGATGCTCGACGAAACGACCTCGTCTCCCCCGTACTCGACCGCGCGGTCACTGCCGACGCACTGCGCGCGGCGGCCCCCTCGCTGTGGGTGGCCCGTCGACACGACGTCGTCGTCGGCCACCTCTACGGTGCGGTCCTCGGTGACGGCACGGACCGCGCGGCCTGGGTGGGGCCCGACGGATCGTCCTTCGACGACGTAGACACCCTCGCGTCCCTGTACGCCGTCGCGGGTCGCGCCTGGCTCGACGCCGGGGCGAGCCGCCACGTCGTCTGGGCCCTCGACGACGCGGTGCGAACCGCCCCGTGGTTCGAGCTGGGCTTCGCGCGCGCGAGTGTGCGGGCGTCGTTTCGCCTCGCCAACCGCCGCGCTCGTTCGCTACCCGCCGGCTACCACTGGCGCCGAGGAGGCGTGAGCGAGCTCGACGCGGCCGTCACTCTCGCTCGTGAGATCGACCGCGCCCAGGCACTCGGACCGAGCTTCGTCGTGGACGCCGACGAGGAGTCCCTGCGGAGCACCCTGATCGAGACGCTCGACGACCCCGAGACGATCCACCACCTCGTCGCGTACGACGAACGCATCGTGGCCCAGGCCATCACCTTCCCCCTCGAGACGCGACGCGGCTCCTACGACGCGAGCTGGCACCTCAGCACCGTCGCCGTGGCGAGCGACCATCGGGGCCGCGGCGTGGCGACCGCGCTGGTGGACCACGCGTTGGCCGACGCTCGCACCCGCGGGGCGCGTGTCATGGAGACGAGCTGGCGCACGACGAATCGAGACGCACAACGGTTCTGGCTCGGGTACGGCTTTCGACCGACCTACGCGCGTCTCCAACGTCGCGTGGGGGTCGACTAGCGGAGCGGACTAGGCCAGGGCGTCCTCGATGGCGGCCACCAGGCTCGCGTCGTCGGGCGTGACCTGAGGGGCGAAACGCCGCACGGACCCGTCCGGCCCCACGAGGAACTTCTCGAAGTTCCATCGAATGTCGCCGCGGTAGCCGTCGGCGTCGGCCACCTCGACCAGTTCGGCGTAGACGGGGTGACGCTGCTCACCGTTCACGTCGATCTTCTCGAAGAGGGGGAACGTCACGCCGTAGGTCGTCGAGCAGAACGTCTGAATCTCCTCGGGTGTCCCGGGCTCCTGACCCTGAAACTGGTTGCACGGGAAGCCCACCACCGAGAAGCCCCGGTCGTGATAGCGCTCGTGGAGCGCCTCGAGCCCCTCGTACTGCGGCGTCAGGCCGCACTTCGAGGCGACGTTGACCACCAGAACGGTGCGACCGCGAAAGTCGGCGAGCGAGCTCGGTTCGCCAGCCAGGGTCCGAACGGGGATGTCGTAGAGCGTCATGGGCCGACCCTAGCGGGCGTCGCGACCGCGGTGACCGTAGTGTGAGGACGTGCGCGCCCTGGTCCTCCACGACGGTGAGATGAGCCTCGAGACGCGTCCCACTCCCGTCCCGGGACCCGGCGACGTCCTCGTCGCGGTACGCGCCGCGGGCGTCAACGCGGCGGACCTGCTCCAGCGTCGAGGCCTGTACGCGGCACCGGACGGCTGGCCGCCCGACGTGCCCGGGCTCGAGGTCGCCGGCGTCGTCGACGACGTCGGCGAGGGCGTGGATCCCACCCTGCGTGGGCGGCGCGTCTGCGCCGTTGTCGGCGGAGGGGGCCACGCCACCCACTGCCTCGTGCCGGCCGAGCACCTCATCCTCGTTCCCGACTCCGTCCCGTGGATCGAGGCCGGCGGCTTCAGCGAAGCCTTCCTCACCGCCCACGACGCCCTGGCCGGTCAGGCGCACCTGCGCGCGAACGAGCACGCTCTCGTCTCGGGCGCCGCCGGGGGCGTCGGCGCGGCCGCGGTACAGGTCGCGCGACTGCTCGGCGCGAACGTGACCGCCGTGACGCGCACGCCCGAGCACCACTCGCGTCTGCGCGAGATCGGCGCCACCCTCGCCATCACCTCCGAGGAGGAGCCGTCGCTGGCCCCGGTCGACGTGGTGATCGAGCTCGTAGGCGCCGCCCACCTCGAGGGTGTCCAGGCGATCCTCGCCCCCCACGCTCGCGTCGTGGTGATCGGCGTCGGCGGTGGCGCGCGCGCCACGATCGACCTGCTACGAGTCATGGCGCTGCGTGCGACGCTGACCGGCTCCACCCTGCGCGCCCGATCCCGCGACGAAAAGGCTGAGGTGACCCAACGGGCGTCCGCGGCACTGCGGGCGCCGTGGGCCGATCGACAACTACGCGTTCCGGTGGCCCGCACCTTCGATCTCGCCGACGCGGCCGCCGCCTACGAGTACTTCGCGCGCCCGGGCAAGTTCGGCAAGGTCGTCCTGCTGGTCGACGATGCCGCGACCCGTGGTGCCACGGGTCACGGCATCGTCGACCGCACGGGGGACTAGAGCAGGGACGACAACGCCGTCGCGGCCAGCCCGTGCGCCTCGGCGACGGGCCCGTAGGTGATCGAACCGTGGACCACGTTGACGCCCTCCGCGAGCGCGGCGTCGGCGCGCACCGCGTCACGCCAGCCCAGCCGCGCCAACTCGGTCACGTAGGGCAGCGTCGCGTTGGCGAGCGCGTAGGTCGACGTCGCGGGAACCGCACCGGGCATATTGGCCACGCAGTAGAAGATCGATCCGTTCACCTCGAACACCGGGTCGGAGTGCGTGGTCGGGTGGGTGGCCTCGAAACAGCCGCCCTGGTCCACCGCGATGTCCACCAGCACCGATCCCTCGCGCATGCTCGCCACGAGATCGTTGCTCACGAGCGTCGGGGCCTTGGCGCCCACGACCAGCACGGCGCCGATCACGATGTCGGCGTTCACGCACGCCTCCTCGACCGCGTGCGTCGACGAGGCCAGGGTCTGGACCCGTCCGTCGAAGTGGTGGTCCACCTCGCGCAGGCGATCGAGGTTGCGATCGAGCACGGTCACGTTGGCGTGCAGGCCCGCGGCCAGGGTGGCCGCCGCCAGACCCGAGACCCCGGCGCCGATCACCACGACGTTCGCCGGGGTGACCCCGGGCACGCCGCTGATCAGCGTCCCGCGACCGCCGCCCGGGCGCATGAGATGGTGCGCACCCATGAGCGGAGCCATCCGTCCGGCCACCTCGCTCATCGGAGCGAGGAGCGGCAGGCTGTTGTCGGGCAGGCGCACCGTCTCGTAGGCGATCGCCACGTTCGACGCCGCAATCAGGGCGTCCGTGCACGAGCGTGACGCCGCCAGGTGCAGGTAGGTGAAGAGGACCTGGTCGGGGTGAGCCTTCAGCCGAGGGTACTCCACCTCGATCGGTTCCTTCACCTTGAGCAGGAGTTCCGCCTGCTCCCACACGTCGTCCGCCGCCGCCACGATCGTCCCACCGACGGCGCGATAGTCGTCGTCACTGATGGCCGAGCCGACGCCGGCCCCCTGCTCGATCAGCACGCGGTGTCCGGCGCTGGTCAACTCGCGGACCCCCGCCGGGGTCAGTGCGACCCGATTCTCATCGGTCTTGATTTCCTTCGGTACTCCGATGATCATCGTCGATCATCCTTTCTGTGTCAGGTTTTCTCAGTGGCCACGGGTGTGACCGAGTGCAGCCCTCGCCCTACGCCTCGATGTTGTGCATCACGTGCTTGATACGCGTGTAGTCCTCGAAGCCGTACACCGAGAGGTCCTTGCCGTAGCCGGACCGCTTGAATCCGCCGTGAGGCATCTCCGCGACCATCGGGATGTGGGTGTTGACCCACACGCACCCGAAGTCGAGGTCGCGCGTGAAGCGCATCGCGCGACCGTGATCGCGCGTCCACACCGACGACGCGAGTCCGTAGTCGACACCGTTCGCGAAGGCCAACGCCTCGTCGTCGTCGACGAACTTCTGCACGGTGATGACCGGCCCGAAGATCTCGTTCTGGATCATCTCGTCGTCCTGGCGCAGGCCGGCGACCACGGTGGGCGCCACGAAGAATCCCTGGTCGCCCACGCGCGCACCGCCGGCGGCGATCGACGCGTGGCCCGGTGCACGGTTCAAGAAACCCGTCACGCGCTCCAGTTGGTTGACGTTGTTCACCGGCCCGAAGAGCGCGTCGGCGTTGTCGGGCTGGCCGATGACCGTCTGACGCGCCTCCTCGGCGAGCGCGTCGACGAAGTCGCCGTAGACCTTGGACCCCGCGATCACGCGCGTCGCCGCGGTGCAGTCCTGACCCGCGTTGAAGTAGCCCGCGATCGCAATGCCCTGCACGGCGGCCTCCACGTCGACGTCATCGAAGACGATCACCGGGGCCTTGCCGCCGAGTTCGAGGTGGACGCGCTTCACCGTCTTGGACGCGCTCTCCGCGACTGCCATGCCCGCGCGAACCGAGCCCGTCACCGAGGCCATGGCCGGGATCGGGTGCTCCACCAAGAGCCGGCCCGTGTCACGGTCGCCGCACACGACGTTGAAGACGCCGGCCGGGAGAACCTCGGCCATCAGCTCCGCCATGCGCAACGTCGAGACCGGCGTCGAGTCACCAGGCTTGAGAACCATCGTGTTGCCGGCCGCGATCGCTGGTGCCCACTTCCACACGGCCATCATCAGGGGATAGTTCCACGGCGTCACCGCCGCGCACACGCCAATGGGCTCGCGCCGCACGTAACTGGTCATGCCCTCCATGTACTCGGTGGCGCCCCGACCCTCGAGCAGGCGCGCCGCGCTGGCGAAGAAGCGGATCTGGTCGAGCATCGGCGGAATCTCCTCGCTCAACGTGACGCTGATGATCTTGCCGGTGTTCTCCGCCTCGAGGGCCACGAGCTCCTCCGCGTGAGCCTCCATCGCGTCGGCGATCTTGAGCAGCGCCATCGAACGCTGCGACGGCGTCGTGCGCCGCCACGACGTGAACGCCTGCGCGGCCACCTTCGCGGCCGCGTCGATGTCCGCCTCGCCCGAGATCGGCATCTCGGCGAAGGGCTGTCCCGTGGCCGGGTTGATCAACTCCACGTACTTGCCCGACTGGGGTGCGACCGATTCTCCCCCGATGAAATTGGCTAGACGACGCATACTTCCTCCTCGTGGCCAGCCACCCTGGCCCCCTCACCCTGCCACTCTTGCAGAACCGGGCCTCACGTTGCAAACAGGTAAGAAAG
Source organism: Actinomycetes bacterium (assembly GCA_021786095.1). Taxonomy (GTDB): domain Bacteria; phylum Actinomycetota; class Acidimicrobiia; order Acidimicrobiales; family RAAP-2; genus RAAP-2. The sequence goes on along the minus strand of JAJYNX010000052.1, from coordinate 11,470 downwards.
TAATTCGTCGTCGTAGGGTCCAAAGGCGACGGTATCCGTCGTTGCAGTGCGCTATAGTGTACGTATCCGCAGCTACGGAGCCGTTGGCCACCGAGCAGGGAAGATCCGATGCCAGCCACCTCACCACGACGTCCGAGTCCGAAGCGTACAACCCGTGCGCCCCTGGAGCTCACCAACTCGTCGAGCGGCCTGGACGGCATCGATCGACGCATCATCGGATTGCTCCAACAGGACGGACGGCGGCCCTACGGGGCCATCGCCGACGAGGTGGGGCTATCCGAGGCAGCGGTGCGACGGCGTGTCCAACGCCTCAAGGACGCTGGCGTCATGCAGATCGTCGCCATCACGGATCCGCTCCAACTGGGATTCGGTCGAGAGGCGCTGATCGGCATCCGGGTCCAGGGCGACGTGCGGCTCGTCGCGGACAAAGTTGCCGCCATCGAGGAGGCCAACTACGTGGTCATGACCGCGGGGAGCTTCGACATCATCGCCGAGCTCATCGCGGAGGACGACAACGCGTTGGTGCACCTCTTGAATGATTCGATCCGGAGCATCCCTGGTGTGACCGAGGTCGAGACCTTTCTGTATTTGAAACTCTCAAAGCAGACCTACGCATGGGGGACCAAGTGACCATCAATGAAATCATCAGCGACGGCATCGCCGTCGATGACCTACAGCACGCGAGTCATTCGTACTCGGAACGAGCGCGGCGCAACCTCTGGCTACAGATGTCGCGCATGGGCTCGTACTCCGAGACCAATGAGGTGCCGATCATGGTGCGCGGTGAGGGCACCTGGGTGTACGACGCCAACGGCACGAAGTACTTCGACGGACTGTCGGGTCTCTTCACCAACGCGCTCGGACACGGACGCACCGACATCGCGGCCGCCGCGGCCGAGCAGATCAGCGAGATGGCGTTCTTCCCACTGTGGACCTACGCGCACCCCAAGGCCATCGAGCTGGCGGAGAAGATCGCCAGCCTCACGCCCGGCGACCTCAATCGAGTCTTCTTCACCACGGGTGGCGGCGAAGCGGTAGAGAGCGCCTGGAAGTTGGCCCGCCAGTACCACCGCATTCGCGGCGACACCGATCGCTACAAGGTCATCAGCCGCGACGTGGCGTACCACGGCACGACGATGGGCGCGCTCACGATCACGTCGCTCGAGAGCTACCGCGCGCAGTTCGAGCCGCTGGTGCCGGGTGCGGTGAAGGTACCGCCGACCAACTTCTACCGCGCGACCCAGCACGGCGACGACCTGGCCGCGTTCGGACTCTGGGCGGCCGAGCAGATCGAGGAGGCCATCCTGCGCGAGGGTCCCGAGACGGTGGCGGCCGTCTTCCTCGAGCCGGTGCAGAACGCCGGCGGATGCTTTACGCCACCGCCGGGCTACTGGCAGAAGGTACGCGAGATCTGTGACCGCTACGGGGTGATCCTGGTGTCGGACGAGGTGATCTGCGCCTTCGGGCGTATCGGCACGTGGTTCGGCGGCCAGAAGTACGACTACGTCCCCGACATCATCACGGTGGCCAAGGGCCTCACCTCCGGGTACGCCCCGCTGGGCGCGATGATCGTCTCGGACCGCCTCGCCGAGCCCTTCCAGCACGAGGAAGCCTTCATGCACGGCTTCACCTGGGCCGGACACCCGGTGTCGTGCGCGGTGGCGCTGAAGAGCATCGACATCATGGAGAACGAGCACGTCCTCGAGAACGTGCGCGCGAACGAGGAGTACTTCCACCAGAGCCTGCTCGGCCTCAAGGACATCCCCATCGTCGGCGACGTGCGCGGCACCGGCTACTTCTGGGGAATCGAGCTGGTCAAGGATCAGGAGACCAAGGAGACCTGGCAGGGCGAGGACGCCGAACGACTCCTGCGCGGCTACGTCTCGCCCGAGATGTTCCGGCGAGGGCTGATCTGCCGCTCCGACGACCGGGGTGACCCCGTGGTGCAGCTGGCACCGCCGCTCATCTCCACGCGAGAGGACATCGACCTGATGGTCGGCATCCTGCACGAGGTCTTCACCGGAGCGGCGAAGCTCGCCTGATCGTGCAGCCACCTCACTCCCTGTGGTGGTCGACCCTCGAAGCCCCGATCACCCCACGACCGCCGCTGCGTCGCCACCTCGACGTCGACGTGGCGGTCGTGGGCGGGGGCTTCACGGGTCTGTGGACCGCCCGCGAACTCCTGCGTCGCGACCCCACCCTGCGCGTCGCCGTGCTCGAACAGTCCGTGTGCGGCTTCGGCGCGTCGGGGCGTAACGGGGGCTGGGCCTCGGCCCTGTACCCCCAGAGCGAGCGAGCGCTCGTGGACGCCTACGGCCTCGACGCTCTCGTCCACCTGCGGCGGGTGCTCAACCACGCCGTCGGCGACCTGGGCGCGGCCGCGCACGAAGACGGCATCGACGCCCACTTCGTGCAGGGCGGGAACCTGATCTTCGCCCGCAGCGACCTTCAGGCGCAGCGCCTACGCGACTACGTCGAGCAGTCCCGCGACTGGGGCGTGACCCCCGCTGACCTCGCGTGGCTCGACGCGGACGCTGCCGCCGAGCGCGGGATCGTCACCGAGAGTCGCGGCGCCACCTACTCCCCGCACTGCGCGCGACTACACCCCGCCCGCCTCGTACGAGGGCTGAGCGACGTCGTCGAGGCCCTCGGGACCCACGTCTTCGAGAACACCCGCGTCACCCGCGTGCGCCCCCGCCGGTCCGGTCACCCCGCCGAGGTGGTGACGGTCGGTGGAACCGTGCACGCGCGTTACGTCGTGCGCGCCACCGAGGGCTACACGCCCACTCTGCCCGGCCAGCGACGCGTGGTCGTACCGATCTACTCGCTGATGATCGCGACCGAGCCACTCCCCGCGGCGTTCTGGGACGAGGTGGGCTTCGCGCGAGGCGAGACCTTCGCCGACGATCGCCACCTGATCGTCTACGGACAGCGCACCGCCGATGACCGGATCGCCTTCGGTGGACGGGGTTCGCCCTACCACTTCGGCTCCACAGTCGAGGAGCGATTCGACGAGGACGCGAAGGTGTTCGCCCTGCTCGAAAACACCTTGCACGAGCTCTTCCCCGCCCTGGACGCCGCCGTGGCGTTCCGGTGGGGCGGGCCGCTGGCGATGCCCCGCGACCTGTCGCCCTCGGTACTGGTGGACCACGAAACCGGCCTCGCCAGCGCCGGCGGCTACACCGGCGACGGCGTCGTGCTCAGCCGCGTCGCCGCGACGGCACTGGCCGACCTGATCACTGCCCCCGACGTCGCGACCGACGTCACGCGCCTCCCCTTCGTCCAGCGGCCACCGCGCCACTGGGAGGTCGAGCCGCTGCGCTGGCTGGGGGTGAACGCCGGGCTGACGCTGGCCACGTGGGCCGACCATCACGAGCGCCGCTACGGAACCGAGAGTCGCGCCGGCGCAGCGTTGGATCGCCTACTGCACTGAGGCTCCGCGCGGCACGGTCGTCGTCGAGCCAGGGAGTTGGCCCGAGCCCGTGCCCAGCAGCGGACCGAGGAGCGAGCCGATCGACGACGTACCGAACACGCGGCGCAGCGTGCGCCCGTCGATCCGCGTCACGTCGCGCCGCGGCGGCGCCACGACGGAGGCGGGCGCGTTGTAGGAGAGCACGGTCGCGCTCAGCGTGACCAGTGGCGTGGCCGACGAGTTCGACGCCAGAGTCGCACTGGCCCCCGTGACCTCGCCCTGGCTCCCGGTGGTGATCGAAAAGCTCAACAACCCGCTCGACGGCAGCGCGAAGGGCAGCCCGTTCGGGAGCGACACCGGCGCGTGGGGCCGCGAGTACGTGTAGGTGGTCGAGTACCCGCTGTGGGTGATCGTCTTCGCGAACCCGGTGATCAGGTAGAGGTCGGGCTTGGTCAGCTCGAGCGACCACCCGTAGAGGTTCGGGACGGTGACCGGCGTGGCCAGCCAGCCCACACCCACGATCGACGGGAGGTTCGTGAATCCGAGGTACACGTGGTGGGGCAACACGCGCACGTCCACGGCGAGACTCGCGACCGGCAGCGGCACCTGGACCACTCCTTCGGCCGAGTTGGACGTGAAGTTGATGGCCACGTCGGCCGTGGCGTCCACGCTCGAGCCGGTCGTCAGCGTCACACGCACGTCGGCGGTACGCGGCGGGTAGCCGTTGAGCGCCAGCGGGTCCCTCGTGACCGCCAACGGGTTGGTGTTCGTCGCCGCGACAACCACCCCGACGACGGTCAGCGCCACCGCCACCGTCGCCAGCGCCACTGCTCCGATTCGATTCGCTCGGGCCATGGCGCCACCCTACCGGGGTGATGACCCGGCCCCCGCCCTACAGGGTCGACTCGGCTAAGAGTTCGATAAGCAGCTCGCGCGCGATGTTGCGCCCCGTCGCCAGGAAGCCGATCCGCGACGAGGCGTCGTCCACCAGGTCGTCGGCCACCGCGGCGTACGCGGCGGCGGCGGATCCCTCGAGAACGAGACCGCTGGTCAGCGTCGCCTCGGCCACGGCCGCGCGGATCGCCGCCTCGGGCACCAACACGAGGGGCGTGTGGTAGCGCGCGATGAGCTCGTTGGTGATCGCCCCCTCGTCACCACCACCGGCGAGACCGTCGGCGATGGTGGCGTGGTGCACCACGTCCGCCATCGCGATCCCGCGCAGCACGTGGTACATCGCGGCGCTCACCGCCGGCTGCACGCCGGTGACGACCACGTCACTCCGGCCGTGCGCCTCGCGCGAGAGCAGTACCCCCGACACCAGCCCACCACCACCGACCGGAACCACGACGTGCTCGATCTCGGGCGCCTGGTCCAGCATCTCGTCGAACACCGTGGCCTGGCCAGCGATGACGTTGGTGTCGTTGAAGGGCGAGATGTAATGGATCGATCGCTCGTCCGCCAGCGCCAGCGCGTGCGCCTGTGCCTCGTCGTACGACGAGCCGTACTGGATCAGCTCGATCTCGTAGCGACGCAGCTTGCCCACCTTGGCCGCCGAGGCGTTGGCGGGGACCACGACCGTGGCGGGGACGCCCAGCAGTGTTGCCGCGTAGGCGATGCCCAGACCGTGATTGCCCGCCGAGGAGGTGATCACCGCACCGTGGGCGTCGTCGCGGCGCGCCGCGTCGAGAGCGCTAAGGGCCCCGCGCACCTTGAAGGACCCCGTGGCCTGGAGACTCTCCAACTTGACGAGGACTCGGCGCCCACGAATCATGACGTCCACGGTCGGCGTGGGAATGAGGTGATCCGCCACGACGCGCCGCGCGGCCTCGAGCTGATCGGACGTGGGTGCGAGTACGTGACGAATCATGAAAACCTCCTGGGCCACCTTACCGTGGGCCCTTTTCTCGCACCGGAGACCAGCCGGTAAGGTCGCGCCATGCACTGGCTCGAACGAGTGACGCTGATCGCGTCGCTCGCCTACGTCGGGACCATGTTCGACAACTTCTTCGCCTTCGCCGCGCAGTTGGTGGTCACCGATCGCTCACGCTTCCGACGCGTCTCGTGGGCCCAGGTGACGGGTGTCGCCGCGCTGCTGGTGATCTCGGCCGCGGTGGGCTCCGCCCTGGCCGGAGTCCCCCTGCGGTGGGTCGGCCTCGCGTGCGTGGCCCCGTGGGCCCTGGCCGGGTACGCCTGGCGCCACCGGCGTGACGAGCACGCGACCCAGTTTCGACGCGGCGCGCTGACGACCTTCGTCGTGACCCTGGCGCTCGGCGGTGACAATCTCGCCGTGTGGATTCCCCTGGTGCGCGCGTCGGGCGTCGGTGGCGCGCTGGTCGACGTGGCCGTCTTCGCCGTCTGGGAGATCGTATTCCTCTGGAGCGCGCAACGCCTCGCCGGACACCCCGGCGTCGTGGCGTGGGGCGAGCGTCACGCCCCAACGCTCGTGCCGTGGGTCTACCTCGCACTCGGCGTGCTCGTGCTCGTCGAATGCGGCACGCTGTGAGACCGGCCTCCAGGGACGCGCCGCGCGAACACTAGCGTTGGGCGGTGTCCACACCGTCGGCTCGTCACACGCTCCGACGCCTCACCCTCATCGTCGCCCTGCAGTGGACCGGCGCCACGCTGGGCCTCCCGCTGCTGCCCCTCTTCCTCGAGCACCGCGGAGGGACCCCCACGATCGTCGGCTTCGTCATGGCCGCCTTCTTCGTCGCGGGGGTACTCACCCAGTTCGGACTCGGTCACGTGGCCGACCGCTTCGGTCGTCGCCGTGTCCTCATCACCAGCCTGATCGTCTACGGGCTGGCCAGCATGACCTTCATCCTGCCCGTCAGCGCCCCGTGGTTCGCCCTCAGCCGCGCCGTCCAGGGCTCGGCCGCCGGAGCCATCGAGGTGGCATCGCTCTCCGCCGTGGCGTCACTGTTCCAGGAGCACGAGCGCGGACGCGCGATCTCACGCATCCTCGCCGCCCAGCTCTTCGGCATCGCGATCGGACCGCTCATCGGCGTCGCCACCTCGGTGCGCGACCTGGGCGTCGCCTTCTTCGTGACCGGCCTGGTCAGCCTCATCGCCGCAACCCAGACGCTGCGCACCGACCTCGGCGACAAGGCCTACGACCCCAGCCCCCTGCCGCGACTCCAGTGGACCAGCCAGGTCGTCGGCGCCCTCGTGGCCGCGAGCGCCGCCGGCCTCACGGTGGGCGTGTACGAGGCCTGCTGGAGCCTGCTCATGAACGCGCACCACGCCAGCACCCTGGAGATCCGACTCAGCTGGACGGCGTTCGCCCTGCCCTGGGTCCTCCTGAGCCGAGCGGGTGGATGGCTGGCCGACCACGCGAATCGCCGCGTGATGGCGCTCGTCGGACTCGTCAATGGCGCGGGCTTCCTCGCCCTCTACCCGCACATCCACAACAACGTCCTACTCGTCGCCCTCGGCTCGCTCGAGTCGATCGGCACGTCGCTGTCCGTGCCGTCGATCTCCTCACTACTGACCCAGGGCGCGGTCGACCGCGAGCTGAGCCGCCGTCAGGGCCTCTACGCCACCGCCAACACCGCCTCGCTGGCGTTGGCGGCCAGCGTCTCGGGCTTCCTCTTCTCCCTCAACCCCGCGCTGCCCTTCACGATCATCGCCCTCGTGTCGACGTCCCTGGCCGCGTCCACCCTCTGGTGGTGGCGGCACGTTCGCGGGTCCATCCGACCGCGGGGCACGACTACTTGAGCCAGACCTGGTCCCAGCGCGTCGAGCCGCCGTCAGGATTCAGGCAGCGCATCCCGTTGCCGGCCGTCGCGTACGCCCAGTTCTGGACGTTCGTGCGCGCGGCCCACGCCACCACCAGCGTGTTGAGGAACAGGTAGGGCAGATCCTTGGCGAACTGGCTGTTGACCCGGGCCCACGACGCCTTCTGCGTCGCGGAACCCGGCGGGGAGGCGAGGGCCCGAAGCATGGCGTTCTCGACCACCGGGTCCGCCTGGTGCGCGAAGTTCACGGCACCCGCGATGTAGGTCCCCGCGGGCAGGTCGGTCAGACCCATCCCCCCGGCCGCTGGTGAGGTCGTCGCGGGCTGGGAGTTGAACCACACGTAGTTCAGGGACGGGTCGACTCCTCCGAACTGGTTCCACGACGAGCAGTCGTACTCACCGAAGATGACGTTCTGGATCAGTTGCGACTGCGTGGACGCCCGGGGGGTCACCGTGATGCCGATCGCGGCGAGCTGCTGCTGGATGAAGGCGAAGATCTTCTGGTCCGACGAGCTGCCCGACACGATGTCGATGACGAAGCCCACGTGGGACACGCCCTTCGCCGTCTTGTACTCCTCGACCAGCTTCCTCGCCGCCTTCGGGTTGAACTCGGGGTAGTGCGGATTGCGGTAGTAGGGCGACGACGTGCGATAGATGCCGTTGGCCACCTCGCCCACGCCACTCGCCAGAACCTTCTCGTAGGTGGGTCGATTGATGGCCATGGCGCACGCCTTGCGAATCGACGGGTCGTTCAGCACGGGTTTGAGGTTCGTGTTCCACGTCAGACTCGACGGGTCGACCGCCCCCATGGTGCCCTGGTAGTCGGCCAGCTGGACCGCCGCGGGCACCGGCTGGCCCTTCTGGATGTAGGACAGGGCGCCGGGCACGCCGGGGAACTCGCCCGCCCAGGCGAAGTACTGGTTCATGGTGCCCGTGGTGTTGACGATCAGGCAGTTCACCGACGGGTCCGTGGGGTCGTGGACGTCAGTCCGGTAGGAGATCCCGCCGATGGACTTCAGCGCCGCGATGCTGGCGCTGTCCTCTTGGAGGATCATGTCGACCTGCCCGGCCTGGAGGGCCTGGTTGCGCGTGGGGTCGTCGGGAATCGTGTGGAAGGTGATGCCGTCCAGGTACGGCAGCTGACGGTGGTGCGCGTCGCGTCGCCAGTAGTGCGCGTTCCTCGTGAAGTTCGACTCGTAGTTGACCTGCCACGAGACGACCTGGAAGGGGCCCGTCCCCACCGGGGTGCCGGTGAAGGTCGGTGAGAACGATGACGGGTGCGCCATGTAGGCGGTCTGCTGCTCGCAGAGGGCGCTGATGGGGAACGTCGAGAAGGGGATGACCAGGTCGAACACGACGCTGTACTCACTGGCCTTGGTGACCGAGGCGATGATCGGGCGCACCGCGAGTCCGACCGTCGGATCGGCCGCCGCGGCGGCGAAGTTGGCCACCACGATGTCCGCGTTGAAGGGATCGCCATTGGTGAAGGTGACGCCGCGGCGCAGCGTCACCGTCCAGGTCTTGTAGTCCGGCGTCGACGTCGCCGTCAGCGCGAGCATCGGGAGCCAGGTCTTCCCGTCGGCCGCGGCCACGAAGAGGGGATCGTAGAGGGCGTTGGCGAGGCAGAAGCCCGAGTCGTCCATCTTTCCCTGCGCGCCGTTGAAGACGTGGTAGTTCGGGACGTCCGAGATCAACCCCACGCGCAGGGTCCCCCCCATCGTCGGCTTGGAGAGGTTGACCCCCACCCCGGACGACGCCGCACCCGCCGCGGCGACGTCGAGCACCGCCCCCGCGAGAGCGACGCCCCCGACCGTGGCGGCCGAGTGAGTGAGAAACGTGCGGCGGTCCACCGTTGACGACATACGGCCTACTTTCCCCCCGAGACACCGACGAGATGCCGAGCCCCTTAGGCGCAACTTAGCAAGCGACCCCGCGGTACCGACGGCCGCGGGGAGGTCGGTTGTCTGAGCCGCTACTCAGGCGTGCGACGGGTTCACGCCGCCCGCGACGCGACCACCACCACGCGGTCGGGGCCAGCAGCCCCGACCGGCGTCACCCCGGACCGACCAGGAACTTCATCTTGTGGAAATGAAGCCGCACGATCGGGTCCGCCGCGGCGGGCTCTCATCGGGCAGACTGATCGCGAGCGGCCAGCACCTCACGGGGCCGTCTCAGGTGACACACATCTATTAGGGAGGACCACTCAGTGGCATCAGTACTGGAATCGCGCGACGGCTCGGCTGAGGACGAACCGTTCCACATCGAACAACACGGGATCGACTACATCCCCGAGAGCGAACGATGGGCCACCGCCCGCAACATCGGCGCGCTGTGGGCGGGAACGTCGATCAACGTGGAGTACTTCATCTACGGCGCGTTGCTCATGGGCTTCGGTTTCAGCTTCACCACGGCGCTGAGCCTCATCATCATCGGCAACATCTCGTTCCTCCTGCTGGGCGTGGCCTCCCTGCAGGGACCCGAGGCCGGCACGACCGCCTTCACGATTAGCCGTGCACCGTTCGGTCTACGCGGCTCGCGCATCGTGAGCTTCTTCAATTGGATCACCCAGCTGGGCTTCGAGACCGAGGGGCTCATCCTCATCGTCGGCTGCGCCATGGTGCTCATCCAGATGTCCGGCTACCACGTGAGCAGCGCGCTCAAGGTCGCGCTGATCATCGTCGCCGCGGCGATCCAGGCGATCCTGCCCTTCCTCGGCCACGCCACCATGGTGAAGGTCCTACGGGCTCTGATCGTCCCCTTCGGGGCGATCTTCGTCCTACTCGCCATCTTCGACGTGCGCCACGGCTCGGTGAGCTTCAAGGGCTTCGGCGGCGGATGGGAGCTCTACACCGCGGGGCTGGCCTTCGTCTTCGCTCTCTCGGGACTGGGCTGGACCGAGTGCGGGAACGACTACACGCGCTACCTGCCCCGCGACACGAGGAAGGGGGCGATCGTCGGATGGGTCTTCCTCGGCACAGCCGTGCCCGAGATCATCCTCATGATCCTCGGCGCGCTCACCTACACCTTCCTGTCCTCGAGCGCCCAGGCCACGGCGTGGAACAGCGCCAACCCCTTCCAAGCGCTGGTCGGCCAGCACCTCATCCCCAGTTGGGTCGTCGTCATCTTCCTGCTCTTCGCCATCGTGCAACTCTTCGGGATCAACTCCATGGACCTGTACTCGTCGGGCGTCTCGGTCCAGGCGATGGGGATCCACCTCAAGCGGTACCAGGCAGTGGTGATGGATAGCGTCATCGCCGGGCTGCTGACCATCTGGGCGATGTTCCAGTCCACCTTCTCGCTCTACATGAAGGAGTTCGTCGGTGTCCTCATCGTCTGGCTGGCCCCCTGGTTCGGCATCTACATCATGGACTGGATCCTTCGCCGCTACCGCTACAGCGCCGCCGAGCTCCAGCGCACCGACCGCGACGGCCTCTACTTCGGCGGCACCAGTGGCGTCAACTGGAACGCGGTGGTGGCCTTCGTCGTCGGTCTGGTGAGCTCCACCATCGCGTACTCCAAGGCGCCACCACCGGTCAACTTCCCGTTCCACTGGATGACGCCCATCTCGAACCACTTCGGCGCCGCGTGCGCCGGGCCCCTGGTCCACGGTTCGTGCACCGCCGGCTGGTACGGCGGCGCCGACTTCTCCGTGCCGACTGGCGTCATCGTGGCCGGGCTTGTCTACTTCGTCCTGGAGAAGGCCACCAACTACGTCGCCCGCCAAGTGGCGCGTCAGCGAGAACTCGAGCCCAGCCAGTCCTGACCCGCGACCAACGACGACGAGCGCGTCGCTCGGGCGACGCGCTCGTCGTCACGTCCACTCCTCGCGGAGCGGGACTCGATGTCTAGTTGTCGGTCGAGCCGTTCGACAGGATCTTCACGCTGGTGGCGGTCATCGCCGCCGTGGTCGTGCCCGTGGTCGTGCCCGTGGTCGTCACCGAGAAGTCAACGCGCACGCGCTGGCCAACCGTGAGGTTCGCCAGGGACAGAGTGGCGCCGTTGCCCTGCTGGTCGCCGGGGCCGCTCACCGTCGTGGTGGTCGTCAGGACGAACTGGGACAGCATGCCACCGGGGCCGCTCAGGTAGAGCATCCCCGACGTGGTTGCGGGCGTGGTGGATGTGGCCGGGGTGGTGGTGAGCGGAGTGATCGCCGACACCACGCCGACGACGCCGTGGTTGTCCTCGGTCGAGCCGTTTCCGTTCGACAGGATCTTCACGCTGGTGGCGGTCATCGCCGCCGTGGTCGTGCCCGTGGTCGTGCCCGTGGTCGTCACCGAGAAGTCAACGCGCACGCGCTGGCCAACCGTGAGGTTCGCCAGGGACA
>JAJYNX010000080.1 GCA_021786095.1 Actinomycetes bacterium | reverse complement strand
GCGCCCGACGACCATGCCCGGATGCGTCAGACGCGTCGCCGGGGTCTCGCGGATAAGGCGATCGCGCCAGTCCAAGACGGTGGCCAGGGCGAGACGCCGGTGGTGCACCACCGACCGGTCGTAGTGGGTCAGGCCCGCGTCGAGTTGCGCGAGGGTCGCCACCGTCCCGGCGAGTCCCACCAGCCGGGTGCGGCCCACCAGGCGCGCGAGGGTCGGCGCCGCGAGAAAGGCCCGGTCCAGTTCGCTCTCGATCATCCGGCGCGTCGCGTCGACGGCCTCGGCGCCGGCCGGTCCCGCGCCCAGGGCGCGCTCGGTGACGCGCACGCAGCCCAGTTGCAGCGAGGTGCTCACGAGCTCGCCGTCGATCGAGGCCGCCAACTCCGTGCTCCCCCCACCCACGTCGATGATCGTCGTCGGACGCGGGTCGGCCTCGAGGTCCGACGTGGCCCCCGCGTAGGAGTAGGCCGCCTCCTCCCGACCCGACAGGATCCGCGCCGCCACCCCCGTGCGCCGCGCCGCCTCGTCCACGAACGCGCGCCCGTTGCTCGCGTCACGCACGGCCGACGTCGCCACCAGCAGTCCTCGCGACACGCCCTCCTCGTCCATGATCGCGCGGTACTCGTCGAGCACCGCGTAGGTCCGCGCCAAAGCCGGCGCGGCGAGCGCCCCAGCGGCGTCCACGCCCTCGCCCAGGCGGGTGATGCGCATCTCACGTCGACGAGCCCGGCCGTCGGCGTCCACCACCAGCAGTCGCGTGGAGTTGCTCCCGCAGTCCAGCGCCGCGACGCTCTCAGCCACGAGCGTCCTCACGCACCAGATCGTCCACCACCACGCCGGCGGCGGCGAGGTCGGCCGCGACGCGGCGCCCCACCGGGTCCTGCGCCCCCACCAGGTAGTTGGCCAGGTGGGCGTGCAGACACTTCACGCCGCGCCGGGTGCCGGCGACACCGCCGCGCGGCGCCACCAGGTCGGCGCGCACCACGGCCTCGTCGCGGCGCCGCGCGTACTCCTCGTGGGCGCGCGTCAACTCCTCCTCGTCCACCTCCTCCTCGAAGCGGTGGACCCCGCGCTCGCCCTCTAGGCGGCTGACCGCGGCGTGCAGCGCCGGATCGACCAGCCAGTAGAGGGTCGGCATCGGCGTCCCGTCGCGCAAGTGCGGCTCGTTCTCGATCACGGCGGGACGCCCGTCACGCCGGCGCACCACGACCGCGAAGCGGCCGGCGAGCGGGCGCCCCAGCATCGCGCTGACGGCGGCCACGTCCTCGGCGGACGCGTCGGGGAGGCTCAACGCCAGAACTCGAGCGTACGGATCAGGCGTCCGACGAAGCGCGACCACCCGCTCGACGACGACTGGGCCGTCGGAGGCGCGGCGTTCAGCGAGGGCGGGGCGACCAACGGCTGCAGACCCGGATCGCCGCCGTAGCCCGGGTTCGCACCGCTCCCCGCGCCCGGCAGCACCTGGATCAGACTCTGGCCCGGCTCGACCAGCTGGTAGTCCTGACGGGCCAGGCGCACGGCGGTCACCGGCGAGGAGACCGCCGACGCGCGGGCGCGCAGCGCCTGCTCCTGCTGGGAGATGGCCGCGATCTGGGCCGACGTGGCGTCGAGCTGGCGTTGCTGGCTCCACAGGGTGGCGAGGGGGAACCACATCACCAGGATGGCCAGAGCCGTCACCGCGGCCAGTGGCACCATCCAGGCGGGATGCCGGCTCACCGTGACGTTACGAGTAGTTGACACCAATCGCCCCCGACAGTGACGAAGCTCCAAGGAAACGCGCCTGATCCCCGAGCTGCTCCTCGAGTCTCACCAGTTGATTGTACTTCGCCACTCGCTCGCTGCGCGCCGGGGCGCCCGACTTGATCTGACCGGCGTTCGTGGCCACGGCCAGGTCGGCGATCGTCACGTCCTCGGTCTCCCCCGAGCGATGCGACACCACGCAGTGGTAGCCATTCGCCGTCGCCAGCGCCACGGCGTCGAGGGTCTCGGTGAGCGTGCCGATCTGGTTCAGCTTGACGAGCAGCGCGTTGCCGACGCCGAGGTCGATGCCCCGCTGCAGGAGACGAGGGTTGGTCACGAAGACGTCGTCGCCCACCAGCTGGATCTGCGCGCCCAGACGCTGGGTCAGCGACTGCCAGCCGTCCCAGTCCTCCTCGGCCATGCCGTCCTCGAGGGACACGATGGGGTAGCGCGACGCGAGATCGGCCCAGTAGTCCACCATCTCGGCGCTCGAGAGCACCCGGCCCTCGCCGTCGAGGTGGTAGGCCCCGTCGCGCCACAGCTCCGAGGTCGCCGGGTCCAGCGCGAGCGCCACGTCGCGACCCGGCGCGCGCCCGGTCGCCTCGATCGCCTCGACCAGCAGCTCGACCGCCGCCTCGTTGTTCGCCAGGTCCGGCGCGAAGCCCCCCTCGTCGCCCACGGCCGTCGCCAGTCCCCGCGACGCCAGCAGTCCCTTCAAGGCGTGGTAGGTCTCCGCCCCCCAGCGCAGCGCCTCGGTGAAGGACGACGCGCCGATGGGCATCACCATGAACTCCTGGAAGTCGATCGAGTTGCGCGCGTGCACGCCCCCGTTGACCACGTTGAACATCGGTACCGGCAGCACGTGGGCGTTCACCCCGCCGAGGTACTGGAAGAGCGGCAGGTCCCGCTCCATCGCCGCGGCCTTGGCGGTGGCCAGCGAGACGGCCAGGATGGCGTTGGCGCCGAGGCGACTCTTGTTGTCGGTGCCGTCGAGATCGATCAGGGCCGCGTCGACCTCGCGCTGGTTGGTCGCGTCGTAGCCCTCGAGGGCGCCGTCGATCTCCTCGTTGACGAAGCCCACGGCACGGCTCACGCCCAGCCCGGACCACGCGCCGGCGCCGTCGCGCAGCTCGACCGCCTCGTGGGTGCCCGTAGAGGCTCCCGAGGGCGACGCCGCGCGGCCGAACGCCCCGGACTCCAGGTGGACCTCCGCCTCGACCGTGGGGTTGCCCCTCGAGTCGAGTATCTGTCGGCCCCGGACCAGCTCGATCGCACTCATGACGCCTCCTCGTGACACCCCTACGCTAGCCCTGCGTCGTGGACGCGCCCTGGGACTCATGGTCGCGCACGGCGCGCGCGAGCTCGCGCGCCCGCGCGCGCAAGGCACCCTCCAGGTCCACCCCCGACTCGTGCGCGAGGCGCGCCACGGCACCGACGAGGTCACCCCACGCGGCGTCGCCACCGGGTCCAGGAGACGGGGCCCCCGACGTCGACGCACCGACCAGCGCGTCGAGCGCGTCGCGCACCACCTCGCGCGCCGGCGGGGCGTCACTCGTCAGCCCCGACCGTGCCGCCGCGCCCAGCAGTTGGTCGTAGAGCGCCAGCGCGGGCAGCTGCCACGTCACACCGTCGACGGCGCTCGCGCGGCCCTTCTCCGCGCTTTTGAGCACCTCCCAGCGACGCGCCACGTCGTCGGCGTCGACCACGTCGACGTCCCCGAAGACGTGAGGGTGCCGGGCGATCAGCTTGGCGCGCAGCCCGTCGATGATCGACGTCAGGTCGAAGGCGTCCTCCTCGTCCCCCAACTCGGCGTGCAGCACCACCTGGAACAGCACGTCCCCGAGCTCCTCGGCGACGTGAGCGCGCGCCGCGCCCGACGAGTCGCCCGCCAGGGCGTCGAGCGCCTCGATCGCCTCGTAGGCCTCCTCCAGCAGGTGCCGGGTCAGCGACTCGTGCGTCTGCTCGCGGTCCCAGGGACACTCGCGGCGCAGCCGGTGCGTGATCGACACCAGCTCGTCCAGGGACTCGCCCGGCCCGCGCACCTCGTCGATCCACAGCGAGGTGAGGTGGTCGGCCGCGAAGGTGGCCAGGCGTCGAGCCGCCAGGGTGGTCACGACCTCGTCGTCGAGACCCAGGTGATGCAGCACGGTGACCGGCGTCTCGGCGTCGAGGCGGTCGGCGAAGGCCGCCAGCACCGCGGGGGCGTAGGTCTGCAGCACCAGCAGCGGGCCCGGACCGCGCACCCGCTCACCCGGCGCCAGGGCGTCGATCACGCGCAGCTGGACGGCCATCGGGTCGACGCCGCGCGCCGCGCAGGCCACGTCGATGACCGACACCGCCGGCTCGACCACGACCGTCAGATCGTCGCGCTCGCGCAGCAGCTCGACCGTGCGCTCGGCCACCAGCGCCGAGCCCGGGACCGCGTAGACCACCTCCCCGTCGCCCGACCGTCGCGCGAGGTCGGCCAGGTCCTCGACGATGGCGTCGTAGAGCTCGTCGAAGGAGTCGGCCCGCTCGTAGAGGTCGTCGTAACTCGCGACGTCGGGGAACGCCTCGGCCGCCGGGTGACGCCGCGTGCGCAGGCGCGCCACCGGTGCGTCACGCAGCACCCGTCGCGCCCGCACGGTCATGAGGTCCACTCCGGCCGGGCCGAGGCCGACGACCCGTACGACGGGCGTCACTTATAGACGGCGGGCGTCGTTCCGGCCAGTATCGTCGGCGCGCTCACGTCCGCGGTCGACGGGGTCGCCGGCGGGAACACCATCGGCCCGCTCGACGACAGCCCCCAGCGGCCGACGGCGGGATCGATCGCCACCGACGCCCGGTACAAGATGGTGTCCTTCACCGTGTTGGCCGACGCGGCGTTCAGGTTGCGCAGATCGGCCAGCACCGCACCCGCGGCCTTCGAGAACGAGGTGGGCGTGCGCTTGGTCGGCGCGACGTAGAGCGCGTAGGTGGCACCACTCAGCGTCACGTACTGCGGCGTGCGCGGGAAGGTGTTGAGGGGGGTGGTGCCGACGTCGGCGCGCACGCTGGCGTAGGACGAGGACGTGGGCCCGTAGCACCCGTAGGCCCCCCCGCGCGTGCGTGACGAGTCCACCGAGAACTGGCGCGCCAGCGCCGCGACGCTCGCTCCCCCGGCCTGAGCCGTGGCGAAGGCAGCCGTGCGCGACGGGATCACCACGGCGACGCTCACGCACAGCGTGTCGTAGTTCGAGCGGTGCGCGTCGAAGTACGTCCTCATCGCCGTCGCGGTGAGGGGCACCGTCGTGTTCAGCCGGCTGATCAGGTACAGCGATGCGGCCTGCGCGTCGATCTCGGCGCGACGCATCTCCGTGGGCATCGCGGCCAGCGCCTGGGTGGACGTGCCCGGGCAAGTCAGCTGATTCGTCAGCGCCGCCTGGGTCAGCTCGGCCTCGAGCGACGACGTCGCCACGGCCAGCTGCGAGGCCGTCGCGCGGAAGTGGAAGTGGCTCTGGACGTAGCTCGTGATCGCGAGGCCCTCGAGGCGCAGGTTGGCCCACGCGGCCGCGCCCGACGCCCCCAGCGAGTCGCCGCCCGCGCCCGGCGCGTAGGTGGCGCGGGAGAGCCCGCTCAGGTAGCACTGCAGGGTGGGCGTCGACGCGATCGCCGACAGCTCCGCGCGCAACGTGCTGCCCGACACCTGGGCCCCGTCGGCGCTCACGCCCGACGACAGTGAACTGGCCCCGTAGACGCCCGCGCCTACGAGCGCGACGACGAGAAGGACGATGAGACGGCGCACGACGCCATGCTACCGGGCGCTCGGGGCCGCCTCGACCTCGCCCGGCGAACCCGACGCCACGGGCGCGAGCTCGTCGAGCAGGGCCGTGATCGCCACGGCTCCGGCGTCGCGCTCGGTCAGTTCGACGCGCAGTTCCTTGGTCGCGTCGTCGTAGGCTCGGGCACCGAAGCGCCGCCGCACGCGGGTCTGGGCCGACACCGCCAGGTCCAGCGGCCCCAGGCGCAACACGGGGCGCGAGCGCACGCCGACCTTGGCCGGCGCCACCACCACCGAGTTGACGCCGCGCGCGAGGCAGGCGAGGCGCAGCGCCGCGAGGTCGAGGAGCGCGCGGGCCGCGGGGGGCACCGGTCCGTACCGATCGCGCCACTCGTCGGCGAGGTCGTCGAGCTGGTCGGCCGTGCTCAGCCCCGCGAGGCGGCGGTAGGCCTCCAGACGGGCGTCGTCGGCCGGCACGTAGGTGGCGGGCAGGTGCGCGTCGCCCGGCAGATCGATCGTCACCGTCGCCACCGGTGCGGGAGTCAATCCCTTGGCGTCGGCGACGGCCTCGGCCACGAGCTGCACGTAGAGGTCGTAGCCCACCGCGGCCACCGGCCCGGACTGGTCGTGGCCGAGCAGGTTGCCGGCGCCGCGAATCTCCAGGTCGCGCATGGCGATCTTGAAGCCACTGCCGAGCGACGTGTTGTCACCGATCGTGCGCAGGCGCTCGAACGCGGTCTCCGAGAGGACCTGATCCGCGCGGTAGAAGAGGTAGGCGTAGGCCCGCTGGCTCGCGCGCCCCACCCGACCGCGCAACTGGTGCAGCTGTCCCAGTCCGAGGCGCTCGGCCCGATCGACGATCAGGGTGTTGACACTGGGCAGGTCGATCCCCGACTCCACGATGGTGGTGCAGACCAGGACGTCGAATCGCCGCTCCCAGAAGTCCACCATCACGCGCTCCAACGTCCCCTCGTCCATCTGGCCGTGGGCGACGGCGATGCGCGCGTCGGGCACCAGCTCGCCGAGGCGTCGAGCGACGTGGTCGATGTCGGCCACCCGATTGTGCACGAAGAAGACCTGGCCCTCACGCAGGATCTCACGCCGCACGGCCTCGACGACGGCCGCCTCGTCGTAGGGGCCCACGTGGGTCAGGATCGGCCGGCGGTCGGCCGGCGGCGTCGTGATCATCGACAGGTCACGGATCCCCGCGAAGGCCATCTCGAGGGTGCGCGGGATCGGACTCGCGCTGAGCGTCAACACGTCCACCCCGACCGAGCGCGCCTTGATCGCCTCCTTGTGCTGCACGCCGAAGCGCTGCTCCTCGTCCACCACGAGGAGCCCGAGGTCGCGAAACACGACCTGCTCACTCAAGAGCCGGTGCGTGCCGACCACCACGTCCACGCTCCCGTCGCGTAGGCCGCGTACGGTGTCCGCCGCCTCGGCGTCCTCGACGAAGCGGCTGAGCAGCGCCACTCGTACCGGAAAGCCGGCGAATCGCTCGCGCAGCGTCGCGAAGTGCTGACTGGCCAGCAGCGTCGTGGGCACCAGCAGGGCGGCCTGCTTGTTCTCCTGGACCGCCTTGAAGATGGCCCGCACCGCGATCTCGGTCTTGCCGAAGCCCACGTCGGCGCACACCAGGCGATCCATCGGCCGCTCGAGCTCCATGTCGGCCTTCACGTCAGCGATCGCCTGAGCCTGATCCGTCGTGAGCGGGTAGGCGAAGAGGTCCTCCATCTCGCGCTGCCACGCGGTGTCGGGACCGAAGGCGTGACCGGGGGCGACGAGGCGACTGCGGTACAGGTCGACCAGCTCCTGGGCCACCAGGAAGGCGGCGGCGCGAGCCTTGGCTCGCGTGCGCTGCCACTCGGCACCCCCCATCCGCGACAGGGCCGGAGCGTCGCCCCCCGAGTAGGGCGTCAGCGCGTCGATCTGATCGACCGGCCAGTAGCTGCGCCCGTCCTTGAACTCGAGCACCAGGTAGTCGCGTGCGGCGCCGTTCATGGTGCGCGTCGTCGTGCCCGAGAATCGGGCGACGCCGTGCTGACGGTGCACGACGTAGCTGCCCACCGCGAGATCGTCGAAGAACCCGTCGACGCCCCGCGAGCGAGTGCGGACCTCGCGGTGCACCGCGCGACGGCCCGTGAGGTCGCCCTCGGCCCACACCGTCACGTCGGGTTCCTCCATCGTGAAACCCGCGGGCAGATCACTGGCCAGCACGCTCAGGCGCGTCGCGAGCACCTGGGAGGGGTCCGTCGTCACCTCGAGTCCCTCGGCGCGCAAGAGCTCGGCCATACGCGCCACGCTCGAGGCGCTGTGGGTGAGGACGACGCCACGGCGCGCTCGCGACCACTCTCGAACCAGCGCCGCGATGCGCGAGGCGTCGCCCGACACCGCGGGCGGTGCGCCGATGGCGCGACCCGCGTCGCCGAGGGTGAAGGGACTCGCCTCCCACGTCCACGTGGCGCGCTCCAACAGGCTCGTCGCGTCGACGTGCAGGAGGGGCACCGACATCGTCGCCCGCCAGGTGTCGGCCACCACGTCAGTGAGCTCGCGCTCCTCGCCCAGCAGTTCCTCGCTGCGCTGGCCCACGCGCGTCGGCTCGATGACCACCAGGTCGACCTCGCCGGGCGCGATCTCGCCGAGCTCGTCGAGCAGAGTGCGCGAAGGCGACACGAGAGGCATCCACCCCTCCATCCCGTCGAAGAGCTCACCCGCCGCCACGCGGTCGAGCGCGGGGGCGCTCCACGGCGCGGCGAGTGCCACCTCACGCGCCCGGGCCCGCGTCGCGGCGTCGGGCCGCCACTCGCGCGCCGGGGCGATCACGGCCTCCTGCAGGTCACGGATCGAGCGCTGGGTCGCCACGTCGAAGACGGTCACCCGCTCGAGCTCGTCACCGAAGAAGTCCAGGCGCACCGGCTCGTCGGCGTTCGCCGGCCACAGGTCCAGGATCCCGCCGCGCACCGCGAACTCCGCACGGTGCTCGACCAGGACCTCGCGGTGGTACCCGGTGGCGACCAGGGCGCCCAGCAGCTCCTCGCGGTCGTACTCGTGGTGCGCAACCAGGCTCAACGGGGCGCTCGCGGGCTCCGGGGGAAGGATCTGGGACAGCGCACGCACCGAGGAGACCACCACGCGCGGGCGCGGCCCGTGCGCCAGGCGCCAGCGCAGCACCGATCGGCTCGCCATCGCGAACGCGTCGGGACTCACCCGCTCGAGGGGGTGCGTGTCCCAGCCGGGCCAGAGCGCCACGTCCTCGTCGCCCAGCCACGCGCGCAGCCCCTCGCGCACGTGGTCCGCCTCGGCGGTGGTCGCCGTCACCACGACCGTGGCGGGGCGCACGAGCGACTCGGCGGCGATCACCAGCGGGGTCGTGGCGGCGCCGGGCACGAGCACGCCCTCGCGACGTCGCGCGCGCACCTCGGGGGCCACGTGCTCGAGGACGCGGTACAGTCCGCGGGGCTCAGTCACGAGTGGCGTTGACTCGGCGCTGCGCGACGTCGAACCCCTCCTCGATGACCAGATCCAGGGCGTCGGCGGCGCGCGCGACGTCGGCGGCGAGCGCGTCGCGACGTGCGCCGGTCTGGCGCGCCAGCACGTACTGCGCCCCCCGATCCTTGTGGGAGGGCTTGCCCACGCCGATGCGCAGCCGCGCGAACTCCCGCGACCCCAGCGCGTCGGCGATCGAGCGCAACCCGTTGTGACCGGCCAGCCCGCCGCCCACCTTCAGCTGCAGGCGGCCCGGCTCAAGGTCCAACTCGTCGTGGACGACGAGCAGGGCGCTCAGGTCCGCCAGCGACGTGCGCCGCACCAGGGGAACGACGGCGGCCCCCGACTCGTTCATGAAGGTGAGGGGGATGGCCAGGGTCACGGGACCCCGGTCCGTTCCGATCGTCGCGGTGGCCGCCCGCTGGCGACGCTCTCGCGTGAGCGTCGCGCCGCGTCGCCGGCACAGTTCGCGCACCGCGGCGCCCCCCACGTTGTGACGAGTGTCGTCGTACTCGGGTCCGGGATTGGCCAGACCCACGATCACCAGGACGCTGGCGCTGCCGCGCCGCTCACCACCGGCGCGCCGCGGCGCCACGACGGGCTACGCCGGGTTCTCGGCGCCGCCGGCCTTCGCGGCCCGCCCGGCGTGCGTCGTCACCACGGTCAGCGTGGGGTCGCCCTCGGCCTCGACGCCGTCGGGCAGGACCAGGTCGCCGAGGCGGATCGACAGGCCGGCCTTCAGCTCGGAGATGTCGACGTCGAGGTGGGTCGGGATCCGATCGGGGCGAGTGCGCACCACGAGCACGAACAGCTGCTGGTCGATCTCCCAGTCCGCGTGACGTACCTCGACCGCGTCACCCACCAGGTGCAGGGGTACCTCGGCCACCACCGCCTTGTCCGGATCGATCACCTGGAAGTCGATGTGCGACACCGTGCCACGCACCGGGTGACGCTGGATCTCGCGCGCCATCACGAGGTACTGGGCCCCGCCCGCCTCCAACGTGATCAGGGAGTTCAGCCCCTGGTCGCCGGAGACCGCCGTGCGGAACTCCTTCGCGTCGACCGCTACCGAGAGTGCGGACACGCCCGCCCCGTAGACGACGGCCGGGATCGACCCGCCACCGCGCAGGCGGCGCGACGCCCGCGACCCGTGGACGCGGGTGGTGGACGCGCTCAACACAGCCTGCGACATGGACACTCCTCTGACACAACCGGCCCCCCGTCGGGGCGGACGTGCCAGTCTACCGGACACGGGCCCCGCCATCCAACCGATCAGAGCAGGTTCTCCCCCCCGAAGATCTCGGACACCGAGGAGTCCTCGAAGATCGCCGAGATCGCGGTGGCGACGATGGTCGCCACCGACAGGACCTCCAGCTTCTCGAAGCGCCGCTCCGGGGGCAGGGGGAGGGTGTCGGTCACCACGACCCGGCTGACCGGCGCGTTGAACAGGCGGTCGACGGCGGGGGGCGAGAAGATGGCGTGCGTCGCCATCACCCAGATCTCCTCGGCGCCGTGGGCCTTGAGCAGGTCGCAGGCCGCGACGATCGTCCCGGCGGTGTCGATCATGTCGTCGATGAGCACGCAGTGCCGGCCGCGGACCTCACCGACGATGTGGCGGGCCTCCGCGATGTTCGAGGTGCCGCGCGGGCGGGTCTTGTGCACCAGCGCCAGATCACACCCGAGGTGCTGGGCGTAGCGCTCGGCTACCTTCACCCGTCCCGCGTCGGGTGCGACCACGACCAGTTCGTGCGGGTTCGCGTTGGCCTTGAGGTAGTCCTCGAGGACGGGGGCGGCGACGAGGTGGTCGACCGGGATGTCGAAGAATCCCTGGATCTGGCCCGAGTGGAAGTCCACCGAGAGCACCCGGCTGACGCCGGCGGTCTGAAGCATGTCGGCGATCAGCTTGGCCGTGATCGGCTCGCGACCCGCCGACTTGCGATCCTGGCGCGCGTAGCCGTAGTTGGGGATGACCGCGGTGATGCTCTTCGCCGACGCCCGCTTCGCGGCGTCGATCATGATCAGCTGTTCCATCACCGCGTCGTTCACCGGCGAGGAGTGGGTCTGGACGATGAAGACGTGGGCGCCGCGGATCGACTCGTCAAAACGACAGTGAATCTCGCCGTTGGCGAACTCGCGCACGTTGGCCTCGGTGAGCTCGACCCCCAGTTTGTCGGCGATGTCGTGCGCGAGCGCCGGGTGGCACCGACCCGTCACGATCACGAGACGACGCTTCGCGAGTGACTCCACCGCGCCAGCGTACTGCCTCGCTGGCGCCTACCCGAGATGGTGCTCGAACGCCCCCACCACCTGGGACGCGGCGACGACCGCGCCCGGCTCCAGGACCGCGAAGGGGCCGACCCGAGCTCCTGCGCCGACGCGCGCGTCGGTGGCCACGACGTTGGCGACCCGGGCGTTCTCGCCGACCACGACGTTGCGCAGGTGCGCCTCGGGCCCCACGGTGGCGCCGCGTCCCACCACGCAGCGACCCCGCAGCATGGTCCCGGGCAGGAGCGACACGTCGGGCGCGAGCTCGACGTCCGCGTCGACGTAGGTGTGCGCGGGGTCCCACATCGTGACCCCGCGCGCCATCCACCTCTCGTTGATGCGCCGACGCAGCTCGACTTCGGCTCCCGCCAGTTGGCGACGGTCGTTGACGCCACTCGCCTCGTGCGGGTCCTCGAGCACGACCGCACGGGTGACGTGGCCCGCGTCGTGGAGCACCTCGACCAGATCGCTGAGGTAGTACTGGTGCTGCGCGTTGCGTCGGCCGACCCGGCGCAGTGCCGGTCCCAGCAGGTCGGTGCGCACCACCATCAACGACGTGTTCACCTCGTCGATCGCGCGCTCGTGCGGCTCGGCGTCGCGCTCCTCGACGATGCGCACCGGCGCCCCGTCGCGACCACGCACCACGCGTCCGTAGCCGGAGGGGTCCGCGACCCGCGCACTCAGCACCGTCAGTGCCGCCTGCGCGTCGCGGTGGCGCGACACGAGGTCGCGCACCGTCGCGGCGCGCACCAGCGGCGCGTCACCCGGCACGATCACGATGTCGCCGTCACCCGTGGCGCGATCCCCCAACGCGGCCAGAGCGACGCCCACCGCGTGCCCGGTACCCAACTGCTCCTCCTGGTGCGCGAAGAGCAGGTGCGAGCGCCCCGCGTGCTCGCCGATCTCCTTCTCCACCCAGGTGGCCTCGTGGCCCACCACGACCACCGTCACCACGGGCTCCACCTCGACCAGGGCGTCCAACACGTAGCGCACCATCGGCCGCCCGCACAGCCGGTGCAGCGGCTTGGGGCGCGAGGAGTGCATGCGCGTCCCCTCGCCGGCGGCGAGCACGATGGCGAACACGGGTCGATCCACCCGACCATCATGGCCGCTCGTCTCCTACGATGCACTACGTGAGCCAGGTTCCCTACGACGAGTTCGCCTACTTCCAGGAGAACCTCGACGAGTGGGGACTGTCAGTGGCGATCCCCGTGGTGCGCCGGTTCTTCGTGACCGTCGACGGCCTGCGCCAGATCAGTGGGCTGCGCTGGGGCGAGGCCGCCCCCGAGCTGACGCTGCTGCACGGCGGAGCCCAGAACGCGCACACCTTCGACACCGTGGCGCTGGCCCTGCAGCGCCCGCTGCTCGCGATCGACCTGCCGGGGCACGGCCACTCCGATCCCGGACCCTACGGCGGCGCGGCCGTCGCCAGCCACGCGCGCGACGTCGCGCGCGCCCTGGACGCGCTGATCCCGGGTGCTCACCCCCTCGTGGGCATGTCCCTCGGGGGCCTCACCGCGCTGCTGGTCGCGCACGATCGACCCGATCTGGTGAGCTCGCTGGTGCTCATCGACATCACGCCCGGCGTCAACGCCGAGAAGTCCCGGGCCATCACCGACTTCGTCAACGGGCCGGCGTCTTTCCCCGACTTCGAGGCACTGCTCGCGCGCACGGTCGCCCACAACCCCACCCGGCGCGTCTCGTCACTGCGCCGCGGGATCCTGCACAACGCGCGCCAGCGCGACGACGGCACGTGGGTGTGGCGCCACCAGCAGCACGCTCCCAGCGAGCTGGTCCCCCCGGACGTGGGCGACCTGTGGGTGGCCCTGGGCGAGCTGGCGATGCCCGTCACGCTCCTGCGCGCCATGGGCCCGAGCTCGGTCGTCGACGACGAGGACGAGCAGGAGTTCCGACGGCGCCTACCCCACGCGTCCGTCGTGCACGTGGCCGACGCCGGTCACTCCATCCAGGGCGACGCCCCCCTCGAGCTCGCGCGACTCCTCCAGCAGTACTGCGTGTGACGGCCACTCGACGCGACACTGGCTGGCGGGGGAGGGCTCGAACCTCCAACCTTCGGATCCAAAGTCCGCTGTTCTGCCGATTGAACTACCCGCCACGGCTGGCACCGACCCACTATCTTCCCTGATTCTTAGAGAACCGGTGTAGACACTTAATACCAAGACGTCACACTAGAGCCTGATCCATACGCCGAAGGAAGCCTTCGCAGTGTCCACCATCCCCGCCACGAAGCCCTACATCGCGATCGTCGACGACGACGGCGCGATTCGCACGGCGCTCGGCCGGGCCCTACGGATGGAGAACTACGACGTCGACCTGTTCGACGACGGGCTGAGCGCCCTGCGAGCGGTGCAGCTACGGGCCCCCGACGCGATCGTGCTCGACCTGCAGCTGCCCGACATCGACGGGCTCGAGGTCTGCCGACGAATCCGTCGGGCGGGCGACACCACGCCGATCCTGATGCTGACCGCGCGCGACGCGGTGAACGACCGCGTGGCCGGGCTCGACGTGGGTGCGGACGACTACCTGGTCAAGCCCTTCGACCTGGCCGAGCTGCTGGCTCGCCTACGCGCCCTGCTGCGTCGCCACGGGACGACCGAGGGCGAGGAGTCCGTGCTGCGATTCGACGACCTCACGCTCAACCCCGCCACCCGCGAGGTGCACCGGGGCGTGCGGCCGATCACGCTCACCAAGATCGAGTTCGACCTCCTGGAGCTCTTCCTCCAGCACCCCCGACAGGTACTCACCCGCGACCAGATCCTCGATCTGGTGTGGGGCTACAATTTCGACTCCGGGACGAACTCACTGGCGGTCTACATCGGGTACCTGCGGCGCAAACTGGAAGAAGACGGCGAGCCTCGCCTCATTCAGACCGTCCGCGGTGTCGGATACGCCCTTCGCGCGTCGTGACCTTCCGCGCGCGGGTCATCGGCGCGACGGTCGGGGTCGCCGCCCTCGCGGTCGTCCTGGCGTGTCTCGCCTCCTTCATCACCGCCCGTAGCGCGCTGTTTCGCTCGGTGGACGAGTCCCTCATCCAGGCGTCGCTCTCCCCCCTCGGCCACCAGATCGGTGACGACTCGCAGTTCACCGGCTCCTACTTCGAGCTCGTTCTGGCCGACGGCAAGACGATCCCCGCCTCGCGCGTCCCGATCGACGGCGCCATCCTGCAGGTCGCACGCGGCAAGGCCGGCCAGACGCTGCGCACCGTCGAGTTCGGTGGACAGTGGTACCGCGAGCTGATCGTGCCGCTACCCATCGACTCCGTGGTCGGCTGCGCGACCGGCCTGTGCCAGATCAAGACCACGTCGGCGCAGCTGTTCATTGTCAACATCACGGGTCAGACTCAACAGCTGCGCAACCTGGTACGTACACTGCTCATCGTGGCCGGCGGCGGTCTACTCCTGGCCCTGGTGCTCGGCCTGGTCATCGCCCGAGCCGCACTGCGGCCCCTCGAGGCCGTCACCAACGAGATCGAGTCGGTGGCCGACACGAACGACATGACCTACCGGGTCGCCGAGGGCGGGCCCGACGAGCTCGGGCGCCTGCGACGGGTCTTCAATCGACTCTTGAACACGGTCCAGAGCAGCCAGACCCTCCAGCGCCAGCTGGTGCTCGACGCCAGCCACGAGCTGCGTACCCCCCTGACCTCCCTGCGCACCAACGCGCAGGTGCTGGCCCGGGCCAACCAGCTCGAGCCCGACGACCTGCGCCAGCTGACCGACGACATGGTGGCCCAGGTCGACGAGCTGGCGGCACTCGTCACCGACCTGGGCGAGCTCTCGCGCGGCGAGCGCAGCGAGGGCGAGCCGGTATCGCTGCGCCTCGACGAGTGCGTCGACGAGTGCGTGGACACGGCGCGCACGCACGCGCGCATCAAGAACATCACGATCGAGGCCCACGTCGAGCCTGCCACGATCGTCGCGCGCCGCGATCGCCTGGTGCGCGCCATCTCCAACCTGCTCACCAACGCCGTGAAGTTCACGCCCGAGGGCGGGCGGGTGATCGTCACCTCCGACGACCATCGCGTCGTCGTCGCCGACAGCGGCCCCGGGATCGACGACGCGGAGCGACCGTACGTGTTCGATCGGTTCTGGCGATCAGCCGCGGCGCGATCCCTGCCCGGATCGGGTCTGGGGCTCTCGATCGTCGCCCAGGTCGTGACGGAGATCGGCGGCACCGTCGAGGTCGACCGAGATCCGGAGCTCGGCGGGGCCCGCTTCACGATCGAGCTGCCCGACGAGACCCCCTAGCCGCGAGCCCGTGGCGACTCCCCAGTGCGGTGGCCGGCTCGACACCTCCTGGGCGGACCGAGCCCGCGCCGAGGCGCGTTGTGGAACTTCTTACCTGACTCCCCCTCGAGCCTTAGCGGTGCCTGGCACACTGGACGCCACGTCTGCCTATGACCCCACGCCCCCGCACCCCCCAACTCCGTGACCGACGCTTCAGCCGCGTGCGCCGACTCACCCGGACCGTCGTGGTCTCATCAGGCGTCGCGTCCGGCCTGTTCGTCGGCTACGCGGCCAGCACCGCGCGACCCCTGACAGTGACGCCCGCGCCGGCGGCGAGCAGCCCCAGCGTCGCCGGCGCGACGACCACCACGACCACTCCCCCCGGGGCGACCACGTCCGCTCCGGGATCGGCGTCGAGCCCCGTGCCGGCACCGGCTCCCGTGACCACGACCACCACCTGCTACACGACGCCCTCGGGCACGGTGACCTGCCTGTGAGCGTGACGTTCCACGTCTGGGGACTCTCGGGCACGCTGGCGGTGGAGCACGAGCGCGACGCCACCTTCGCCGAGGAGCGGCTCTGGTGGTGGATCGACGCGCTCGACGCCGCGTGCAACCGCTTCCGTTCGGACTCCGAGATCACGCGTCTGAACGCGAGCGCCGGAAGTCCGGTACTGGTCAGCGCGACGCTGGAGCTCGTCGTCGACGCCGCACTGCGCGCCAGTGACGCCACCGAGGGACTGTGCGATCCGACCGTTCTCGGCGCCCTGCTCGACCTCGGCTACGACCGCGACTACGACGAGGTCGCCCGCCGCGACGACTGGCCCGCCGTTCCCGCTCGGCCCGCACCGGGGCGCCGCGCGGTATCGCTCAACCGCGACGACCACACCGTGACTCTGACACCGGGCTGCGGCCTCGACGTGGGAGCGAGCGCCAAGGCACTGCTCGTAGACCGCGTCTGCGACGAGTTGGCCCCGCGCGGTGGCGCCCTCGTCGAGGTCGGCGGCGACGTCGCCCTGCGCGGACGAGGTCCCGACGGCCCGTGGGTGATCGGCGTCGCCGACCAACTCACGCTGCACGGTGCGGAGCCGCGCGTCACGATGGGAGACGGCGGCCTCGCCACGTCCTCGACGACCACGCGCACCTGGCGGGCCGGCGGGGTGCAGGTCAACCACATCATCGATCCGCGACGTGGCACGTGCGCCCACGGCCCCTACGCGACCGCCACCGTTGCCGCCTCGAGCTGCCTGTTGGCCAACGCCATGGCCACCGCGTCACTGCTGTGGGGCGAGGAGGCGAGCTACCGGCTCGGCCAAGCCGGATACGCCGCCCGTCTGGTGCGCCACGACGGAACCGTCGAGTACGTCGGCGGCTGGCCCGACGACGCGAAGAGCTTCGCGTGCTCGCCCTGACCACCCCCTACCTGTGGTACACGACGCGCGCCACGGGGCTCGTCACGCTGGTGCTCTTCACGATGGTCGTGTCGCTGGGCGCGCTGGTGGCCAACCGGGCTGGCGGCACCGTCGTCGGCCGCTTCGAGATCAACGAGCTCCACCGCTCCCTGGCCGTGGCCGCCGTGCTCTTTCTGGCGATTCACGTGGTCACCACCGTCCTGGACAGCTTCGTGCCCACCGGGCCGGCGTCGGTGATCATCCCGCTCACCTCGTCGTACAAGCGCGTGCCGATCGCGCTGGGCACGGTGGCGTTCGATCTGCTGCTCGCCGTCTGGCTCTCCAGCCTGGCCAAGGCGCGTCTGGCCAACGCGACGTGGCGATTCCTCCACTGGTTCTCCTGGTTGGCCTTCGCCACGTCCCTGGTGCACGCCGTCACGGCCGGCACCGACGCGCGACACGGGCTGGGCCTCGTCGTGGTGGTCGTCTGCGCCGGGATCGGTGCCGGGGCTGGCGTGTGGCGCGTGCTGGCGCGCCCGCCGCGTGCGGCCGGGCGCACCGCCCTCTCGCCACTGTCGGGAAGTCCCTCCTCGGCCCCGACGAGTGCCTCCTCCGGGGTGCCTCGCCCCCCGCGTTCCCCCTCCCGAGGACCGCGATGATCGAGGAGACGACCCTGCCCCGAGTCCTGTCCGGGACCTCGGCTCGACCCCGGACCTGGGAGCAACACCTCGCCGTCTTCGGCCCGCCCCCGGCTGGGGCCAGTCTGAGCGACCAACTGGACGAGGCGGGGCTGCGCGGTCGCGGGGGCGGCGCCTTCGCGACCGCGCGCAAGGTGCGACACCTGCGCGACCTGCGTGGCCGACACAAGTTCGTCGTCGTCAACGCCATGGAGGGCGAGCCCGCGTCGCACAAGGACCTCACTCTGGCGTCGACCAACCCCCACCTGATCCTCGACGGTGCCCAGTACCTGGCTCACGCGATCGGCGCCAACCGCATCGCGGTGTGCGCGGCGCGCGACAACCCACGGGTGATCAACCACCTCCAGCGCGCCATCCACGAGCGCGAGCGTTCCGGGACCCCGAAAGTCGCCTTCGAGCTGCAGACGCCGCCGTGGCGCTACGTCGCGGGCGAGGAGTCCGCCCTCGTCCACTGGCTCGACGACCACGAGGCGTTGCCCCAGTATCGACCCGATCGCCCCCACGTCGCGCGCATCGGCCAGGCACCCGTGCTGGTCGACAACGCCGAGACCTGCGCCCACGTCGCGCTGATCCACCGCTACGGTGCCGCCTGGTACCGCGCGCTCGGCACGGAGGGCAGCCCCGGTTCGACCCTGGTCTCGGTATCCGGCGCGGTCGCCCGCCCCGTGGTGCTGGAGGTGGCCCTCGGCGCGACGCTGCGCGAGATCCTCGACGCCGCTCACGCGGTCGCCCGCCCGCGGGCCGTCCTGCTCGGTGGCTACGGCGGCAGCTGGCTCGACGGCTCGTTGCTCGACGTCCCCTACACCCACGAGGACCTCGAGCCCCTGGGCGCGAGCATCGGAGCCGGGGTGATCGTCGTGCTGGCCGACGACGCGTGCGGTATCGTCGAAACCCAGCGCGTCGTGCGCTGGATGGCGAACGAGAGCGCTCGCCAGTGCGGCCCGTGCGCGTTCGGCCTGCCCGCCCTGGCCGACGACCTCAGCCACCTGGCTCGCGCGGGGCGCGACGCCGGCGTCGCGCGCGACCGGCTGATCGAGCGGTGCCGGGTCATCGAGGGGCGCGGCGCCTGCCGTCACCCCGACGGGGTGGTGCGCCTCGTGCGCTCCGCACTGCGCGTCTTCGCCGACGACGCCGCGGACCACTCTCGGGGCGTCGCGTGCTCGGGCGCGCTCACGGGCTCGACCTACGTGCGCGTCCCCGCTCTCGAGCGTGAGGAGGAGCTGGTGTGGGAGTGAGACGGCGCCCCGACACCTTCACGATGCGCGTGAACCCGATCCTCTGCGACGGCTTCGGACACTGCGCGGAGTTGGCCCCCGAACTGGTCCACCTGGACGAGTGGGGCTACCCGATCATCGTCGACGGCCCCATCCGGCTCTCGGTGCCCGCCGCGCTCGACTCGGCCCGCTACGCGGTGCGCGGGTGCCCTCGCCAGGCGCTGCGCCTCGAGTATCAGCGTCCGGCGCGCGCCGAGTCGCCCGGCCGACGCCGTATCGACTAGTGTTCTACGGGCCATGGGATCTCTCATCAAGAAGCGCCGTAAGCGCATGCGCAAGAAGAAGCACAAGAAGATGCTGAAGCGAACCCGCTTCCAGCGCCGCGCCGCCGGCAAGTAGGTCGCCCTACGCGGAGGTCGTGGAGGTCACGAGAATCCGCAGAGATCCAACCGGGCTGATCAGGGATGACGACGGAGCGTCGCTGACTCGCCCGTCGACGAAGAGTGTCGAGCCCGACCCCGCCAGGTGCACGGGAACGCCCCACTCGGCGCGCAGCCACTCCCGGAGTTCCGCGAGACGCGGCTCGACGCGCGCCGCGGGCTCCTCGAGGTGGTTCGAGCCGCGCGGCGACCACCTCTCGGCGCGCATCTCGTCGTACGCCGCGTAGCACGCGCGCGTGTCGACCCCGAACGGGGCCAGGATCAGCGTGAGGTCGCGTCGCTCGAACGCCAGCGACGTCACCCGCTCGCCCACGCCCTCCACGAGGGCCCGCCCCCCCACCTGACAGAAGGGCACGTCCGAGCCCAGGGTGAGCGCCCGCTCGGCGCTCACCCCGCCGGCCCATCGCAGAATGGCGGCGGCGTCGGCGCTCCCCCCACCGAGCCCTCCCCCGACGGGTATCGCCTTGCGAACCGTCACCCCGGCCCGCCGCGCCACCAGGCGCAGCGCGCGCGCCACCAGGTTGGTCTCGTCCTCGGGTACCGCGCCCCCCGCGTCGCGCACGCGCAGGTAGTCCGCGTGCTCGTCCACGTCCAGCGCGTCCGCGAGCTCGACCGTCACCATCTCGCTGCGCAGCTCGTGGAGCCCGTCCGCGCGCCGGCCCGTCACCTCGAGGTACCGAGTGACCTTGGCCGGCGCCCGCAGGGTGATCACCGCTGAGCCGCCAGGCGCGCGAACTCCTCGATCGTCAACTCCTCGGGCCGGCGCGTCCCGGCGACGTCGGCCCGCGCGAAGACGCCGGGATCCGCCCAGCCGGCCAGCGAGCGGCGAAGCATCTTGCGCCGCTGCGCGAAGGCGGTGCGAATCACCTCGAACAACTCGACCTCGCTCACGTCGGTCGGGTCCACGCGCACGCCCTCGCGGCGCACGATCGACACCAGCACCGACTCGACGTTCGGGCGCGGGAGGAAGACGGAGGCGGGCACGCGTCCCAGGACCTCGGCGTCCGCGAAGTACTGCACACGTAGCGACACCGCCCCGTAGGCCTCGTCGCCGGCGTGGGCCGCCAGTCGCTCGCCCACCTCGCGCTGAACCATCACCACGAAGCGCTCGAGGAGCGGCTCGGCCTCGAGCAGGTGCACGAGCAGCGGGGTCGCGATGTTGTACGGGAGGTTGGCCACCACCACCGCGCGACGCCCGCCGACGATGTCCGGGTAGGCCGCGATCATCGCGTCGACGTGGTGCACCACGACGCCGAGGGGCTCGACCGTCTCGCGAAGCGGCGCCAGCAGGTAGCGGTCGACCTCAATCGCGTGGACCTCCGCGCCCGTCTCCGCCAGGGCGAGCGTCAGCGAACCGAGGCCCGCGCCGATCTCCACCACGACGTCGCCGGACCCCACCCCCGCCGCGCGGGCGATGCGCCGCACGGTGTTCGGGTCCACCACGAAGTTCTGGCCCAGCGCACGCGAGGGGTGCAGCTCGAAGCGCTCCAGCAGTTCGCGCACCGTCCGCGGCGTGTGCGTCACCAGGAGACTCGAACGCGCACCACACCGCGCCACAGGGGCGCCAGCGCACGGAACTGCTGCTCCGACAGGTCGACCACGCGACCCGGGGCCACCTCCTGGCGATCGGTGACCACGCAGTGCAGGGTGACCCCGCTGGACAGGTCGCGCACGGTGATCACCGTACCCATCGGCAGGTAGGACGTCGCGCACTGTCCCGGGATGTAGGCGTACCACGTCGCCACGCCCACGCGCGAGGGCACCGGCGCCACGGGCGCCGGACGCGTCACGGCCACTGCGGTGGTGGCGGCGCGCGTGGTCGCCGTCGCGGCGGGCGCCGTGGCCGTGGTCAGGACCACGCTGGCGTGCCAGGCCACGACCGTGCCCGGACGGGGGCTCTGGCCCGTCACCCGG
>JAJYNX010000007.1 GCA_021786095.1 Actinomycetes bacterium | reverse complement strand
CATCGGCACCGCCGTCGCGCGCCCCGAGGGCGCTGGCGAGGGTGGGCCCGGCCAGCCAGCCGAGAGGGCTGAGCGCGGCCCCTTGCGAAATTCTTACGATGCTGCGCCTCTCACGCCGAGGCGCGAGCCGTACCATGGACTCTTGCCCGCGTATGGAACTCCTATCCACTCCCGCGGTGCGCGTCGCGTTCGCCAGGCGATCGCACTGTCGCTGGTGACGGTACTCGTGAGCGTCCTGGCTCCGATCGCCGTCCTGGCCTCGCGCGCCGGCGCGGCCAGCACGATCTTCTACCTCGACGTGGGCGCGTCGGTTTCGGTCGGTGTCCAGCCGAGCGTGCGCTCACCGCACGGCCAGCGCACCCACGCGGGTTACGCCAACGACCTGGTCGCTCTCGAAGCGAGCAAGGGCGTCACGCTCCGGCTCCACGAGGTCGGATGCCCCGGCGAGTCCACGACGACCATGATCTCCGGTCACGACCACTGCTACCACGGCACCGCCACCCAGCTCAACGCCGCCGTCGCGTACCTGTCGGCGCACCGCGACGAGACGGGGCTGGTTACGATCGACCTCGGCTTCAACGACGTGATGCCCTGCCTGCGCCACGAACAGTTCGACCCCGCGTGCCTGACACGCCACCTCTCGCGCGTCGCGTCCCAACTCGAGCAGATCATCGCCCTCCTGCGCGCGGCGGCTGGACCACACGTGACCTTCGTCGGTCTCGGGCACTACAACCCGTTCCTGGCCGACTGGCTGCACGGTTCGCGCGGCCAGGCGTTCGCCACGGCCAGCGTGGGCGCGATGAGCCAGCTGAACCAAACGCTGCGCGACGTCTACGGCTCGTTCTCGATCCCGATGGCCGACGTGGCCGCCGCCTTCCAGCCGGCCACGAACCAGCCCGTCGATCTCGCGCCCTTCGGTCCCGTGCCGGCCGACGTCGCTCACACGTGCGCCATGACCTGGATGTGCCAACCGTCGCCCTACGGGCCCAACATCCACCCGACGGACCTGGGCTACCACGCCATCGCCTCGGCGATCGACGCGGTCCTTCCCGCCGGCTGGTAGCCGCCGGGGCGGCGCCGGTACCCTCGGACAGTGCCTCGTCGTCCCCACCCGCCGTGCGACTGACACTCCTGCGCCACGGCACCACCACGTGGAACGAGTTGCGCCTGATCCAAGGCCAGTGTGACGAGTCGCAGCTCACGACCGCGGGCCGCGAGCAGATCCGTGCGGTGACGGCCGAGCTGGCCCGTCGCGACCCCGACCTGATCGTGGCGAGCGACCTCGCGCGCGCCTGGGAGTCCGCCCAAATCGTGGCCGCGACACTCGGCCTCGAGCCCGTGGCTGACGCGCGGTTGCGCGAGCGCGGCTTCGGTACCTACGAGGGACGCCCCCTAGACGACCTCGGTCCCCGACTGTCGGGCGTGGACGAGGGTCGAATCATCGACGTCGACGCCCGGCCGCCACTCGGCGAGTCACTGGCCGAGGTGCGAGCCCGCCTCGCCAACTTCCTCGAGGACCTTGAGGACCGCTCGACCTCGCGACCCCTCCTCGTCACCCACGGCGGCACCATTCGCGTGATGCGAGCGCTGTGCGAGAGCCGCGACCTGACCGGCACGGCGTGGTATCCGGTGACCAACGCCAGCCTCTGGGAGGTCACCGCGTGAGTCGCGGCGTCACTCGCTCACCACGTCCATCGGACCATCGCCCACGTCCCCGCGCAGGGTGAAACGTCCGGGACGTCGCCGCGGCCACAGGGTGGACCAGGACGCTCGGCTGCGTCCGGTCACCCCCTTGGCGAGCGGCGTGCGCGCCATCACCGCCGTGAAGACGAAGCCGGTGCCGTAGACGATGACGAGTGCCGCCGGTGCCGCGACGGGCCACGGCACGTGCCAGTTGGCGGCGTGGACTAGGCGCACCAACAGTGGAATCCAGATCAGTTGGGACAGGTAGACGCCGTAGGAGTTGTCCGAGCCGGACTGGACGGCCGCGCGAGCCCACTCGGTTCGCCGCGGCGAAACGAGGTGCACGCCGAGCAGGTACACGCACAGGATCATCCCCACGTTGTAGGGCACCGCGAGGGGTGCGAAGACCATGTTTCCCGTATGCAGGTACAACGGCCACGCCCGGAAACGATCAAGGTAGCTCGCGACCTCGGCGACCAGGATGCCCGCCATCGTGAACAGCACGATGGCGCGCGCGTGGGTCACGATCCAACGGTGCGCCTCGTCCAGGTGCAGCGCGACGATGACCCCGCCAACCAGGTACGCGGGATACGAGACGATGAGGCGTGTCTGCTCCATGCCCGACAGATGGACGCCGAAGGGGTGCACACTGACCAGCACGCCGTAGGCCAGCTGGCACACCACCGCGCCGACGAGGATCGCCCGGTGCCAACGCGCCGCACGTCGCAGGAGCGCGAGCAGGAACGGGAAGATCACGTAGAACTCCATGATCACGATGAGGTAGTACAGCTGGTAGTAACCCGTCCACAGCAAGTGCACGAAGTGGGCGGCGCCCGCCCCGGACAGGACGCCGGTGCCGCGGAACGTGTAGTACGGGAACGTCGACGTCGCGGCGGCGCTCGTGAAGAGGTAGTAGATCACGGTCCAGGTGAGGTAGGGCACGCCCACCGCCATGAACCGGCGCCAGGCGTAGCGGCCGAGGTCGACCCGGGGCGCACTGCGGTAGCTGTACGCCAGCATGCACGCCGACACGAAGAGGAACGCGTCGCGCGCGAAACGCGTGAGCATGATGAGACCGACCACCGTCGCGCTCGTCGCCAACGGCGCGAAGAAGATCAGGGCGTGGGTCGAGATCACCGCCGCCTGCTTCACGGGACGCATCGCGTCGATGTGGTCCAGGCGACGCCGCGTGCCCGAGGTCGGACCGACCGCGCCGGCGGCGGAGCCCTCGACCGACGTTGGCGTCGGCGACTCGATCGACGCGCCCGCTAGGCGACTGACTCGCGCCACAGTATCGCCGCCGGGTCGGTCCCCAGCAGCCGTCGTACGACCTTGCCCGTCGCGTGAACCGGAAGCGCCGTCACGATCGTGATCGTCGCCGGTCGCCGCGACCGGCCTAGGGACGACGTCAACACCTCGCCGAGAATGGCGACGAGGCGACGCACGTCACGGGCGCCACGGCTAGCCAACTCCACGTAGAGCACGGCCACCTGCCCGTACACGTCGTCGGGCTCACCCACGACCGCCGCGCCGCGCACCCCGTCCACCGTCAACGCCAGTTCCTCGATCTCGCGCGGGAAGATCTTCTCGCCGCCTCGGTTGATCACGTCGTCGCTGCGCCCGGCGAGGAACAGGTACCCGTCTTCGTCGAGGTAGCCCAGGTCGCCCGTGCGCAGCCAGCCCTCGGCGTCCACGCGGTCCTCGTAGCCCTCGGCGTCGTAGTGCGAGATGACCGACGGTCCGCGGATCTCCACGTGACCCACCACGCCCGGCGCCACCGTGTCGGGGCCAGGCTCGAGCGCGCGAATTCGCAGGGCCACGCCGACCGGCGGACCCACCGAGCCCACCTTGCGCCGCGAACCAACCGGGTTCGCGCAGATCTGGCTCGCGGCCTCCGTCATCCCGTAGGTCTCCACCACCGGGATCCCGGTGGCCACCTCGAACGCTCGCAGGACCGAGGGTGACAGGGGAGCTGAGGCCGAGCGGATGAAGCGCACGGAGGTCGGAATCACCTCACCGGGGCGCCGCTCGGCCAGACGCGCGATCACCGCGGGCACCGCGTTGATCCAACTGACCGACCGCCACGCGGCCATCACCCAGAAGTCGGTGCGATGGAAGCCGTCATCCA
>JAJYNX010000117.1 GCA_021786095.1 Actinomycetes bacterium | reverse complement strand
TTGGACCCCCCACGTTGTCATCGCCCGAAGCGACAACGCAACCACCAACGCTGCCTCAGCGCATCATCACGCTCGGTGGCGTTTCAGGAGGAGTTGCTGATCATCGAATACGTCGCTCAACAGGTGATGTCGACGCGACGAAGTTCGCTCATGATTAGAAGAACCCTAACTTGTGGGGCGTGTAGCTGACCAGCAGGTTCTTGGTCTGCTGATAGTGGTCGAGCATCATTAGGTGCGTCTCACGGCCGATCCCCGATCCCTTGTAGCCCCCAAAGGCGGCGTGAGCGGGGTAGAGGTGGTAGCAGTTGGTCCAGACGCGCCCCGCCTGGATCGCGCGGCCCACGGTGTAGGCCGTGTTGACGTCGCGGGTCCACAGGCCGGCGCCCAGTCCGTAGAGGGTGTCGTTGGCGATGGCGATCGCTTCGTCCGTCGAGGAGAACGTCGTGGCCGACAGCACGGGGCCGAAGATCTCCTCCTGGAAGATGCGCATCTTGTTGTGACCCTTGAAGATGGTCGGCTCGACGTAGTACCCACCGTCGCAGCCCGCGACCTGGCGCTGATGGCCGCCGACGAGCACCTCGGCGCCCTCGCTGCGTCCAATGTCGAGGTAGGAAAGGATCTTCTCGAGCTGGTCGTTGGATGCCTGAGCCCCTACCATCGTCTCGGTGTCCAGCGGGTTTCCGAGCGTGATGGCGTTCACCCGGGCGATGCAGCGGGCCATGAACTCGTCGTAGATCGACTCGTGTATCAGTGCTCTCGACGGGCACGTGCAGACCTCGCCCTGGTTGAGTGCGAACAACACGAGCCCCTCGATCGCCTTGTCGAGGAAGTCGTCGTCGGCCGCCATGACGTCGGGAAAGAAGATGTTCGGACTCTTACCCCCCAACTCCAGGGTGACCGGGATGATGTTTTCGGACGCGTACTGCATAATGAGTCGTCCGGTGGTCGTCTCGCCGGTGAAGGCGATCTTGGCGATGCGCGGCGACGACGCGAGAGGTTTGCCCGCTTCGACGCCGAATCCATTGACGACGTTGAGCACGCCGGGGGGGAGGAGATCGGCGATGAGCTCGACCACCTTGAGGATCGACCAGGGGGTCTGCTCGGCGGGCTTCAGCACGATGCAGTTGCCCGCGGCGAGCGCCGGGGCAATCTTCCACGTAGCCATCAAAATCGGAAAGTTCCACGGAATGATCTGGCCGACGACACCGAGCGGCTCGTGGAAGTGGTAGGCGACGGTGGTGTCGTCGATCACCCCGATCGACCCCTCTTGGGCCCGTAGGGCACCGGCGAAGTATCGGAAGTGGTCGATGGCCAGCGGGATGTCGGCGGCGAGCGTCTCGCGGATCGGCTTGCCGTTCTCGTAGCACTCGGCGATCGCGATCATCTCGAGGTTCGCCTCGAGCCGATCGGCGATGCGCAGCAGCACGAGTGAACGCTCGGCCGGGCTCGTCGAGCCCCACGCGTCCTTCGCGGCGTGGGCGGCGTCGAGAGCGAGATCGATGTCCTTGGCGTTGGAACGGGCGATCTTCGTGAAGGTCTCGCCGGTTATCGGGGTGATGTTGTCGAAATACCTGCCGTCCACCGGTGGCACCCACCGACCGCCGATGAAGTTGTCGTACGTGGGCTGTACGGTGACTGGACTACCGGCGGAGCCGGGAATGTCGTAGAGCATGATCCCCCAATTCCTTGCAGGCCCGTGCGCCGAGCCATGGCCGCGCCTCTGGCGACGGGCGAATGGTAGAACCCACCAGGTTGGAAAAAGGTTGGCGCCTGCGACCTCTCGCGAGCGTCGGCCTCGCGGTATCGTTCGCCTCAGGCGCGGTACGCCAGTGGGGTGTGGAGGGGGACGTGAATCGCGAGTTGAGGGAGCGTCGAGGAGACGCCGAGGCGCTCTGGCGTTGCGTGGTGGAGGCGCACGGCTCCACGAGCGAGGTACGTCCGGAGATCTTCGCCTCGTGGCAGCGCTCGGCGCAGGCGGTGTCGGTCGACCTCGCGCTCGCGCCGATGGTAGAGCCAGTGGCCGTGGCGGCCCAGTTCGCCGAGTCTCGACTGGGTCGGGCGAGCCGAGTGATCCTTGACGACTTGCGTGAGCTCAGCGTCGATGGTGACCTCGTCGCGGCGCTGACCGACGAGACGGTCACCATCACGTGGCTGGCCGGTGGCCGCCGAATGCGACGAAGTGCGGATACCGTCAACTTCGCTCTCGGCGGATGCTGGAGCGAGGCGGCGGTCGGCACCAACGCGCTCGCGCTCGCCCATCAACTTCGACGTCCGGCGACCGTCTTCTCGGCCGAGCACTACGCACCGATGGTCCACGAGTGGGTCTGCTACTCGGCCCCGATCATCGATCCGGTCGAGGGTCATTCACTCGGCGTGCTCGACGTCTCGTCTCTGTGGAGCAAGTTCAATCCATCGTTGCTGACGATGGTGCGTGCGCTGGCGCGAAACGTCGAGTACGAGCTCGCTCGTGACTCGACGGCGGCGCCCGTCGTTGCCTCGCCCGAATCGAGCGGCGAACTCGTGCTGCGACTGCTCGGCTCGACGGGAGTGGCCGTGAACGGCACCGCCGTGCGTGTGAGCCGGCGACAGTTAGAGCTGCTCGCGATCCTCGCCATGCACGACGAGGGACTCTCGCTGGACGAGTTGACAGCGCTCGTCTACGGCGACAAGCCGATCAGTGTCACGACGGTGAAGGCGGAGTTGTCCCACTTGCGCCAACTCGTCGGCGGAGCGATCGCGTCGAGACCCTACCGGCTGATCGGGCGCGTTGACGCCGATCACGTACGGGTGCTGCGCGCGCTCGGGCGCGGCGATCTGAATGCTGCGCTCGACCTCTATCACGGGTCGTTGCTCGTGAGTTCACAGAGTCCCGAGATCACGTCGTGGCGCTACCAGATCGACGTGGCTATCCGCAACGCGATCATGCGATCGAAGAACCCCGAGCTCCTCTATGGGCTCAGCGAGTGCTGTCCCGACGATGACGGCGTCGCCGAGCTCGCGCTGTCGCTGATGGCGTCCGACGACCTGCGCCGAGGCGTCGTCGCGGGACGCTGCGTGCGCTACTAGCAGCGCGTGCTCGCTTCGAACCTCCTCTGCTTCGGCGAGGTGGGTCAAGATCGGGTTCGCGAGGCTCTTCTCGATGGTGCGTCGCGACCGTCACCAGCGAGGAGGGCGCCGCTGGGCACCACACCCGGACTGGCCCGGCGCGTCCGGCTAGGGGCTCTCGGTGTCGACCCTAGGCCCGGGTGCGCTCTACGTCCGAGCCGATGGACGACCGGCGCACGAGCGGGAACCCCGTGTGGACGGTCGTCTCCGCCTCGTCCGATCTCAACAACGGCCTCACCGTCTGCGGCTCCGGCTCCGTTGCCCAGGAGGACGTCGCTACGGCCGACACCCGGGCCCTCGATGGCCGAGGGGACGTGCTCGTCCGCGGCGGGGCCACGTGGAGCCCCTACGAAAGGACCGTCGGAGGAGCGCTGCGCTTCGCCCAGGAGGATCGGGCGCAAGGTGGGTACGACGCCGCGATGGCTGCGGCGCCCGATGGAAGCGTCGTCATTGCGGGCGGTGGCCGTGGCCTGGCTCGGTTCCACCCTTCGGGACTCTTGACGACGATCCCCGCGAGAGGACTGTCCACGCTGCTCCCACCACCGTCCCACTTCGCGGTTGGCGAGGGGGTCGCCGTGGCCCCGAACGGGGCGATCTACCTCGACGCTGACGCCAACAACGGCTTCACCAACGTGAGCGCCATCGTGCGGGTTACGACAGCGGGGCGCGCGACTCTGGTGTGGAAGTCCTGACGTCCCGGGGGGGGGCGCCGAGTCCTCTCCTCCGTTCGGACCGAGCCGTCGACGCGCGACGTGAGCCGAGAGACGGTGCTCGTGGCGCGAGACGCAGTCCCCGGGGAGACACTCCTGGCGTTGCACGGAGCAGGTGAGCCGGTGCGACGCGCGAGCCACGGTTCGGCGGTGACATCGATCGAGCCGGCGGTCCTCGTCG
>JAJYNX010000091.1 GCA_021786095.1 Actinomycetes bacterium | reverse complement strand
GGCGAGTCTGGCGCGAGCAGCGGCGTGTCGCAGGGGCCCGGAGCGACCGCGTTCACGCGCACTCCCCTCGCGGCGACCTCGACGGCCAGGCTGCGGACGAAGCCCACGATGGCACCCTTCGCCGCGGCGTAGTGCGCGTCGTGGTCGCCGCCACCGATGGCCAGCTCCGAGGTGATGGCGACCACGACCCCCCGCTCTCGCGCCAGCATGTCGGGCAGGACGGCGCGCACGACGTTGGTGAGACCCCCGAGGTGCACATGCAGCATTCGGTGCCACTGCGCCTCGCTGATCTGGGAGAAGGGGAGCATCTCGTAGTACCCGGCGACGCTCACCAGCGTGTCGATCGGGCCGAGTTCGGCGGTGGCGTGGGCCGCGGCGTCGTTCATCGCCGCGGCGTCGGTCACGTCGCCTTGGATCGAGAGGTCGGCCGCCGAGGCGGCCAGGTCGACGCCGGCCACCAGGTGGCCGGCGTCACGCAGCGACCGGGTCACGCTGGCGCCGATTCCGCTCGCGGCGCCGGTGACCAGTGCGACGCGCGGCTGGGTCGCGCCGCTAGAGGGTGCTGAGGTCGACATCCTCGATCCCTTCGAGTAGCCCCTGACGGACGTGCACGCCGCCGTCGCGATAGATCCACAGGTGCAGGATCAGCCCGACGACGCCAAGACCTACCACCATGTAGATGGCGCTCCAGGCCAGGAACCCCGTCCCATATAACTCGGCGCGGGGCCACAGGATGTTGACGATCTCGACGACGAGCCACACGGACGCCGCGTAGGTGAGTAGTGGACCCCACTTGCCCAGCGTCCACGGTCCGGCCACCCACTTGCCACGGGCGCGGACCCAGGCTGCGCCGAACACGGGCAGGGCGTAGGCGATGAAGAAGCCCGCGCTCGTGAAGTTGATGAGCATGCCGTAGACCTTGGGAGAGTTGATGAACGGCAGTGCGGCCGCGACCACTCCGGTGAAGATGACGGCGTTGTAGGGAAGCTTCTCGTGACGCGTCAACTTGATGAGGAACTTGTGCGCCGGCAGGACGCGGTCGCGGGCGTTGGCCCAGATGCAGCGCGACACGGCCGCCTGCACCGCCATGAAACTCGCGATGAAGCCCACCATGAAGAGGAACTGGAACCCGCGCGCGGTCGCGGCGCCGAAGTGTGCCTGGAGGGTCGCGGCGATGGGATCCAGGACCTGTCCTGACAGGACCGCTTGGAAGTTCGGCACCGAGATGGTCAAGGCGAGGCTGATGTAGAGGACGATCAGCCCCACCGCCAGCAGGGAGAAGAAGATGGCTCGGGGAACGGCGCGCCCGGGCTCGTCGACCTCCTCGGCCACCGACCCCGCCGACTCGAAGCCGAGGAACGACCAGCCGGCGACCGCCATCGCGGCGAGGAACGGTCCCGTGAGGTAGGCCCCGCCGTGGACGGCCCCCGCGCTGTGGACGAGGGCGCTGAAGGGATTCACGCGGTAGCCGATCAGCAGGATGCTGCCCAGCACGACGGAGCAGATGACCTCGGCCGCGATGCTGAAGTAGAAGAAGTACTTGAGGACCTTGCGCCCGGCGATGTTGATCGTGCACGCAAAGACCGTGAGCGCCACGGCGACGAGCGCCTGCTCGTTGTGCGATGCGCCGTTGACCCCGAGCACGCCGAGGAGGAAGCCGGCCGCCCCGTAGGAGAGGGTCGCCAGGGCGATCGTGAGGCCCCAGATGTAGGCCCACGCGGTGAACCACCCGAAGCGCGCGTTCACCAGGTAGCGCGACCACTGGTAGACCGAGCCGGCGAGAGGGAACCGTGACGCCACGTCACCGAAGACGCTCGCGACCAGCAGTTGGCCGATCAGCACGATGGGCATGGCGAACCAGAACCCCGCGCCGCTGATGGCGACGATGATCCCGAAGACCGTGTAGATGGACACGATCGGTGAGATGTCCGAGAACGCCAGCGCGAAGATCGCGCGGAAGTTGAACCCTCTCTTCAGAGTGAGATGGTTCTCGACTCGGTCCTCGGCGATCTCCTCGGCCGTCTCGATCCCGTGAACTCGTGAAACTTCAGTCATGACAACCCCCCGTTGACCTGAACGTGGCGAAAGTGTAAGGGGCCGAGCAGCTCCCGTACAGTGTGTAATTAATACAATTTGAGAGTCACGATTAGACAACTGTCTAACCGGTCACGGAGGACGTGAGGAGGTGGGGGGAGGTGGCCATCACGGTGGACGAACTGGTGGCGCTTCCCCATCTCCGACTGACGCTGTTGGGTGGTCGAGCTGGCCTCGACCGCACGGTGACGTGGGCCCACTCGTCCGACCTCGATGAGCCGTGGCGGTGGCTCGCGGGCGGCGAGCTGCTGATGAAGAACGGTCGTACGCTCCCCGCGAGCGAGGAGGAGCAGGTCGCCTTCGTTGAGCACCTGAGCGCGGCCCTGGTCAGCGGCTTGGTCATCGGCTCCGATCCCCAGTCACCGGCCATCGCGCCGGCGGCCCTACGGTGCGCCGACGACGTGGCGCTACCCATTCTCTCGGTTCCCTTCTCCATGAGCTTTATTGTGCTCAGTCGCGCGGTGGCCGACGCCCTGCTGAGCGAGGAGGCGTCACGCCTCGCGCGAACCGAGAAGATCTACGACTCGATCCACACGGCGGTGGCGAGCGGCGATCCTCGTGCGTTTCACACGCGCCTCGAGAAGGAGCTGTCGTGCGACCTGTACGTCGTTGACGCCGAGACGCTCGCCCCCGTGCTCGAGGGCACACCGGTGCTGCCGGCGGCGATCGGCGATCGGGTGCGCGACGAGATCGGCGCGGCGGGAGGAGCGATCCCGGGCGCGCTGCACTTCGTGGGAGCACGAGACGACGAGATCGCCATCGTCGAGGTCCCCTACGACGAGCCGACCCTGCTCGTGGCTCGGATGTCGAGCCGTCAGACCTACGACCTGGTACTGCTCCAGCACGCCGCCACCGCGGTGGCGGTCGAGGTCGCTCACTCCTCGCAGTACGCCGACTACCAGCGTCAGATCGGCACCGAGTTGCTCTCCCAACTGATTCAGGGTCGGCTGGATGCGGCAACGGGCGCGTCACGATTGGTGCGTCAGGGGATCTCGCCGTCGTCGTGCCGCCTGATCGTCATCGCCGGATGTGACGCGATCGGCGAACGGCGTCTGCACGTCGGCCTGCGGCGCCGGGGTATCGCGCACGTTC
Organism: Actinomycetes bacterium; assembly: GCA_021786095.1. GTDB lineage: Bacteria > Actinomycetota > Acidimicrobiia > Acidimicrobiales > RAAP-2 > RAAP-2. Next base: position 908 of record JAJYNX010000091.1, on the reverse strand, counting down.
TGCTGCGCCGCGATCGCGTTGTCTTCGTACTCGTGGGTCGCGACGGACCAGTGGTTGCGGATGCGTCGATGGCTGTGTCGTCGCTGGCGCGAGCGCGACTTGGTGACGGCTGCACCGTCGGCGTCAGTGATCCGCTTGGTGATCCGTCAAGGGCGCCGGCGGCGTCACGAGAGGCGCTGTGGGCACTGGCGGGGGCGACGTCCGCGAGGCCGATCGTCACCTACGGCGAGGCGTCGCCGCTGCCTGCTCTCCACAGTCCCGAGGAGGCGCACGCACTCGTGGACCGGGTTCTCGGGTCCCTGCTGGCGTACGATCTCGACAACGGCACCGACCTCGTGTACTCGCTGGCGACCTTCCTCTCGACGCAGCGATCCTGGCAGCGCTGCGCGTTGGCGTTGCACGTGCACCGCCAGACGGTCATCTACCGCATGCGCCGCGTGGAACAGCTCACCGGGCGCTCCCTGTCCGAGACGGGCGACATCGCGACTCTCTGGCTCGCCCTGAGCGCTCTAGAGATTCTTCGTCAGGGGGATACGCCATCGCCGGTTGGGTTGGTCGGCGGGGAGATCAACCACCTCGGGTCGGGCGATTGACCCGGCGTTCGGCGCCACCCACGGCGCCGTGATGTCGCGCATGATCGCCCCCGGGCGGCGACAGCCGCACGGGGGCGATCATGCGCGTGGCGGCGTGTGAGCGCTACTCGCCTACGTAGTAGCGGTCGGCCACGGACAGGGCTTCGTCGAGGATGGCGAGTCCCTCACGGACCTCGTCGGGCGTGGCCGTGCAGGGGGGGACGACGTGGGTCCGGTTGAAGTGGGTGAACGGCCACAGCCCGCGCTCCTTGCACGCCGCGGCGAACTCGTTCATTGGCCCGGCGTCGGCACCGGCGGCGTTGAAGGGCACGAGGG
>JAJYNX010000100.1 GCA_021786095.1 Actinomycetes bacterium | reverse complement strand
CCCTGGGTCGGAACCGAGTACTCAGACGAACCATCGTCTGGGACGTCGGACGGTGAGTAAGCACCGCTGAGCCATTTGGTTCAGTTGGTCAAGGCGAACCGGTGGGTCCAAATAGGACACACGCTGTGAGACTGCGTCCCATCACCTGCGCCCACGGTGGTGGGTTGACGAGATTGGTGAGTCGCGCCACTCCACCGCCCTCCTCATCCGTCATCACCAGCATCGTCGCGTGGTGGGGGGTGAGCGACTGCAGGCGCGCCACCATTCGCCCCATGGAGCGGGGGCCCGTCGCGCCGAAGAGCAGGAACGCACCGAAGCCCTCGCGCGCGGCCGGAGCCATGGGTCCCAGGGCGGCCGCGTCCACCGGCACGGCGATCGTCTCGTCAGCCTGGTCCACGAGCGGCCACGTCGCCACCTCGGCGCGCGCGCAGGCCAGCGTCGTCGCCGAGGGCACGCCCGGAGGCGGCAACATCGTCGTAGTCGACTGCGGGATCGTGGTCGGGGTGGTCGTGGTGACTGTGCTCGCCGTGGCCGCGGTCGTTGAGGGCGTGGCCGACGCCGCGAGCGACGCGACCACCACGGTCGCGAGAGTGAGGGCCGTCACGCGCCGCACGGCGCTCCCGACGCGACCACGGGCACAGGCGCGGGCACGGGCACGGGCGCGGGCACGAACCCTCACTTGCGGCGCGACGCCCGCTGGGCCCGGCGAATGGAGACGGTCAGCGCCACGATCGCGAGCAGCGGCAGCGCGACGCCCGCCGCGGCGTTCTCGTGGCCGGCCACGCGCAGCAGCGCGACCACCATCACCGTCACCACCGCGGCGATGAAGAGTTCGGGGGTGTCACCCACGAGGAAGTCCCACCAGAACGCGGCGAATCCCTTCACCAGCCGCACGGGCAGTGCGCGACGCGGTCTCGTCACCGCACCACCGCCCGGCGACGAGTCCCGGCGACCCCACGACGGACCACGGCGACCAGCGTCCACGTCACCACGACGTAGAGTCCGACAAAGCCGACGAGGGTCACGTCACCCGCGGGCCAGCGCACGTGCACGCCCTCGCCCGTCCAGAACGTGCCGTAGCTGACCAGGAGAATCCCAACGCCCATCTTCATCAAGTTCTCCGGGACGTTGGAGAGCTGTCGAGCGACGGCGGTTCCGGTCCCCGCCACCGCCAGCACCGCCGCCACCGCCACGACGACTGCGAGACCCAGGCGGTGCGCGGACGAGCCCAGCGTCAGAACCGCGACAACGGCCTCCAGCCCCTCGAGGAACACCCCCTTGAAGGCCATGACGAAGGCGATGCGATCACGCCGGGGGGAGGCGTCGGCCGACTCCATCTCGGCGACGACCTTCCGATAGATCGCGTCCTCGTCGTGCAGGTCCTTCAGCCCACCCGAGCGCAGGATCGCCTTGCGCAGCCACTGCAAGCCGAAGACGAGCAGCACGCCACCCACGATCAAACGCAGCGCGGAGAGTGGTACGTGCACCAGTGCCGGACCAAGCAGCGCGACTAGGGCCGCGAGTGAGAGGAAGGCGACTGCCGTCCCCTCGAGGGCCGAGCGCCAGCCGCGCGTGTGGCCGACCGCCAGCACGATCGTGAGCGCCTCGACCATCTCGACGGCCGTGGCCAGGAAGACTGCTCCCACCAGGACGACTGCACTCGACGACACCGTGACCGCGATCACTTCACCCTCCTTCGGGTCACGGGCCCGCGTGCCGGCCACGCCTCGATCGCTGGCGGGTCCCGTCGGACACGGCACTCGGACCGTGCGCCCAGAACGACCCTAGCGGTCGCGACGGCGCAGTTCGTCCTCGACCGCCGCCGGGTCCAGGCCACGACTGCGCAGTAGCAGCAGTGTGTGGAACCAGAGATCCGCGGCCTCGCTCACCACCCTCTCGTCGTCCTCGCTCAACGCGGCGACCGCCAGCTCCACGGCCTCCTCGCCCACCTTGCGCGCGGCACGCGACGTGCCCGCGCCGAGGGTGGCGACCACGTACGAGTCGTCGGTGCCCGCGGCGTCACGCTGCAAGATCTTGCGCCAGAGCCACGGCGTGAAACACGACGTCGATCCGTCGTGGCAGGTCGGGCCGTCGGCACTCACCCGCACCAGCACCGCGTCGCCGTCGCAGTCCAGCGTCAGCTCGATCACGTGCAGCGTGTTCCCCGACGTCTCGCCCTTTCGCCACAGGCGCTGGCGAGATCGCGAATAGAAGTGAACCACGCCGCTCGAGCGCGTGAGCGCGAGGGCCTCCTCGTCCATCCAACCCAGCATCAGGACTCGCCCCGTCGCGTCGTCCTGCACAATCGCCGCCCGCAGGTCGTCACCCATCTTTCTCCTCTTGCACTGGTCGAAGAGCCACGCCGCACGCCTCGATCTCGCGGCGCAGCCCCGTGATGCCCTGGGGGTTCTCGTGCACGATCGACGCCACGAGGGCCGCGTCCGCGACGCGCAACGCGTCGGCGACGTGGCGGGCCGTCCCCGCGCCGCCCGAGGCGATCACGGGGATGGAGACCGCCTCGCGTACCGCGGCGGTCACGCGCAGATCGAAGCCGGCGCGACGACCGTCGTGGCTGATCGAGGTGAGCAGGATCTCGCCCGCGCCACGACCGGCCGCCTCGAGTGCCCACGGCACGGTCCCGACGCCGGTCGCCACTCGAGCGCCGTGGGTGAAGACCACGTCGTCTTGGGTATCGATGGCCACCACCACCGCCTGGCTACCGAACCGGTCGGCGATGGCGGTGATCAGCGAGGGGTCCGCCAGGGCCGCGGAGTTCAGCGCCACGCGGTCGGCGCCCGACTCGATGATCCGGCGGGCGTCCTCGACGCACCGCACCCCGCCACCCACCGTGAAGGGAATCGTCAGGACGTCCGCCACCCGCGCCACGACCGACGTCATGGTGGCCGTCTCGTCGGGCGTCGCGGCGATGTCGAGCAGGACTAGCTCATCCGCTCCCCCTCGTCCGTAGTGACTCGCCAACTCCACGGGATCGCCCACGTCGCGCAGCTCCACGAAGCTCACGCCCTTGACGACGCGGCCGTGAGCCACGTCCAGGCAAGGGATCAGGCGCGGGAGAGGCATTGGTCCAGGAAGCGCAGTCCCGCCGCACCACTCTTCTCGGGGTGGAACTGCACCCCGAGGAACGAACCCGACCGGACGATCGCCGTCACGCCCTCGGACGTCGCCACCGCCTGCTGCGTGTGCGCCACGTAGGAGTGCGCGAAGTAGTAGACGTCATTCCCGGGCTCGACGGCGGCCCACCCCAGGCGCGGCACTCGGCCGCGACGCAGCTGGCGCACGTGTCCGGCGACGAGACCGAGGCCCACGACGCCGCCGTCCTCCTCACTGTCCTCCAGGGCCAGCTGCAGACCGAGACAGATCCCCAGGAGGGGTTCACCGGCGTCGACGCGAGCGCGCAGCGCGTCGGCCGCTCCCGTGACGCTCAGGTGCGCCATAGCGCTGCGCGCCGACCCCACACCCGGCAAGATGACGTAGCGGGCGTCGCGCAGCAGCCCGGGGTCGGCGCTGACCGTGCTGCGATAGCCCAGGTGCGCGAGGGCGGCGCCGACCGAGCGGGTGTTGCCGGCCCCGTAGTCCACCACGACGACGTCGCTCACAGTGATCCCTTGGTGGATCGGATCAGCGCGCCATCACGCACCAGGGCCTGCGCGAGGGCGCGACCCACTGCCTTGAAGGCGGCCTCGGCGACGTGGTGGGCGTTCCGCCCGTTCGCCGTGACGTGCAGGGTGATACGAGCCGTCTGCGCTAGAGACTCGAAGGCGTGAGCCGCCATCCCGGGATCGGGGTCGATCGCGAGGGTCGCCGTCGCCCGACCCGAGAGGTCCACGACGGCGTGCGCGAGGGCCTCGTCCATCGGCACACGAGCCTCGCCGTAGCGGGCCAGCCCCCGGCGATCGCCCAACGCCTCGTCGAGCGCCTCGCCGAAGGTGCGCATCATGTCCTCGACGACGTGGTGTTCGCCGGTCTCCGGATCGCCGACCCCCTCCAGGCGCAGGTCCATGCCTCCGTGGAAGGCCAACTGCTGGAGCATGTGGTCGTAGAAGCCCTCGCCCGTCGAGACCAGCACCCGCCCCTGGCCCCACGGGCGCAGACGCACCGAGAGTCGGGTCTCGGCGGTGGCGCGACGGTGGCGCGTCATGGGCGCCGGGTCCTCGCCCCCCGCCAGCTCGTGACGGAGCGCGTCGAGCAGCGCGTCGTCGTCGACCTCGTCGCGCACGCTGATCCGTAGACCCCCCTCGAAGGCCCTCAGCACCACACCGTAGGGCAGCAACCGCTCGACGAGCGACGCCGGATCCGCCATCGGGACGTAGAGGAAGTTGGTGTACGACGGCGACGGGACCAGGCCGAGCGCGGCCAACTCGCCGGCGAGACGCTCACGCTCGGCAATCTGGGGTCCGACGTCGGGCGGCGACGCCAAGCCCGCCAGCGCCAGGGCGGCCGAGAGCGATGACACCGACAGCGGCGCCTGGCGCGACGTCAGCACGGCGCACCGCTCGGCGTCGGCGATGGCGTAGCCGACCCGCGCTCCCGCCAGGCCAAAGGCCTTGGAGAACGTGCGCAACACGATGGCTCCGTCGCTGACCCGATCGAGCGCGTCCACTCCCGCGTAGTCGGCGTACGCCTCGTCGATCACCAGCTGACCGCGCACCACGGGTACGTCGGGCAACTCACCAGTGGGGTTGTTGGGCCGGCACACGAACACCACGTCCGCGTCGCGCGGATCGTCCACCAGCGTCGCACCCGCCATCAGTGCCGCGTAGCGGTACATCGAGTAGGAGACCGGCGGCACCGTGGCCACGGTGCCGTTCTCCGCGAAGACCCGCGCGCACAGCACGATGAGCTCGTCGCTGCCGGCTCCGAGGGCCACCTGGTCCAACGTCACGCCGTGGCGCGCCGCGATGGCGGCGCGTAGGGGCTCGTAGCGGCCACGGTCGTACTCGTTCACGTCGGCCAGTGCCCGCGCGATCGCCGCGGGACGGGCGCTGGGCGGAGGCGACGCCGGCACATTGCCGTCGAAGCGGATGATCGCGCGCGGGTCCAGACCGGTGCGCGCGGCGATCGCCGCGTTTGACGGGGGCCATTGGTACGCGGCGAGGGCGGGAGGCAGGGGCCGACTCATCGGCGCATCGTCGCCTTGTGACGGGGCATCCCCTCGAGGTCCGCCAGCGCCTCGACCGTCGGCGCCAGTCGGGCGAGTCCCTCGCGGGTCACACGCTGCACAGTGACCGTCTTGAGGAAGCTCTCGAGGCCGAGACCGCCGGTGGAGCGCGCCCACCCGCCCGTCGGCAGCACGTGGTTGGCTCCCGTCGCGTAGTCCCCCGCCGGGACCGGCGCGTAGGGTCCGACGAAGACGGCCCCGGCGTTGCGGATCCGATCGGCCAACGACTCCGCGCGCGGGCCGAGGAGGGCGACGTGTTCACCGGCGTGGTCCTCCACCTCCGCCAGTGCCGCCTCGAGATCCTCTCCGACACGCACGACGAACGCCCTCGAATCGGGCCCGTGCTCCATCTGCGCCGCCACCTCCTGGGCGATCAGTGCCTCGTCCACCCCCTCGTCGGCCACCACCACCACCTCGCTCGGACCCGCGGGCAGATCGATGGCCACGTCGCGGCTCACCAGTAGTTTGGCGCTGTTGACCGCGCCACCGCCGGGTCCCACGATCTTGTCCACCGCGGCGATGGACTCGGTACCGTAGGCCAGCGCCGCGATCGCCTGGGCTCCGCCGACCGCCCACACCTCGTCGAGGCCGAGGAGCGCCGCGGCGGCGGCCACCGCCGCCGAGCCCTCCGGGGGCGTGCAGACCACGATCCGGTCGACGCCGGCGACCTGGGCGGGCACGACGCCCATCAGCAGCGACGAGACCAGGCCGCGCGGCACGTACACGCCCACCGAACGCAGCGGCGACCACCGCCGCTCGAGCGTCACGCCCGGCGAGACCTCGACCACGAGATCACGCGGTCGTTGCGCCTCGTGCCAGGTGCGTATCGACGCCGCCGCGTCGAGGATCGCGACGACCGGCAGATCACCGTAGGGCACCGCCCGCTCGGGGCGTGTCCCCGTCGTGGCGTCCAGCAGTCGCGACCATTCGGCGACTGCCACGTCACCGCGCTCACGCACGTCGCGAACGATGTCCTCGACGCTGAAACGACGATCAGGGGAGACGGTCTTGCTCATGGCACCATCCTCTCGACGGGCAGGGTGAGGATCGAGGTAGCACCGCACGCCTCCAGGCGAGGGAGCAACGACCAGATGTCGGCGGCGGGCACCAACGCGTGCACGGCGACCACGCCATCGGTCGCCAGATCCATCACCGTGGGCGAACCACGGGTGGGCAGGACCGCCGTGACCTCGCTGAGCCGCTCGCGGGTCACGTTGCACAGCAGGTACCGGTTGGCGCGCGCGTTGATCACGCTGCCCAGCACCGTCGTAAGCGTCCGGTGGGCCTCAAGGTCGTTCGATCCGCGTCGACCGACCAGGACGGCCTGCGACTCGAACAGTACGCCGAGCGAGCGCAGCCCGTTCGTGCGCAGCGTGCTGCCCGTAGAGACCAGGTCGATGATCGCGTCGGCCAGGCCCAGGCGAGGCGAGATCTCCACCGAACCAGCCACCCGCACGACCTCCGCTCGGACCCCGAGGTCGTCCAGAACGCGTCGTGCGATCCGGGGGTGCGACGTCGCCACGCGCCGACCCGCCAGATCGGCAATCGTACGCGCCGCATCCTCCCGAGGAACCGCCGCCTGCAGCGAGCACGCACCGAAGCCGAGGCGCAGCAGCACCTCCACGTCGCTCTCTCGCTCTTCGATCAGATCGAGACCGGTGATGCCACAGTCCACCACACCGTCCTGGACGTACTCGGGAACGTCGTCCGCGCGCACGAACACCAAATCGATGTCGGCGTTGCGACAGTGTGACTGCAACACTCGCTCGCCGGGCTCTTGGGGATCGACGCCGCTTGCCTCGAGCAACGCCCACGAGGGCTCGCGCAGGCGGCCCTTGGACGGCAGCGCCATCGACAGGCGGCGACTCATCGGCGCGCTCCGTCAAGGATGGCGCGGTAGCCACCCTCGCCGTAGTGCAGCCAGTGAGCGACCCGTGTCACCGTGGCCGTAGAGGCACCCGTACGCCGCGAGATCTCCTGGTAGGCCAGACCCTGATCGACCAGCCGCGCCACCTGGAGACGCTGACCCAGTGCGTCGAGCTCGGTCGTCGTGCACAAGTCCTTCAGAAAGGCGGCCATCACGTCAGGTCGACGAAGACGCGTGAGTACATCCACGAGCTCCTCGAAACGAGTAGCGGTGGACGCCTTGGCGTCCGCGGGGATCACTTTGCCACTGGTCATTCAGTCATGCTAGCCTGCTACAACACTACTATGCAAGTCATCCCCGCTATCGATCTTCTGGGCGACGACGCCGTGCGCCTCGAGCGAGGGGACTACGAGCGCGTCCTCTTCCGCGAGCCACTCGACCAGTACGTCGCTCGGGTGGTGGCCACCCGCCCTCCCTTCGTGCACGTCGTCGACCTCCAGGGAGCCCGCGACGGCGCGTTGCGCGCGAACGTCGTGGATCGGTGCGTTCGCGCCCTCGGCGCGATTCCGTTCCAGGTGTCGGGAGGCATCCGCTCCGTAGCCGACGGGCGCGCCGCCCTCGCCGCGGGCGCGAGCCGCATCATCGTCGGGACGGCTGCCTGGGACACCGACGACGGTCTGGAGCGCTTCGTGACGGCCTTCGCGGACGAGCTGGTGGTCGCCGTCGACGTACGCGACGGCCAGTTGGCGATTCGTGGATGGCGCGATCGCGGCGGTGGCGACGTCGACGAAGCCGTGGCCCGGTGCGGTGCCGCCGGCGTCGCGCGTCTGCACGTCACGGCGATTGATCGCGACGGGACTCGCGGGGGTCCCGACCTGGACCTCTACGAACGGGTCTGCGGTCGGGGCCCCGCCATCGTGGCTGCCGGCGGCGTGCGTGACGACCAGGACCTGGCGGCGCTGGCGGACGCGGGTTGCGAGGCAGCGATCATGGGGGTGGGCTACTTCGACTACGTCGCGCAACGATGAGGTCGTCGTCCCGCCGCCCGCCCCACCGACGCGGCGCCACGGACATGTGACTTTCGGCACTAGCACCCTCTCCGTATTCGGTGAGAGTATGAACACATGTTCATCGAAAGGAAGAATGTATGAGACGCAAGACCCTCGATCTACTGTTGACCCTGGTGGGAGCGCTCATTACCGTCGGACTTCTGGTGGCTTCCGGCCTCCTGGCCTGGGGCTACACCTTCGCGAACTCCCAGGTGCACAACCAGTTGGAGCAGCAGCGCGTCTACTTCCCGACCAAGAGCCAGTTGGAGGGGGCGTCCTACAACAAATTGATCACGCCCTACCTGCTGCCCTACGCCGGCAAGGAGCTGCTCACCGGCCGCGAGGCGGAGGTCTACGCCGATCACTACATCGCGGTGCACCTCCAGGAGATCGGTGGCGGCAAGACGTACTCGCAGGTCACGGCGAAGGAGGGACCGCTCAGCCAGACCGCCCAACTCCTCTTCCAGGGCAACACCCTGCGCGGAGAGTTGCTGACCGCCTACGCGTTCGGCACCTTTGCCCTCATCGCCGAGTGGTCGGTGGTGACCGCCCTCGTTCTCGCCGTCCTGATGTTCGTTCTGACACTGCTCGGATGGCAGCACTATCGCCGTAGGGATCCCGAGGAAGTGATCTAACGACGAACACCAGCCAGGCCCCCCGGTAACAGGCCCCTCCGTTTCACCGGAGGGGCCTGGTTGCGTCGGGTACTCGTCTCGTCATCCCTCCTCGACGGTCGCGCCTCGCGCGGGTCACTGGCTATCGTGGTGCGTCGGTCACCTCGAACAGCCCGATGAGGAGGAGATGTGCCAGACGACACGAGCGGTCCGGTGACGCCGTCGTCCCACCGGAGCTCCTCGGCGCGACCGGTCGGCCCCTCGTGATCGCCGCCGCGCTCCCGGACGCCCTGCGCCAGACCTGGCCACCCTTCGTCCTCGTGGTCGGGCTCTTGCTCATCGGAGCGGTCGCCTCGTCCGACGGACTCTTCGAGGCGATCGGCTCGCGGATCGCGCGGCTGCCGGGAACGCGGCTCACGCTCTTCGTCGCCCTGATGGCGCTGGTCGCCCTGGTCACGGTCGTCTTGAACCTGGACACCTCGGTCGTCTTCGTGACACCGATCCTCTTGCACGTCGCCCGACGCCGAGGCGTACCGGACACGGCCTTCCTCTACGGCGCGATCTTCATGTCCAACGCCGCCTCTCTCCTGCTGCCCGGATCCAATCTCACGAACCTCCTCGTCCTCGGCAGCCGCCACCTCAGCGGCGCGGCCTTCGCCGCACGCACCTGGCCGTCATGGACCGCGTCGGTGATCGTCACCATCGTCATCCTGGTCGTGTGGCGATGGCGCGACTTCTCGGGCGACGAGTCACCCTTCGAGGACAGCGTGCGTGTGCGACGTGGCGCCGGCCTGCTGGGCGTCGCGGCGGCGGTGGTGATCGTGCTCGTGGTCCCCGATCCGGCGCTGCCGATCGTCGGCGTCGGACTCGTCGTGGCCCTCGCCCAAGTGGCGAGACGGCGTACGACCTGGCTCGACCTGCGCCGCGTCATCAGCCCGATCACGCTCCTCGGGCTCTTCGCCGTCGCGGTTGCGCTCGGCACCCTCGCGCGCACCTGGAGCGGCCCCGCCCGACTGATGGGCGCCGCCGGGCCCTGGGCGACAGCCGGACTCGGTGTCGCCGCCGCCAACCTGGTCAACAACCTTCCCGCCGCCGTCCTGCTGTCCTCGCGGCTCCCCCGTCACCCGCTCGCGCTGCTGATCGGTCTCGACCTCGGCCCCAATCTGACGATCATCGGCGCTCTCTCGGCCGTCCTCTGGCTCCGCGTGGCGCGTCAGGAGGGCGCGACGCCGTCCGTCGCCACCTACTCGCGCGTGGGGGTGATCGTCGTGCTGGCGACCATCTCCCTGGCGATGGTCGCCCTGCGCCTGCTCGCACCAGGCGGGTGGTGACCGCGAGCGAGCGCGACGGCGCCAGTAGAGTCGCCCCATGGACGACCTCACGACGATCGTGCCCCTGCCACTCGACGAGGCCGCACGGCGAGTTCGCGACGCCCTGGCTGAGCACGGCTTCGGCGTCCTGACCGAGATCGACGTGGCGCGCGTCTTTCACGACAAGTTGGACGTCGAGCGGACACCGCTCACCATCCTGGGCGCGTGCAACCCGGTCATCGCCCACGCCGCCCTGGAACGCGACGGCGCGGCCGCCCTCAACCTGCCGTGCAACGTCGTGCTTGACGAGTCAACACCGGGGGTGACCCGGGTCTCCATCGCCGATCCCACCGTCGTAGTGCCGGGCCGCGACCTCGCCGACCTGACCCACGACGCCCGCGCACGGCTGCGTCACGTAATCCGCTCGCTGGAGGGCGCCGCCACGAGTTGAGTACCGCTGCCCCAACGCTCTGAGGAGGTCGCTCGCCACGGACGTGCGTCACGGTGCTGTCGGACCGCGCGGTAGCGTGGGGACAGCCGCACGAGTACCCCCACCACCTCGCGTGTCACCGTCGACCAACGGAGAGCAGCCATGGACACCAGCTTGTATCGCAGCATCAACTCATTCGCGGTCCACACGGCGTGGGCCCACTCGTTCATGAAGTTCGCCGCCGTCTACGGAGTCGGCATCTTCGCCGTGCTGGTGCTCGCGGGCTGGTGGTACGCGCGCTTCAGCCCCGACGCGATTCACAGCGTCGCCGCCACGGGGTGGGCGGGAATCGCGACGGTCCTCGCCGTGGGCGTCAACCAGCCGATTGTCAACGCTGTCGCTCGCCCTCGTCCCTTCCTCAAGGTGCCCGGAGCCGAGGTGCTCGTGACCCGTACGACCGACTACTCCTTCCCCTCGGACCACGCCGTGGCCGCCGGCGCGGCCACGATGGGCCTCTGGATCGCCGCCGCCTACGGGCCGCGCGCCCTGCGCTGGCTCGCCGGGTTATCGACCGTCCTGGCACTCTTCATCGCCTTCGCGCGCGTATACGTGGGGGTGCACTACCCAGGCGACGTCGCGGCGGGCCTCCTGGTAGGGGCCGCGGTGACGACCATCGGGTGGTTCTTGCTGCGGCGCGTGGGCGTGGCCATCGCACGCGCCGTCGCCCAGCGTGACGCCCTGCGACCTCTCGTCGTGGCGACCGCGAGGTCGTGACGCGATGACCACTCCACCCAGCAACGATCCCACCCTCGCCGTGGACGCCGGGGCGCACGAGACCCGCACGCCTTCGTGGCGACGAGGGTCGTGGACGACGTTCTACGTTCTCCTCGCCGTCGCGGCGATTGTGACTGGCTCACTACTCGCTCTGGTCATCCACCGTCACCAGTCATCGGCAGCTCCGCTGCTTCGTGCCTCGGGGCTGCCCGCCAGCGTCTCGACTTCCACCGCGAATCTGATGGCCCTCTCCCCCGTCCCCGCCCACCACGCGCCAGGCTTCACACTGACCGACCAGAAGGACCACACCCTCTCGCTGTCGCAGTTTCGCGGACGAGCCGTCGTGCTCGAGTTCATGGACCCCCACTGCACCGATATCTGCCCGATCGTCTCCCAGGAGTTCATCGACGCAAATCACGATCTCGGGCCCCTGGCGTCGCGCGTGGCTTTCATCGCCGTCAACGTCAACCAGTACTTCCCGAGTGTGGCCAACATGGCCGCCTTCACTCGCGAACACCAGCTCAACACCATCGCGTCGTGGCACTTCTTCACTGGGCCCACACCGCTCCTCCAACGCGTATGGCGCGACTACGGGATCACCGTCGAAGCACCAAACCCGAAGGCCGACATCCTGCACACGTCCCTCGTCTACTTCATCGACCCGCGCGGCAACGAGCGCTACGTCGCATCGCCGCAAGTGGATCACACGGCATCGGGAACCGCCTTCCTGCCCGCACCGTCCCTCTCGGCGTGGGGTCGCGGCATCGCTCAGGTGGCGGCCAGCCTCGTACGCTGAGACGACGCCGCCTCCAACCTCCCCTCCCCTCGCCTTCTCGCCTCGCCTTCTCGCCTCGCCTTCTCGCCTCGCCTTCTCGACGCGTCGCGTCGCACAGTGACGTCGATCACCACGCGGGCACCGCAGCAGGCTCACCGCCCCGGTACTGGTTTGTGACTACAATAATTAGTACATGAAAGAAAAGCTCGACCCGAGCGGGAGCGACGTCGCCACCGCGGACGTGATCGACGCCGTGGTGTCGGCCAGTCGCGCGCTGGTGGGAGTGGCCGCACGATCGATCGCGGCGACGAGCGAGGACGTCACCGTGGTGCAGTACCGCACCCTGGTACTCCTCGCGTCACGGGGACCCCAAAACCTGGCCGGGCTGGCGTCCCTGGTGGGCGTCACTCCGGCGACGGCGACGCGTATGTGCGACCGGCTGGTGCGCAAGCGCCTCATCACCCGCCACGCCGAACGCTCCGACCGCCGCCAGATCCGGGTATCCCTCTCCCCGCGAGGACGCCAGATGGTTGACGACGTCACCCAGTACCGGCGCCGAGAGATCGATCGGATCCTCGCCGTCATTGGCCAGGACGAGCGGCGACTCCTCGTGCGCGCCCTCGCCGACTTCGCGCGAGCCGCCGGTGAGGTGAGCGACGCGCTGTGGCTCGGCGACTGGGACCTGTAGATGACCACCGTGCGGCCCCGCGTCAGGCGACTGCGCCAATCCCTGCTGCCGCTGCGATCCGTGGCGTCACGCTGGTTCGCGACGGCCAGCTACGGCCGAAAGTGGCTCGTGCTGGGCATCATGATCGGGGTCGTCGCGGGGCTGGGGGCGGTGGTCTTCTACGACGCCCTGACCTTCTGCACTCACCTGTTCCTCGGCGTCCTCGGGGGCTACCGACCGCCGACGCCCGCCGGGGAGGGCAACTTCCTCGGAACCACCCACTTCACGCGCCCGTGGGCCATACCCCTGGTGGCCGGGTTCGGGGCGCTGCTCGCCGGGATTCTCGTCTTCTCGGTGGCCCCCGAGGCCGAGGGCCACGGCACGGACGCCGCGATCTCGGCGGTGCACCACGACCCCCGCGGCATTCGCCTGCGCACGGTGGTGGTCAAGATCGTGGCCTCGGCGCTCACCATCGGGTCGGGGGGCTCAGGCGGGCGCGAGGGCCCCACCGGGCAGATCAGCGCGGGGTTCGGATCGCTGTTCGCCCGGCTCTTCGACCTCAGCCCCGCCGACGCCCGCATCGCCGTCGCGAGCGGTATCGGATCGGGAATCGGCTCGATCTTCGGGGCTCCCCTCGGCGGATCCGTGCTGGCCACCGAGATCATGTACCGCGACGACTTCGAGGTGGAGGCCCTCCTGCCGGCGTTCATCGCGTCGACGGTCGGCTACGTCGTCTTCGGGGCGTTCGAGGGCTACCAGCCGCTCTTCGGCTACGTCGGCAACTACCGGGTCACCGGCGCCGCGCAGCTCGGCTGGTTCGCGGTGATCGGCATTCTGAGCGGACTGGTCGGCCTCGGCTACGCCCAGGGGTTCTACGCCATGGTGGCGTGGTTCTCCCGGCTGCGAGCCCCCCGATGGATCCGCCCGGCGATGGGGGGCGTCGTCGTCGGTCTCATCGCGCTCGCCATCCCCGAGGTCATGGGCACCGGCTACGGGTGGATCCAACAGTCGATGAGCCAGCATCTTCTCCAGATTCCCTTGTGGATCGTGGTGGCGCTCCCCTTCGCACGAATCCTGGCGACGGGCCTCTCGATCGGGTCCGGTGGGTCGGGCGGGATCTTCGGGCCCGGCATGGTGATCGGCGCCTTCCTCGGAGCGGCCGTGTGGCGCCTCTTCGAGCCCTTCGCCCCGGGCCTCGGCCACGACCCCGCGCCCTACGTGATCGTCGCGATGATGGCCTGCTTCGGCAGTATCTCGCGCGCACCGCTGGCCGTGATGCTGATGGTGGCCGAGATGACCGGAACCCTCACCCTCATCGTGCCGGCCATGGTGGCTGTGGGACTCGCGACGCTCATCGTCACGCGCACCGACGACACCATCTACCGCAGCCAGTTGCGCAACCGAGCCGAGTCGCCAGCCCACCGCATCCTCGCCGGACTACCGCTGCTCTCGGTGACGAGCGTCCAGCACGCCATGGCCCGACCCCGCGTCGTGGCCGCGTCGCGCGACACCGTGGCGACGGTGAGCCAGTCACTCGACGACTCGCGGGTCGCCGGCGCGCCGGTCACCGACGACGAGGGCCGCTACGTGGGCGTGGTCACCCGCGCCAACCTGGACTCGTACGCGCCGGAGACCGTCATCGCCGAGGTGCCCGTCACGAGCGTGCCACCCCTGCGCGACCAGAGCCACCTCGACCAGGCCCTCGACACCCTCATCACCTCCGCCACGTCGTGGCTGCCGGTCATAGATGAGGATCGCCGCCTCGTGGGGACCCTCTCGATCTCGGATCTCGTGCGGGGCTACCGCATTGCGCTGCAGTCGACAATGCGTCGGATGACCATCGTCACCAGTGACGGACAGCGCGAGGTCGTCGTGGCTCCCGGCTCGCCCCTCGACGGCGAGCCGATTCGTGGCGACGTGCCCCACGGCGTCCTGATCACGTCGATCGAGCGTGGCCCGGACATCATCCAGCCGACCGGTGACACCATCATCCACGCCGGGGACCGGCTCTCGTCACTGGGGTCGGCGGCCTCCCTCGACCTTCTCCAGGCTGCGGCGTCCACCTCGGCGGACGGGGCGGCTCCCCACGCGGGTCCCTAGCGCGCGTCGGTGACGCCAACCCCCAGCTCGGCGAGTAGATCACGCACGCGCCGGTCGATGTCGTCGACGATGCGCGCCACCACGTCGCGCGACTGACCCGCCGGGTCATCGATCGACCAGTCGCGGTAGCGTCGCCCGGGAAACACCGGACACGCCTCCCCACAGCCCATGGTGACCACGACGTCGGCCTGGGCCACGAGCCCGCCATCCAGCAGCGTCGGCACCTCCGCCTCGGTGGACAGCCCGCGCTCGGCCAGTACCGCCGCCACGTCAGGGTTCACACTCCCCGACGGCTCCGAGCCCGCCGAGCGCACGTCCACTCGTCCCCGCGCGTAGTGCTCGGTCAAGACCTTCGCGGCGACCGATCGACCGGAGTTGTGCACACACGCGTACAGCACCACCGGGCGGCGTCCGTGGTCGCCGCCCTCATTGTCGCTCAATGGATACGTCATCGCCCTCCTCGGGTGTCGGCCATGTCTCGGTCACTCTCATCGCCCGGATAGAAGCGACGTCGCGCCCATAGCGCCACGTAGACCAGGCCCACGAGCGCCGGTACCTCGATCAGGGGGCCCACGACACCCGCCAGCGCCTGGCCGGAGGTGACGCCGAAGGTTCCGATGGCGACCGCGATGGCCAACTCGAAGTTGTTGCCGGCTGCGGTGAAGGCCAAGGTGGCGCTGCGCGCGTAGGGCAGGCGCAGCCACGTCCCCCACGCGAAAGAGCTCGACCACATGATCGCGAAGTAGCACAGCAGCGGCAGAGCGATGCGTGCAACATCCAGGGGCTGGTGCGTGATCGCGTCGCCCTGCAGGGCGAACAGTAACACGATCGTGAACAGCAGACCGTAGAGAGCGAAGGGTCCGAGGCGCGGCAGCAACGTCCCCTCGTACCACGCGCGCCCGCGTCGGCGTTCGCCGACCAGACGCGTCAGGTACCCGAGGACTAGGGGGATCCCCAGGAAGATCAGGACGCTGCGCGCGATCGACCACATCGAGACCTGCACCGCCGACGTGGACAACCCCAGCCACCGTGGTAGCAGCTCGAGGTAGAAGTACCCCAGTCCCGCGTAGGCCACGATCTGGAAGAGCGAGTTGATCGCCACCAGCATCGCGGCCGCGGTGTCGTCCCCGCAGGCCAGATCGTTCCAGATCAGCACCATGGCGATGCAGCGGGCCAGGCCCACCAGGATCAGCCCCGTACGGTAGGCGGGCAGATCACCGAGAAAGATCCAGGCCAGCGCGAACATCACCGCGGGACCCACCACCCAGTTGAACACCAGCGACGACACCAGCAGGCGCCGATCGGTGGCCACCCGGTTCATCTCGCCGTAGCGAACCTTGGCCAGCACCGGGTACATCATGATCAGCAGCCCGATCGCGATCGGCAGGCTCGTGCCAGCCACCTGCACGTGGTCGAGCGCTCGATTCAGTCCGGGAACCCCGCGTCCCAAGACCAGCCCGGTCACCATGGCCGCGCCGATCCAGAGCGGCAGGTACCGATCGAGCACCGACAGCCGCGCGCGCACCGGAGCGGGAGGTGCGCTCAACGAGGGGGCGGACTTGGTCACGACGAGACGGTCTCCGCAACCCGGTCCGGCTGCACCAGGGCGCGCAACGCGGGCGCACCCACCGGCGGCTCGGCCAGCCACTCGATCACCACTAGGGCGCCGGGCGAGGCATCACGAGCCGCCTCGATCCACGAGGTCTCGTGCGACGCCCTTGCCCGTAGCACCGGGTCGTCGCTACCGGCCAGGCCCAGGCTCTGATTGACGATCCACGCCGCGGGCGTCACGCCCGCGCGTATCACGTCCGCCTGGAGGGCCTCGGCCTCGTGGAACGGCGTGGCCTCGGGCAGCGTGACGACGACCAGCGAGGTCGCCTCGGGGTCACCCAGACGAGCGAGCAGGTTCGCCACGTCATCGTCGAGGACGCCCGACTGACGGGTCACCTCGCGCTGGTAGCCCCGCGCCGCATCGAGCAGCAGCAGCGTGTGTCCGCTGGGTGCCGTGTCCAGCACGACGAACCCGTCGCTCGCCCGCGCGACCGTCGTCGCGAACTCGCGAAACACCGCGATCTCCTCCGTGCACGGTGAGCGCAGGTCCTCGGCGAGGAGGTCCCGACCCGCGTCGTCGAGCGCCGCGCCCGTCTCGGCCATCACGGCGTCGCGGTACGCGCGCGTGGCCGACTCCGGGTCGATCCGCTCGACCCACAAATTGTCGGGAAGGATCCCGTCACCCAGGACGTCGAGCAGATGGGCCGCCGGATCGGTGGTCGACAACACCACGGAGTGACCGCGGTCGGCCAGGGCCACCGCGATCGCGGCCGCCAGGGTCGTCTTGCCGACGCCCCCCTTGCCCACCGTCATGACCAGTCCCCGACCACGGCGCGACACGGTCTCGATGAACTCATCGAGGGAGGACCCCTCGATCGCTCCGGTCGCCGGCGCCTCGGCGTCGTCCCCGTCATGGTCCAGCGCGAGCAGCGACCGTAGCCCTTCCACTCCGAGCGGGGTACGGGACCGCAGCGGCACCCGGTCGGTGACCAGCCCGCGCAAGGAGGTCGGCAGATCGGCGAGCACGCGCCGCTGGCGATCCGCGAAGCGTCGCGCCAGTGGGTCATCACCCGACGGCTCCAGGACGCCGTTGACGATCAGGCGCTGATGGCCCAGACCGACCATCGCCAGCTCCGTGCTGGCGCGGTCGGCCTCGGCCACGGCGCCGTCGTCCGGGCGGGTCACCAGGACCACGGTGGACAGGTCGGGATCGGCCAGGGCCGCCAGTGCCTGCGCGTACCGCACCCGCTGATTCGTGAGGCCCGACAGCGGTCCCACGCACGTCACCCCGGCACTATTCGTGTCGAGGTAGTTGGTCCACGCGCCGGGCAGCGCCAGCAGGCGCAGAGTGTGCCCTGTCGGCGCGGTATCGAACACCACGTGGTCGTAGTCGCCACAGTCGGCGAGGAGCCCGGTGAACTCGTCGAACGCGGCGATCTCCACCGTGCACGCACCCGAGAGCTGCTCCTCGATGCTGCCCACCACGGTGTCGGGCAGAACACCGCGGTACGGCCCGACGACCCGGTCACGGTACGCGGCCGCGGCCGCGGTGGGGTCGATGTCCAGGGCCCACAGGTTCGCCACCCCTCCGACGGCGGTCGCCTCGCCGCTGAGCGTCGTGCCGAGCACCTCGCTCAGGTTCGAGGCCGGATCAGTACTGACCAATAGGACGCGCTGCCCCCGATCCGCGAGCGCGACCGCGGCCGCGGCGGACAGTGACGTCTTGCCAACGCCGCCCTTGCCGGTGAAGAAGAGGTAGCGGGTGGGCGAGGCGAGCAGTCCCTCGAGCAGTCCCGCCACGTCAGCAGCACCCGGTCGATGTCGACAGCGAGACCGGCTGGGTCACGGCCGGGCTGACACAGTCGCACCCCTCACCGCATCCGGCGTCGTCCGTCGCGTCCGAGGCCGGCTCACTCGCTAGCGAGTCGGGGGCCCCGAAGAACGCCGATGGCTCCACCGCCAGCACGCGGCTCGCGGTCTCCAGTACCGATCGCGCGGGGGTGTCCTTCACCGCCTGCGCGGCGCGCACCGCCTCGACCAGGTAGGTCGAGCCGATCCCCTCGCGACGGGCCTGCGCGACGTGGTGTTTAAGGCAAGGCTCGCAGTTCGCGGCGATCGCCGCACCGATGGCGGCCAGTTCGCGGACGACCGCGTCGGTCACCACGAGCGGCGCGTCGACCATCTCCGTCCATCCGGCTAGCTCGTCGCGTGCGGGGTAGCGGCCCGAGGAGTGAACCTCCCCGTCCACGATTACCACCGGCAGCGCATCCTCGCCGTCCGTTTCCAGCAACGCCCGCACGTGGGCGTTCTCGGCGAAGCGGCCGGGCTCCTGGCTGAGCGTGAATCGCGTGACGCTGACGCCACCGGCCCGCAACCAGTCCAGATCGGCGGCGAAGCGCGCCAGATCGGCGTCCGGGCTCGGCCCGCACACGCCCGTCGAACAACACATCGCGGGATCAAAGATCAGTAACTCACTCACGTACAGCCTCCTCGTCTCGGGCGACGACCCTTTCGCCGCCCCTACTCTATCGTCCTTCGACGAAAGTCGATGGACACGACCACTCACGCACGGGGCTTCACAGGACCCTCGTCGTAGCGCAACTCCCACGTCGAGCCCTCCCCGCCTCGTGGGGATCCACCAGATCCCATCAACGGCTCGTAGGGCGACGCGTACTCCTCGGGTGCCGGAACGTCCCGATTCACGACGTCGGTCCGGCGAGCCCGATGGATCGGCTCCGGCAACTCGACATCCTCGAGGGTCCGTACAACGTAGTGGTCACTCGGACGCGAGGCGAGGAGCACCTCACGCACCCAGGTCCACTGGCGCGCCTCGTTGACCGCGATCAGCTCGGCCTTGTCCGCCGCGCGTAGGTACCCGTTGTCGACCAGATCGTCGTCGAGCAACGCGGCCTCCCACGCGCCAATGAGGGCCGGGAAGAAGCCGGGCTCCTCGCGCACCTCCCACGTACGGCCGGTCGACACCTCACGCACCACGAAGCCGACCCCGAGAGAGTCGTCGAGTCGATGCGTGCCGAACCGCGCGCGGCCACCAGTGAGGTAGGCGGCGACGTCGCCCAGGCACGGGCTGTTCTTGGAGACCACCTCGAGGTCGCTGCGATCAAAGGGTCCGCCATCAAAGGCGACGTCGCCCAGCGCACGCATCGCGTACGCCCCGCGCAGCAGCCCGTCGCAGGCGTGACCGTGGAACAGCACCAGGTCGTCGAGGGTCACGCGCTTCACGTGCGTCTCGAGTCGTCCCTGCGCCGAACGCGTGTCGCGGACCTCGAAGACGAGTCGACGGCGCGCCTCCTCGAGCCAGTCCACCACGTACCACGCGTCCGTCCGCCGCGGCGCGACATCGTCGCGAAGGTCCTCGTCCACTAGAAGCTCACCACCGCGGCTCCCTCGAGCCCGTAGCGCGCGAACGCGTCACGCGCGTACTCGAGCGTGACTCCCCGTCGACGCAACTCGTCCTCGGTCTCGTTGGCCACCGCAGCGTTCAGGCACGCCCCGACGCGCACGCCCGACGCCACGAGGGCGTCGATCTGTGCGCGGTACTCCGCGTGCACCTCGTCATCCACGGGCGAGGTAATCGCGGCCTGCGCCGGCCCGAAGCAGTAGACCTCCAACTCGAGGTCCACGTCGTCGGCCACCTGACGAACGCGCTCGGCGACGTGCGATCCCGCGCTCAACGACGCGTCGTCACCGTGAAAGATGAATACGACAGTCTTGGCCATGTCGTCCTCTCCGTGCGCCGTCCATCGACGCTCAGAAAAGTATATCGTATTTCGACGATTGACGATACAACAGACGGAGGACTCGCTCGCCGCGCTAGAGCGTGGCCGTGGCCGCCTTCAGAGCCGCGAGACCTTGGGCGTTCAGGCAGTACGACGTACGCGGCCCCTCGATCTCGCCTTGGATCAGGCCGGCGTCGCGCAGGATGCGCAGGTGCTCCGAGACGGTGGACTGGGCGAGCGGCAGCTCGGCCACGACATCGCCCGTCACGCACGACCGTCGCTCGGCGAGCAGTCGCAGGATCCGCACCCGCATCGGGTGACCGAGCGCCTTGGCCATCAGGGCCAACTGCTCGTCGCTGATCGGGGCCACCGGCTTCGTGGGCGCCGGATCGACGCACGTACACTCCTCGACGGCTGGTTCCGCGCTCACGACGCCCATCGTACCGGTCAGCGGGCGCGGCACCGAGTGTCCGCCGTCGGCACGCCGTGGCACCGACGAGGCGCTCACGCCACGTCGCGACACGGCGGGACCCATCAGCGCCCCCTCACGTCATCAGGGCCGGACGCGTCTGCGGGACCCTCGGGGACGAGATCGTGCCCGGGACGGGCGAGCGCGTCCGACCAGGTCACGGCGAAGGGGAACGTGACGTCGATCGCGCGCTGAGGCACGTCACCGCGGTGCATGGCGCGCGCCACGACCGCGGCGGTGCGCAGCATGATGCGCCGCGCCAGCCAGAAGAAGAAGATCGAGAGGGGGATGTTGCCGATCAGTGCCGTGAGGATGCTCACCGCAAGCCCACTCGTCCCCCAGGAGGTGTTGATGTCGAACCAGGCGTCGCAGAGCAGCATCGTGCCCGCCACGACGGACGCCATCGCCAGGATCTGACGCCGGTACCACGCGGCCCAGGCAGTCCCGATGAGGACCAGCATCAGGACGGCGTCGAAGCCCACCCACGCCACGTCCCAGTTGTGGGCGCGAAACCGAGTCGGGAGCGTCGCCGCCAGAAACGCCGTCCAGGGGACCATGATCACGACTGCCGCCACCATGATCGTCGAGAACAGTCGATTGAGCTCGAGCATGACGTGCTGTTCACGCGCGTGCGCCTCCCGCGCCGCGCGTGTCACTCGACCGGCCATCGACTCCTCCCTCCCTCGTTCCTCGCCGCCGGCACCCCTAGTGCGCGGCGCGCAGCGCCATCTCCAGACCGTCGGTCGCCAGATCGGGCGGCAGGTGACCGGCGCTGTGGAAGTAGTAGCTGTCGAACCCCCACTTCATGAGGTGGGCGCTGGCCCCGTCGAGCGTGAGATCCACGTCACCCCCGAACAGCGTGTTCGAATAGATGAGCGTCGCCTGGTCCCCGCCGCGATTCGCGATGCAGAACACCTCGGGACGCCACGGGGGAACCTCACCCTCGCCCGTGAGGTCCTGGCGCAGCGCCGCGGCGGCGATGTCGGCCTGGAGCACCGCGATGTGGCCCAGTTTGGGCATCGAGAGCGAGGTCGCGTCGCCGGCGGCGTAGACCGCGGGGGCGTCGACGTGGCGCATCGTGGTATCGGTGGGGATGAAGTCGCGCTCGTCGCCCAAGTGGGGCGAGCGGGCGACCACGTCGCTGCCCCGGTAGGGCGGCAGGACGATCGAGAGGGCGCTCTCCCAGGTCGTGGCGTCCTCGAAGGTCACGCTCCCCGCATCCAGGTGATCAAGCACCTTGCCGGTGGTGACCTCGATGCCCTGGCGCGCCATCAGCGGCTCAACGTCCGCGTGAACCCTCGGGCCGACGTCCTCAAAGAAGATGCGCCCCGGACTGAACACGCGAATCGAACTGCGCTCGCGCAGACCACGTCGGCGCAGTTCGTAATCCAGCATGAACATGATCTCCGCCACCGGACCTTCACAGGGCGCCGCCAGGTTCGGTACTTCAACGCGCGTGCCCCAGACGCTCTTAGCCGCCCCCACGACGATCGGGCCCCCGGTGAACTCCTCCAACGCCCGGGCCAGGCGCGGAGCCTGCTCGTCGTCGCAGAGGGAGTACCCGTACTGATCAAAACCCTTGACGTCGTCGTAGGCCTTGCGGGCCCCGAGCGCCAGAAGCAGGAAGTCGTAGGAGAGCAGCTCGCCGTTGTCGAGGACAACCTGTCGCTCGCCCGTGCGCACGTGGTCGACGCCGCGCTGGACGAAGTGGGCGCCGCTACGCGTGACGACGTGCTCGAGGGGGAAGCGCGAGTGCTCGACGGGCTTGGCGGCGAAGGCGACCTCGGGCAGCGACGGGCGCGCGAGACTCGTGGAACGCGGATCGACGAGGGTGATCGTCGCGCGGTCGCCGAGCGAGCGAAGGCGGTACAGTGCGCGCAGGCCCGCGAAGCCGCCGCCCACGATGACGATCCGGGCGGGGCTCACGACACCCTCCCCCGTCGGAAGAATGCCGTCTCACCGTGCTGCGTGCTCTCCGTCTTCATGATGCCTCTCGCCCGCCTCTCGTCGGTCCCCGCCGGTGGTCGCGCCACCAGCGGTGCCGCCTTCCACCTACAGCGCCTCATCGATCACCTCGATCAATTCCGGATCCTCTCGAACCGTAGCGCCGCCGCGCGGAAGGGCCAACGACGCCAGGAACGCGACGGCACTGGCCAGGGCCCCGCCGTACATCGACACGCGAAAGCCCTGGACGCTCGCGGCGAGGTGGGTGGCGGCGTTCGCGGCGTAGGCGTGAACCGTCATGTAGTGCGCGACGGAGGTCGCCGACACGCTGACGATCGCCGCGAGGGCCACCGACGCCCCCAACTGCTGACTGGTGTTGAGCAGGCCCGAGGCGAGCCCGGCGCGCGAGTCACCCACCGACGCGACCGCGTTGAGAGTCAGCGGCACGAAGGAGCAGCCCTGTCCCAGGCCGACCAGCACCAGCGGGCCAAGCACCTGGAGGTAGTTCGCGTGAGTGCTCAGCAGGGACGCCCACATCATTCCCGCCACCACCGCGAGGGGACCGATAGTCAGGAACGGGCG
>JAJYNX010000034.1 GCA_021786095.1 Actinomycetes bacterium | reverse complement strand
CCGCCGAGTCGCGGACGAGATCGATCTCATCGATGACAGCACGTCGTCGAGGCGGCGCAGGAGATGCAGGGCGCGGAGCCCCGTCTTCGTGTTCACGTCGAGCACGGCGGCGAGGTCGACGCCTGGCGGCAGGCACCCGCCCTGGGGGATCTCGCCGTCGGCGATCGCGCGGCGACGTTCTGCGGCCACGTGCGCCGACAGCGCCCGGCCTTCGCGGGGAGTCGCCCTCGCGGATTGATTACGCTGCTGACTCTGGTGTGATCCGGGTCGAGCGAGCGGGAGGGCGATGGCGATCAACCACGCGGACCAGTGCGGCGACGTCGTCGGCGAAGGTGCCCCCCTCGTCGGTGAGATTCGCCGGCGCGCGAGGCGCCGTCGTCGCGTGGACGTGGGCGTGGCGCTCGTCGGGGTGGCGTCACTGGCCGTGATCGGCCGTGGCAGCCCTTCGACGGCGGCCGCGCACGCTCTTCTCGCCGATCACGTCGCGACGCCGCCGGCGTGCGCCCGCGCTCGCGTGGCGCTCCTCGCGCTGACGCCGATGAGTGGGGCGGCGGTGTACGACGGCCTGGTGGCGCGCGCCGCGGTGTCGTCCCCAACGGCCTGCACGATGAGCGGCTACCCGACGCTGCGGGCCGAGCTCTCGGATCGCGCGATCGTCACGGCCGGGCGGGTGCGCGCCACCTATCTCGGTGGGGGACTGGTGCACGCGGCGTCTCCGCCGCGACTCACGATCACGCCACACGCGCGCGAGCTCTCGTTCACGGTGCAGTTCGTCACCGGGAACGGGCCTCCCTGCCCCCGCATGGACGCGGTCGAGTTCGCTCTGCCCGGCTCGCGGGTGGTGCTCGCGGCGCGGACGATCTATCGCGCGGGCCGTTACGCCGAGCCGGCACCGCTCATCTACTGCGGTCATCTCGTGGTGACGCCGCTCGTCCCCGGCTCGAGCGGCCGGCGCTGAGGGGACGAGCTTGAGCACGGTGATGGCGCTGCATCGTGATGATCCCTCCGGTGACGCCGCGGACCCCGACGCGTCAGTCCGGTCGGCCCGTCGCGCGCGTCGGGCCCGGCGGGCCGTCGCGGCGCTCGTCGTGGCTGGTCCGTGAGCGATCGGGTCGTCGCCGTCACCCCGCGGCACGACTGACCAGCTCGGCCCGTCGCGACGCGTCGTCCTTGGCGTGCCCGCTCGCCCGGTGAGATCGTTCGCTCTGGTGGCGATCTCCGGTGGTCTGGGACGCGGCCTGGTGGCGCGCGCCGCGGTGTCGTCCCCAACGGCCTGCACGATGAGCGGCTACCCGACGGTGAGAGTCGAGCTCTCGAATCACGTGACCGTGACGGCGGGCGACGCGCGACGGGGATACCTGGGTGGAGTCGTGGGTCGCGGGCGCCTCGCGCGCCTCGCGATCACGCCGCGCACTACGTTGCCCGACTCTGGTCGCACGGTCGTTCGAGGAGCCCCCTCGGCACCATTGGGGGAATTGGTCTGTCCTGCGGTCACCTGCGTGGCGCCCCTAGTCGCCGGCCCGGGGGGGAGTAGGCATTCGTCCCCGTGATCATTAGAGGTAGATCGGTCGCGGCGCGAGGGCGGCGTTGATCCGGTGCGGTTGACCGGCGGCCGGGCGGCGACGGCGTCGGCGAGGCGGGCGGCTCGTCGAGGAGAGCGCCGGTCGTGCTCGCCGAGGCTCAGCGATGGCAGCGAGCGTCGTCGAGTGCCAGGACGTGGCGGGTGATCACGGGCGCCGTGGCGCCCGGGTAGGTTGTCTGGCTCCACGCGAGCTCGATCCCATTGGCGCGAAGGGGGCCCGCGACGCCCGATGTCGCGATTGATCGACCGAAGACGCGCGGGACGCGACACCACGACGACGCGCCCGGCGCCAGGCGATAGAGCGCCTGGCTCTGCTGCGACGGCGCGGTGACGACGGCGAAGAGCGATCCGTCGGGCGCGAGGACGAGCGCGTTGCTGGTCGGGATCGAGTCCGGCCCGTCGTTGGCGGCCGTGAGAGGTGGTAGCGCGACGACGAACCACGTGCGCCCCGCGGTGGTCGACTCCTGCAGCGGGTACTGCGAGGACGGGTCCAACAGGAGAAGATCGGGGGTCGAGGTCACCACGAGCTGCTGGGGGAAGCAGCTGTCGACCGAGGCGACCCAGGACGAGCTCGTCCAGTGCACCCCCGCGGCCGGTGGGGCTCCGGGGGGGCCGAGCAGGAGGGACTGGGAGGCGTTGGCCATGTTGCAGTTACCCCACGGGTAGGGGCCGAAGGTCACGCACGGTCCGCTCGCGGGACAGCCGAGGGTGCTCGCGGTCCACCGCATCCCGCCGTCGGAGGTGACCTCGGTGCGCACCAGACCGTCGCTGGTCCCGGCGGGGTAGGAGCTCCCGGCGCTACCGCCGGGCCCGGCGAAGAGGGCCGCCACGGAAGCGCCGCGGACGGCGAAGCCGCCGAAGTTCTCGATCGAGGCTCCCGCCGGGATGGGTACGGCGTGCCAGGTGGCCCCGTCGTTCGTCGTGTAGAGCGGGGCCAGGTACTCGGGCGGGATGCTCGAGCCGTGCGCGCTCGCGAAGCCCGCGTAGAGGCTGGCCGCGTGGCGCGGGTCGAGCTGCACCGTCACGCACGTGGCGGGCGTTCCGGCTCGCGCGAGGTCGCGCAGTCCCGAGCCGCGTAGAGCCGTCGCCACATCCGTGGTGGGAACGCGCACGGTGGTCGATCCGTGGGTGATGACGACGCCGGTGGACTGGCACCACGCGACGCGCGAGGAGTTCGCCACCGGCGCGACGGCCGAGGGCCCCGAGAAGGTCGAGGACACCTCGCGCAGGCGCCCCAGGTCGACCCAGGTCGCGCCGCGCACGAGGTGCAGCGTGGTGGGCGCGAGCACGACGCTCTCGGTGCTCGCGCTCTTGGGCAGTGGTGAGAAGGTGAGCGAGGGATAGTGTCGCGTCGCCGCCGCCGGGGCGACCGACAGGGCGTAGCCGAAGGGCTGGCCGATGACGCTCGCGACGGGGGCCCAGCCCCGCACCAGGATGCGGTCGCCGATCCGGGCGACCGCGGCGCTCAGCGTCATGGTCGCGCAGCGTCGACCGGCGACGCAGCGCGTGGGTCGCGGGGCGCGCAGTGCGATCGTCGCCGACGCGCGGGGCGCCACTCGGCCGCAGCCCGCCGTCGCGATCACGCACTGCACCGACACCCGGTAGCGACCGGCCTCGAGGGGGTGCACCGACACCCGGTTCGCGCTCACGACCAGCCACGCGGCGTCGGGCGCCACCAGGGTCGTGTGGAAGGTCGTCGGTGACGACCAGTGCGTCGCCACGCCCTGTTCCTGGAGACCATTGCACCCGTCCCAGCACAGCGTGGCAAAGGTCGCGTCGCGTCGCTCGGCCCTGGTCGTCGGGCGGGTGAGGCGACCCGTCACGTCGACGGTCGCTCCTGGTGCGATCGACGCGTCGCCGAGCGTGAGGGACAGGAGACGGGGCGCGGTCGCTGATCCGCGCGGCGTCGGCTCCGGGGTTGACGGGACGCCGGTGACGTCGGCTTGCAGGGCCACGACCACCGACGAGCTCGTCACCGCGGGCACTCGTAGGCACGCCGTGTAGAACCCGTCGGATCGTTGGTCTACGTAGTCGCCCTGGTCGGGAGGGCACAGCGAACTCGGGGGTAGGGAGGCGACGGCCACGCTGCGGGGGGACGAGCCGGCGGTGCGGGGGGAGCCCGATGTGTCACAGCCCGCGAGGAGGAGCGCGGCCGCCAGCGCGAGGACGATCGCACGGCGTGCGCGCCCCGTCAGCCGTGTGCGAGTGGACACTGCTCGACCTCCGGACGACACCAGCGCGGTGCGCGGCGTCGATGGCCGATGGTACACCGTCGCCCTCGGGCGGGCAGCCCGCCGGGTCGTGGACCCGGCGGGTGGGGGGCCGTGGTGGTCCGCTAGACCGGGGGGAGACCCACCGGGTCGTAGCACCGAGAGGAGACGGCCATGAGCAGAGCACTGGTGAGTGGGGCGTCGAGCGGGATCGGGCGTGAACTGGCCCGCTTGCTCGCGCGCGACGGACACGAGGTGATCCTCGTCGCGCGCCGCGAGCGCGAACTGCGCGAGCTGGCTGACGAGATCGGCGGGGCGACGGTGCTGGCGATCGACCTGGCCGAGCGCGGCGCGGTCGAGCGAGTCGTTCGCGCGGCTGGCGACGTCGACGTGCTGGTCAACAACGCCGGCTTCGGTGACTACGGCCCGTTCGTGACGAGTGACGTGACCCGTCAGCTCGCCATGATCGACCTCAACGTCCGCGCGCTGACCGAGCTGACCCACGCCTACCTGGCGGGGATGGTGCGTCGGCGTTTCGGCCGTGTCCTCAACGTCGCGTCGACCGCGGCGTTCCAGCCCGGGCCCTACCTCGCCACCTACAGTGCCACCAAGGCCTTCGTCCTGTCGTTCTCCGAGGCGCTGGCCGAGGAGGTGCGCGGCCACGGCGTCAGCGTCACGGCGCTGTGCCCCGGACCGACCGCGTCAGGATTCCAGAGCGCAGCGCGCATGCAGTCCTCGTGGATGGTGCGTCGCGTCCCCATGCCCAGCGCCGCGTCGGTCGCCGAGGCCGGCTACGCCGCGATGCTCGCGGGTCGGCCGGTGGCGGTGGTGGGACGGGGGAATCGACTGATGGTGCAGGCGACGCGCGTGGTGCCGCGCGCCGCGCTGCGCCGCGCGGCGGGCCTGGTACTCGGAGCCGGGCAGCCGTGACGAGCGAGCGCGACCGACCGCGACCGTCCGCACGCGTGACTGGCGGATCCCTCGCGGCGGACGTGCTGGCGGTGCTGGTCTTCGTGGCCATCGGGCGTCACGTGCACGATCACGGCGTCAGCCCGGCGGGCATCGCGTCGACCTCGTGGCCGTTCCTGGCGGGTCTGGCCGGGGGCTGGCTGGCCGCCGCGCACCGCCGCGCGCCCACGACTCTCGCCACGGGCGTCGTCGCCTGGCTCGGCTGCGTGGCGGGAGGCATGGTGCTACGGGTGGTGTCGGGTCAGGGAATCGCCGTGGCCTTCGTGTTCGTGGCGCTCGCCTTCCTGGGCGCTCTGCTCCTGGGCTGGCGCGGGCTGGTCGGGCTGGCGCGACGCGGCGCACGCTCTCCGGCGTGACGGGTGGTGGGAATCGAGCTCAGTGCTCGGACTCGCTCCAGTGCAGGATCAGCAGGCCGAAGAGGATCAGGACCACCACCGTGACGCCGACGCCGAGCGAGATCAGTGTCTCGTTGAAGTCCGTCGAGGTGAGCGAGGTCGACAGGGTGAGGTGAGCGGACGCGCTCAGGATGTCTCGCACGCCCGCGAGGATGCCGATCACGAGGAACGGCCGCACCGGGATCTCCGAGGAACGCAGGTGCCCGAAGACCGTGTGGGCGATGTCGAGCAGGATGATCACGACGAGGATGCCGTCGATCGCCGCGACCACGCTCTGGGGAAACAGGTTCCAGTGAGAGACGAACGTGATCAGCGTGCGTACCAGGACGACGGCGGCCACGACCAGCAGGCTGGCGACGATCGCGTACTCCAGGGCGACGATGAACCAGCGCACCACCCGATCGGCCTCTCGCTGGCTGCGGCTGCGGTGCTCGTCCACGACAGCGAACCCTAGCGCCTCGCCGCCATTGTGCGGCGCCTGAAGGTCTTCCCAGTCACGCGTTCGCGGGCGAGAGCGAGCTCGCTCGGGTGTCGCGGTGGACCAGTACCATCGACGGATGGCGAAGCAGAGTCGTTCCCTCCCGGTGATGAAGGCCGTCGTGGACGTGGTGGTCGAGCGGCTCTTCGAGGGGGACGAGTCGCTGATCCGCATCCCCGACGTCTGCGAGGCGACCGGGGTCAACTACGGGTCCGTCTACCACCACTTCGGGTCGCGCGAGGGCGTGATCGACGCGGCCTACGAGCAGATCTTCTCAGCGCTGGCTCGCGAGGACATCGATCGGCTGCGCGAGGTGGGCCTGGCGTCGTCGTCGCGCGAGGAGTACGTGGGAGCCATCGCGCCACTGATCGAGATGATGACCACCGACGACGGGCGTCGGGCTCGGCGAGCGATGCGCGCGCGGGTGATCGCCGCGGCGGCGACGCGACCGGTGCTGCGCGAGCTGATTGGCGCGACGCAGGCCCGCCTCACCGCCGAGCTGGCTCGGGTGATCGAGCATGGTCAGGGACGGGGGTGGCTGCGCCGCGACCTGAGCGCTCGCGCGATCGCGGTCGTGCTGCAGGGCGTGGTCTTCGGTCGCTGCCTCGACGACGTCTCGACCGAGCCGATAGCGGCGTCGGACTGGTCGCGCACCATGTACACGCTCTTCGCGGATCTGCTCATCGCGCGGGTGGAGCAGCCCAGCGAGGCCGTGAACTAGAACGGACGCATGGGAGTATGGCGGGCGGCGGCGGCTGTGGTGCTCGTCGCCGCACTCGGGTGGGCGTCGGCGGCGCCCACCGCTCGTGCGAGTGCGCCGGTGTTCGCGGTCCCCTGCACCGCGGGCGCGCTGATCGCGCACCTGCGTCACGTGCACGACGTGGCCAACTACGGGTGCGAGGGCTCGTGGGCCTTCCTGTGGGCGGACGTGGGTCCCGGCTCCGTCGACGTGGGCGTGACCGAGGTGGAGCACTACGAGGGAGCGCGCGGGTGGCACGTGGTGGCGCGCCTCGCGGTGTGTCGTCGCGGCGTCCTGCCCGCCGTCGTGTACGAGCGCGGCTGTTTTTCCAACTGAGCGCCGAGTGAGTGTCGCGCCGCGAGCGGTGCTCGCGGGGCGATCACCTACGCTACGAGGCGTGCGTGGACGAGGCTTGGCGTCACTCGCGTGGACCTCCGCGCAGGACCTCTTCGATCAACGAACGGCGTTCGGGCGCCTGGCCCTCGTGCACGTGCTCATGATGGCCGGCGACACGCTGGTGACGGTCAGCCTGGCTGGTTCGCTGTTCTTCTCGGTGTCGCCGGACGAGGCCAAGGGCAAGGTGCTGGCGTACCTGCTCATCACGATTGCCCCCTTCGCCGTGGTGTCGCCCCTGTTGGGTCCCCTGATTGATCGCTCGTTGCACGGTCGGCGGGTGCTGGTGGCGCTCTCGGCGGGTGCCCGGGTGCTGCTGTGCTGGTTCATGAGCCAACACCTCACCTCGCTCTGGCTCTACCCGGCGGCGTTCCTGGTCCTGGTGTCGTCGAAGCTCTACGGGGTGACGCGCGGCACGCTGGTGCCCGAGATGGCGCGCAGCGACCAGTTCGACGACCACGGGGAGCGGGTCGGGCGCGCCGGGTGGCCCGCCGGAGGTGTCACCGAGAAGTCGGGCTTCGCCGGATTCAACGCGCAGCTGACGCTGCTGGGCACACTGGCCGGGCTGCTCGCGGGCTCCATTGGCGCGGGGCTGTTGAAGGGCATCGACGCGGTCAGCGTGCTCGTGGTGGCGGCGGTGGTGTACGCGGCGGCGACGGTCTCGAGCACGCGGCTGCCCAGTCCGTCGCGCCACGCCGAGCGCCCGGTGAGCGAGATGAGCCAGATCGAGCGCGATTTCCACGCGCTGAACCCGTGGGGCGAGGACGAGCTGCTCTGGGGTCTCGCCGCCGCCTCGGCGATGCGCTTCGTCGTGGGCTTCGCGACCTTCCTCTTGGCCTTCGGGCTGCGCCGCGACAACGCCGGCCTCGGGTGGTACGCGACGGCCCTGGCCTTGAGCGGCGTGGGCTCGCTCGGCGGACTCGGGGCGGTGACGCGTCTGCGCAACGTGTGGCGCGAGTCGACACTGCTGAGCGTGGCCCTGGTTGGGGCGGGTCTCGGGGCGGCCCTGGCCAGCGTCGAGCCCACCCTGGTCGTCCAGACGGTCCTCGCGGGGTGGTTCGGGATGTGCGCCGCGGTGGCGCAGCCGAGTTTCGACGCCGTGACCCAGCGTCTCGTCGCGCCGGGGGCCCAGGGGCGGACCTTCGCCCGCTTCGCGGTGCGTCAGCAGTTGGCGTGGGTGGTGGGTGGGCTGCTACCGGTCGCCGTGGCCCTCTCCTTTGGCGTGGGCGATCGACTGGTGGCGGTCGTCGCGTTGGCGACGGCGGCGGCCTACGCGCGAGGTCACCGGTCGCCGTCGGCCCAGTGAGAGCGCGTGTGCTGTACTGGAGCATGGCACCGCCCGCGCACCCCGATCCGACCCCGGTCCCGCTCGCGCACGTGGTGATCGTCGGCGGCGGCTTCGCGGGAGTGGCGGCCGCGCGCCGTCTGGCTGATCAGCCCGTGCGCGTGACCGTCGTGGACCGACACAACTTCCACACGTTCCTGCCCCTGCTCTACCAGGTGGCGACGGCGGGGCTCGAGCCGGCGGACGTCGCCTACCCGATCCGAACGATCTTCGGGTCGTCGGACAACATCGGCTTTCGCCACGGCGTGGTGCGCGAGGTCGACCACGACGCGGGGCGCATCCTGCTCGAGGACGGGTCGGCGATCGCCTACGACCACCTGGTGGTGGCCACCGGGGCGACGGCGGCCTACTTCGCGATCCCGGGCGCGGCGCAGTTCGCCATGCCCCTCTACTCGCTCGCGGACGCGCGACGGCTACGCAACCGACTCCTCGCATCCCTCGAGGAGGCCGACGCGGCCGCCTCGGACGCGCGGCAATCGCTCACGTTCGTGGTCGTGGGTGGCGGACCGACGGGCGTAGAGACCGCGGGCGCGCTGTCGGAGCTCGTGCGCATCGCGATTCGCCGTGACGGGTTGCGTCTCGATCCGTCGGACGTGCGCGTCGTGCTGGTCGACCAGGCGGCGCGCCTGCTGACCGGGATGTCCGCTCCCGCCGGTCGCTACGCCGCGCGCGAGTTGGCCCGCATGGGGGTGGACGTCCAGTTTGGCCGCTCGGTGGTGGAGGTGGAGTCGCGCGCGCTGCGCTTCGCCGACGGTGAACGCCTCGAGACGGCCGCCGTCATCTGGGCGGCCGGCGTCACGGCCAGCGGCACCCTGGCTCACGCTCTCCAGGAAGCGTCCGGTCCGGCGGGTCGCGCCCTCGTGCGCGCGGACCTGCGCCTCGTCGATCGCCCCAACGTGTGGGCCGCCGGTGACGCGGCCGCGGTGCCCCGGGGGGAGCGCGAGCTCTGCGCCCAGCTCGCTCCCGTGGCCATCCAGTCGGGTCGCCACTGCGCCGAGCAGATCCTCGCGACGTTGCGCGGTGAGCCCACGCGCCCCTTCGTGTACCGCGACAAGGGTCTGATGGCGACCATCGGCCGGCGCGCGGCGGTCGCTCAGGTGCCGGGCGTGGGTCTCGTGCGGGGAACGCTCGGCTGGTGGGCGTGGCTGGGCCTGCACCTGTTCTACCTCGTGGGGTTCCGCAACCGCCTCCGGGTCATGATCAACTGGACGTGGCGCTACTTCGACTGGCCGTCGGGCCCGCGACTGATTGTCGCGGACGCCGAGACCGCCGACTGACCTACTGTGCCGCGAGGCGCGCCTCGAGGTCGTCCACCTGAGCCTCCAGCCGGGCGGGGAGGCGGTGACCGAACTGGGCGTAGTGCTCGCGGATGCTCGGCACCTCGAGGCGCCACTCGTCGTGGTCGACGCGCAGGAGCTCGTCGAGGTCCTCGCGCGACACGTCGAGGCCCTCGACGTTGAGCCCCGTCGCGCTCGGCACGAAGCCGATCGGGGTCTCCACCGCGTCGCCGCGTCCCGCGACTCGTTCGAACACCCATTCCAGCACGCGGCTGTTCTCGCCGTAGCCGGGCCACAGGAAGCGGCCGTCCTCGCCCCGGCGGAACCAGTTGACGTAGAAGATCGTGGGCAGCTTCGACTCGTCGACGTGGTCGGTGAAGCTGAGCCAGTGGGCGAAGTAGTCGGCCATGTTGTAGCCGCAGAACGGCAGCATCGCGAAGGGGTCGCGGCGCAGCTGGCCCACGAGGCCGGTGGCGGCCGCCGTCGTCTCCGACGCCATGATCGAGCCGAGGAAGACGCCGTGGTCCCAGTTGCGCGACTCGAACACGAGGGGGACGACGCTCGCGCGGCGCCCGCCGAAGAGGATGGCGTCGATCGGCACGCCCGCGGGGTCCTCCCACTCCGGGGCGATCGCGGGGTCCTGGCTGGCGGGGGCGGTGAAGCGCGAGTTCGGGTGGGCGGCCGGCGTCGTCGAGTCGGGCGTCCACGAGCGCCCGCGCCAGTCGGTCAGGTGGGCGGGGGGATCACTCATTCCCTCCCACCACACGTCGCCGTCGTCGGTCAACGCGGTGTTGGTGAAGATCGTGTTGGCCTCGATGGAGTACATGGCGTTGGGGTTGGTGCGCAGGTTGGTACCCGGGGCGACCCCGAAGAATCCCGCCTCGGGGTTGATGGCGTAGAGACGACCGTCGGGGCCGGGCTTCATCCAGCAGATGTCGTCGCCGATGGTCTCCACCTTCCAGCCGGGCAATGTGGGCACCAGCATGGCCAGGTTGGTCTTGCCGCACGCGCTGGGGAAGGCGCCGGTGACGTAGCGCGTCTCGCCGGCGGGGTTGGTCAGCTTCAGGATGAGCATGTGCTCGGCCAGCCACTGGTCGTCGCGAGCCATGACCGAGGCGATGCGCAGCGCGAAGCACTTCTTGCCCAGCAGGGCGTTGCCGCCGTAGCCCGAGCCGTAGGAGATGATCTCGCGCGTCTCGGGGAAGTGGACGATGTACTTGTTGTCCGCGTCGCAGGGCCACGGCACGTCGACCTGGCCGGGGGCCAGGGGGGCGCCGACCGAGTGCAGGCAGGGCACGAACGAGCCGTCCTCGCCCAACACCTCGAGGACGCCCGAGCCCATGCGGGTCATGATGCGCATCGAGACGGTCACGTAGGGCGAGTCGGTGATCTCGACGCCGACGTGGGAGATGGGTGAGCCCAGGGGGCCCATGGAGAAGGGGATCACGTACATGGTGCGCCCCGCCATGCACCCGGTGAAGAGTTCGTTGAGGGCGACGCGCATCTCGTCGGGGTCGCGCCAGTTGTTGGTGGGCCCGGCGTCCTCCTCGCGCGCCGAGCAGATGAAGGTGCGGTCCTCGACGCGCGCCACGTCCTCGGGGTCCGAGGCCGCCCAGTAGGAGTTGGGCCGCTTGGCGTCGGAGAGTTTGGTGAAGGTGCCGTTGTCGACGAGCAACTGGCAGAGCTCGTCGTACTCCTGCGCCGACCCGTCGCACCACTGGATACGATCGGGGGTGGTGAGCGTGGCTATTTCGTCAACCCAGGCGATCAGACGCCGGTTCGTGGTGGGGTAGGTCACGTGGTGTTGTCCTTCGTTGCTGGCACGCCGCCGGTCGGCGCGCTTCTGGTCCTGCGACGTCGCGTTCACTGTGACTGACCCACCGGCGCCCCGTGAGGGGCTCACCCGCAATGAAGACGACATCGTGGAGCGTATCGCGCGCATCGTGACCCGGCGTGCGATCCCGCCGGGCGAGGTGCACGTCGGTGACGACGCGGCGGTCCTGTCACCCCTGGTCGGGCGTACGATCATCAGTACCGACGCGGCGGTCTGGGGGGTGCATCTGGACGCCCACCTGTTCCCCCTGGAGGACCTGGGCTTCAAGGCGGTCGCCGCAGCGGTCTCGGACCTCGCGGCGATGGGGGCGTACGCGCGCGGCGTCGTGGTGGCGGTCGGCTCGCCGCCCGGTACGGACCTGGAGGAGCTGCACCGCGGGATCGCCGACGCCGCCGCGGCCACGGGGTGTCCGGTGGTGGGAGGGGACCTGACCCGCTCGCGCGACGTCTTCGTGGCCGTGACGGTGATCGGCGACTGCCCGGGGGGCAATCCGGTGCTGCGCCGTGGTGCGCGCGAGGGCGACGTCCTCGTGGTCACCGGGGCGCTCGGTCGCGCGGCCGCGGGTCTGCGTCGGCGGCGCGAGGGAGCGCCACTGGCCGACGAGCTGGTGGTGGCCCACCGTCGGCCGTGGCCGCGACTACGCGAGGGGCGAGCCGCGCGCGACGCCGGGGTGCACGCGATGATGGACCTGAGCGACGGGCTCGGGCTGGACCTGCATCGTCTGGCCGACGCCTCGGGCGTCGGGTTCGAGCTGGACGACGTCCCGGTGGCCCGCGGGGCCACGCCGGACGAGGCGATCGCCGGGGGAGAGGACTACGAGCTGCTCATCGCCACGGGGGATCTCGCACGTCTCCAGATGATCTTCGACGATCGCGGTCTCGCGGCACCGATCGTGATCGGTCGCGTCGTGGCCGATCACGATCGGCGCCGCTGGCGTGGTCGGGAGTTCGTGCGTCGGGGCTACCAGCACCAACTGTGAGCCGCCGAATCGGGCGGGCCGGTGGGCGACCGGCGACACGGAGCGTCATCGGCGCTCGACGTGACGTGGAGCCGGTCAGCGGCTCCGCACGGTGCGGGTCGGGCTGTGGCGTCGGCGTCCGGTTCGACGCCGAGTCGTCGGTCGCGTCAGGCGCTGCGACGCGCGGGCTTGACGACCTTGCCCGAGCGCAGGCAGCCCGTGCACACGTTGAGCCGTTTGGGGGTGGCGCCGACCAGGGCGCGTACGCGCTGGATGTTCGGGTTCCAGCGCCGCTTGGTGCGCCGGTGCGAGTGCGAGACGTTCATGCCGAAGGACGGCTTCTTGCCGCAGATGTCGCAGACCGACGCCATGATGAACCTTCTCCTTCGCCCCGCCATCACCGCGGATCAGCGATGGGGTAGAAACCGAATCGCCATTGTAGCATCGCTAGCGATGACGGCCCCCACGAAGCTCTCGCCGACCGACGTGCGCACGGCCATCACCACTTTTGCCGCGTTGCTGCGCTCGCACCGCGACGTGATCAACCGGTTGAACGTCTACCCGGTGCCCGACGGCGACACCGGTACCAACATGACCCTCACCGTCGAGTCCGTCGTCGCGGCGTTCGGCTCGGACGCGGGTGAGCCGACGATGGAGTCGGTCTGTCAGGCCATCGCGAACGGGTCGCTCATGGGAGCGCGGGGCAACTCGGGGGTGATCCTCTCCCAGCTCCTGCGGGGGCTCGTCGAGCGGTGGCGCGCGGTGGTGGCCGTGACGCCGACGCTGCTCGCCGAGTCGTTGTCGCGGGCGGACCAGTTGGCCCGCGAGGCGGTGGTGCGCCCGGTGGAGGGCACCATCCTGTCCGTCGCGCACGCGGCCGCTCAAGGGGCCGCCGACGCGACGGACTCGCTGACGCACCTGGTGCGCTCGGCGCGCGACCGCGCGCGCGTCGCCCTGGCTCGCACGCCGGAGCAGCTGGCGGTGTTGAAGCAGGCCGGCGTCGTCGACTCGGGCGGCACGGGACTGGTCCTGCTCTTCGACGCCCTCTGCCACGTGGTGGCGGGGGACCCCCTGCCCGTGGCGCCGCCGGCTGACTCGATCCACGTGCACGTCAGTGAGCAGGTCGTCGCTCACCCCGACGACGCGGTGGGCCAGCTGCGCTACGAGGTGATGTTCCTCCTGGCCGCACCCGACGCGACGCTGCCGGGGTTTCGCGACGTCTGGGCGGGACTGGGTGACTCGATCGCCATCGTGGGCGGCGACGGGCTCTACAACTGCCACATCCACACCAACGACATCGGTGCGTCGATCGAGGCGGGGCTGGACGCGGGACGCCCCCGCAACATCCGCGTCACCGACCTGGCGGAGCAGGTGATCGAGGAGCGGTGGGTACGCGAGGCCGACGTCGTGGCCCCACCCGTCGACGACGTGACGGCGCCCACCACGGCCGTGGTGGCCGTGGTGGTGGGTGACGGCGTGGCGCGCATCTTTCGCTCGCTGGGCGTGCGCGCGGTCGTCTCGGGCGGGCAGTCCATGAATCCGTCCACCGAGGAGATGGTCGCGGCGGTGCGCGCCGTCGGTTCCACGCAGGTCGTGATCCTGCCCAACAACGCGAACATCCGACCGGTGGCCGAGCAGGTGGCGGGACTGGTCGACGCGACGGTACGCGTGGTGCCGACGGCCTCGATCGTCGAGGGCTTCGCGGCGCTGCTGGCCTACGATCCCGCGGCCGACGCCGATCACAACGCGATCGCGATGGCGGCCTCCGCCGCCCACGTCGTGGCCGGCGAGGTAACCCGAGCGGTGCGTGACACCTGGACCGATGTCGGTGAGGTTCGCGTGGGCGACTGGATCGGGCTCAGCGCGCGGGGCGTGCGCGCGGTGTCCGAGTCCGTCGCGGGAGCGGCGACCGCGCTGCTGAGCGATCTGGTGACGCCGGCCCACGAGCTGGTCACGATCATCGAGGGCGACGGATCGAGCGCGGCGAACACGCGGCGGATCACCGAGTTCCTGGCCGAGCGCTACCCGTCACTGGCCGTGGAGGTGCACCACGGGGGCCAGCCCCTGTACCCCTACTACGTCGGCGTGGAGTGACGTCGGCACCTGGTCGACCCCTGCGCGACCTGGCCGACGTGCCAGTGACGGCGTTGCACCACGTGGGCCCCGCGCGCGCCGCGGCCCTCGCGGAACTCGGCGTGACGTCGATCTTCGACCTGCTGACCTTCTACCCGCGGCGATACCTGGACCGCACGCGCCGTGCCGAGTTGGCCAGCCTGGCGCTGGGTGAGGAGGCTGCGGTGGTCGGCGTCGTGCGCGCGCTGCGCGCGCGGCGTACCTCCCACGGGCGCTCGCTGGTCGAGCTCGACGCGACCGACGGTGACGAGTCGCTGCGCGTGGTCTTCTTCAACCAGGCCTGGCGCGAGCGTCAGCTGCCCGTCGGGACCCAGGTCCTGCTCTACGGTCGGCTGGAGGACTACCGGGGCCGGCGCCAGATGACCAACCCGGTGGTCGACGTGATCGTGGGGGTCGACGGCGGGGCCCGTGACCCGACTCGTGTCGGCCGCGTCGTCGCCCTCTACCCCTCCTCGGAGCGCTCGCGGCTCACCAGCTGGGAGATCGGCGGGTACGTCGACGAGGCCCTGCGTCGCAGCGGGACGCTGGCCGATCCGGTGCCGCGCGCGCTGTGCGAGTCGCTGGGCCTGGTCGATCGTACCGCCGCCTTCTGGGCGATGCATCGGCCGGCGGCACTCGAGGACGTCGAGCCGGCGCGCCGACGACTGGCTTTCGACGAGTTCGTGCGCCTGCAGCTGGCCCTGGCCCGGCGCCGGCGCCGCGTGGTGGCGGCGTCCTCGGGCGTGGCCCACGCCGTCGATCCGACCGATCTCGACGTCGCGCCCGGCGCGCCCGGCGGGTCGCTGCTTCGCCGCTTCCTCGCCGGTCACCGCTTCGCGCTGACCGGCGCCCAGCGTCGGGTGCTGGGCGAGGTGCTCGCCGACCTCGCCCGCCCCTCGCCCATGCAGCGCCTGCTGCAGGGTGACGTCGGCTCGGGCAAGACGATGGTGGCGCTCAGCGCGCTGGTGGTCGGTGTCGACGGGGGTCGCCAGGGGGCGCTCCTGGCGCCGACGGAAGTCCTGGCCGAGCAGCACGCCGCGTCGCTGCGCGCCGACCTGGCCGACCTTCGCGTGCCCGACGCGAGGGTGCTCGGGGGCGAGCGTCCCCTGTCGATCGCCGTGCTGACCGGGTCGCTCGGCTCTCGAGCGCGCGTCGGCGTGCTCGCGGGGCTGGCCGACGGGTCGGTGGACATCGTGGTAGGCACCCACGCGCTCCTCCAGGAGGACGTGCGCTTCGCGGCGCTCGGCGTGGTGGTGATCGACGAGCAGCATCGCTTCGGCGTGGCCCAGCGTGCGGAACTGGTCGCGCGCGGTCGCGAGCGTTCCGACGAGGGTCGCGACCCCGACGTCCTGGTCATGACGGCAACGCCCATCCCGCGCACCGCCGCCATGGTGACCTTCGGCGACCTGGACCGCTCGGTGCTCGACGAGATGCCCGCGGGTCGCCAGCCCGTCGTGACACGGTGGCTCGGCGCCGGTAGAGAGTCCGAGGGCTGGGAACTCGTGCGCGCCGAGGTGGCGCGCGGCCGACGCGCCTTCGTCGTGTGCCCCCTCGTCGAGGGATCCGACCGGGTGGTCGCCGCCAGCGCGGTCAGCGAGCGCGAACGCCTGGCCGCGACCGAGCTGGCGGGACTGCGGGTGGGGCTGCTGCACGGTCAGATGAAGCCCGCCGAGAAGGAGCAGGTGATGGGCGCGTTTCGTGACGGCGCGCTCGACGTGCTGGTCGCCACGGTCGTGATCGAGGTGGGCGTCGACGTCCCCGAGGCGAGTGTGATCGTGA
This sequence comes from Actinomycetes bacterium, assembly GCA_021786095.1. Lineage (GTDB taxonomy): Bacteria > Actinomycetota > Acidimicrobiia > Acidimicrobiales > RAAP-2 > RAAP-2. The sequence goes on along the minus strand of JAJYNX010000034.1, from coordinate 7,296 downwards.
TCGAGGACGCCTGGCGCTTCGGCTTGGCCCAGCTGCACCAGCTGCGCGGGCGGGTTGGTCGCGCGGGCGATCGGGGCTACTGCTTCTTGCTCGGCGACGCGCCGAGCGACGAGGCCCGCGCCCGGCTCACGGCGCTGGTGGACTCCCACGACGGCTTCGCCCTGGCCGAGATCGACCTGGACCTACGCGGCGAGGGCACCCTGCTCGGGACGCGCCAGCGCGGGCGCAGCGACCTTCGCGTGGCGTCGCTGCGCGGCGATGAGGACCTGCTCGTCGCGGCGCGTGACGTCGCCGCGAACCTGGTCGAGGACGGTGACGCCGCGGACCAGCTGGTCGGTGAGCTACGCCTGCTGGTGGAGCCCTCGGAGGTGGGCTTCCTCTTCCAGGGGTGAGGCGCCACCACGTAGCCTGGGGTGGTGCGAGTGATCGGTGGCGCCGCCCGGGGGCGTTCGCTTCGGGCCAGGATCCCTGCCTCGGTGCGGCCCACGACCGACTTCACCCGCGAGGCGATCTTCTCCATGCTCGAGAGCCGGGGGGGGCTGCGAGGACTGGTGGTCGCCGACCTGTACTGCGGGAGCGGGGCGATGGGCATCGAGGCGCTCTCGCGCGGCGCGCGCGACGTCTTCTTCGTCGACGATGATCCGGCGTGCCTGGCGGCGGTTCGCGAGAACCTCGCGCCCCTGGGCCTCGAGGGGCGCGCGCACCTGGTGCGGGCCGCACTGCCGGGCTGGCAGCCCCCGATCGCGCTGGACCTGGTGCTGGCCGACCCCCCCTACGGTCCGCTGGACGCCCGGGCGCTGCTCGACGCGGTCCCCGCGCGGCGCGCGGTGATCGAGAACGACCGCACCACGGATCCGCCCCCGGGGTGGATGGTCACCAAGTCCAAGCGATACGGCACTACGCTCGTAACGATGTTAGAACCCACGAACGGGCGCGACGAGTGACGGTCGGACTGATCCCGGGCTCCTTCGACCCGTTCCACAACGGACACCTCGAGGTGGTGGAGCGCGCGGCGCTCATCTTCGACGAGATCGTGGTGGCGGCCATTCGCAACCCCCAGAAGACCGAGCCGCTGTTCAGTCTCGACGAGCGCCGCGACATGATCGCCGAGTCCTGCGCCCACATCGACTCGGTGCGTATCGTCTCGATCTCCTCGCTGCTGGTGAACGTGGCCCGTGACGTGGGCGCCACGGCCATCGTCAAGGGCCTGCGGGCGGTGTCGGACTTCGAGAGCGAGTTGCAGATGGCCCAGATGAACCGGTCGCTGGCCGGCGTGGAGACCCTCTTCATCCCCACGAGCTCGGGCCACTCGTTCATCGCCTCGCGGCTCCTGCGCGAGGTGGCACGCTACGGCGGCGACATCACGTCCTTCGTGCCCGAGCCGGTCGCCAAGCGCATCCGCGAGCGATTCCCGGGAGGCGGCGATGACGTCCTTTGACGGCTACGATGATCCCGAGGAGTTCCTCGACCCGGCCCAGCACGCGCGCCGCGACCTGGAGACCGACCTACGTGACCTGATCGACCTGGTCGCGAACGCGAAGCAGATGCCCCTGTCGAACTCGGCGCTCGTGCCGCGCGAGGAGGTGCTGGCGCTGCTGGAGCAGGCACTACACAACCTGCCCGACGAGATTCGTGAGGCGCGCTGGGCCCTGCGCGACCGCGAGGAGCTGATGAGCCAGGAGATGCAGAAGGCGCAGCAACTCATGGACCAGGTGCGCGCGGAGGCCGCGCGCATGGTGGACAAGACCGAGGTGGTGCGCCAGTCGCGCCTGAAGGCGGACCAGATCATTGGTGACGCCCACGCGCGCGCGCGCCAGTTGATCAACCAGTCCGAGGACTTCATCGACGGGAAGCTGGCGAACTTCGAGATCGTGCTGGAGCGGCTGCTCAAGACCGCCCACTCGGGGCGCGAGCGGCTCAGTGCGCAGGCGCCACCGACGTCGATGCTGGGCAACGTGGGGGAGGAGGCCCCGAGCGACGTCGCGAGCGCGCCCGAGTCCTACGTCGAGCAGCCCCCCGAGTCGACGCCCTTCTTCGATCAGGACGCCTTCTGAGCCGTGACCTCGCCGTACCTGGTCCCGGTCGCGCGACTGCTGCGCGACGTGCCCTCGGTCACCGAGGTGTCCTTCACGGCGCCCTTCGACGAGGAGCGCGAGTTCGATCCCCGGGGCCCGGCCGAGACTGACGTCTGGCCCGACGCGACGGTGAGCGTGCGACTGCGTCTGGAGAGCTACGCCGGGGGGCTACGCGCGCGCGGGCGGGTGGGTGCGCCCTGGCACGGAACCTGCCGGCGCTGCTCGGCCGCGGTGACCGGCGTGAGCGACGTGGCCGTCGCCGAGCGATTCGTGTCCCACCGCGATCCCGTCGACGAGGAGGCCTACCCCATCGACGGCGACGTGATCGACTTGCGCCGCCTGGTGCGTGACGCCGTGCTGCTGGACCTCCCTCTCGCGCCGCTGTGCCGTGACGACTGCCGGGGACTGTGCCCCGTCTGTGGCGCCGACCGCAACGAGACCACCTGCGAGTGCCAGCCCGAGACCGATCCGCGCTGGGCTACACTGGACGAACTCCGATTCATGGACCTCCCCGACGACGTCGGCGGCGTCTGACCCGGCGAGTTGAAAGAGAAGACCGATGGCCGTTCCCAAGCACAAGACCAGCAAGGCCAAGACGCGTAGCCGTCGGGCCAGCAACTGGCGTCTCGTCCGCCCGTCGCGCAGCCTGTGCCCCCAGTGCTCGAGCGCCAAGCTGCCTCACGTGGTCTGCCCGAACTGCGGGTGGTACAAGGGCCGCGTCGCCGTCGAGGTCGACTGAGTTGTCCCTTCCCATCGCCCTGGACGCGATGGGTGGTGACTTCGCTCCCGCAGAGATCGTCGCGGGCGCGCGCCGCGCCGTGGACGAGTGGGGACTCGAGGTCCTGCTCGTGGGCGTGCCCGAGCGCCTCGGCGACCCCCAAGGTCTCGAGGTGGTCGCCTGCTCCGAGGTGATCGAGATGGGCGACGACCCCGCCGCCAGCGTGCGGCGAAAGAAGGACTCCTCCCTGGTGCGAGCGGCCGAACTGGTGCGCGACGGTCGCGCCAGCGCGATGGTGTCGGCGGGCAACACCGGTGCCACGATGGCCGCGGCACTGCTGCGAATGGGTCGTTTGCCCGGCGTCCTGCGCCCGTGTATCGCCACGCCGCTGCCCAACCCCGGCACGACGTCCACGCTGCTCGTGGACGCCGGGGCGAACGCCGAGTGCACCGCCGAGATGCTCGGCCAGTTCGCCCAGATGGCCGCGGCGGTCGTGCGCACGCACTACGGGGTGGCGGACCCTCGCGTGGGGCTGCTGTCGATCGGCGAGGAGCCGTCCAAGGGCACGCCGCTGGTCAAGGAGACGCACCGGCTGCTGGGCACGCTCGAGGGATTCACGTTCGCGGGCAACGTCGAGGGGCGCGACCTGATCCCGTCGCCGGTGGACGTGGTGGTGACGGACGGCTTCACCGGGAACGTCGCACTGAAGACGCTCGAGGGGGCCCTCACCTTCGTCGTCTCGACCGTGTTGGCGGCGATCGACACCGACGAGAGCACCCGCGCGGCGGGGCGGGTCCTGCTCGGTCCGCTCGGGCCCACGGTCGCCCGACTGGCGCCCGAGAACCAGGGGGGCGCCATGCTTCTCGGCCTCAATGGGATCTGCGTGATCAGTCACGGCTCCTCGAACGCGACGGCGATCATGAACGCGTTGCGGGTGGCCGCCGAGATGGACCGCGAAGGGGTCGTCGCGACCCTGCGCGAGACCATACGACCTGATCAAGGCGCATAATGATGGCGGGGTGCCCGCGTTCTCGGTAGTCTGGCGTCGTGCGACGTACGGACAAGGGGAGGCCATGAGCGACGCGACGAACCCGTCCCTCTCGCGCGACGATCTGACGGCGCTGGTGCGCGAGCAGCTCGCCGTCATCCTGGAGAGGCCCGTGGAGGAGATCGGCGAGGACGTCCCCTTCACGGAGTTGGGCGCGGACTCGCTGGCCCTGATCGAGTTGGTTGAGGCGCTCGAGGAGCGTCTGGCCACCCAGGTCGAGGGCTTCCACATCGACGACGCGGACCTGGAGGGCCTGTCGAGCGTGCACGCGGCGGTGGACTACCTGGTCGCCAGGCTACGAGTGGGCTGACGGGACTGGTGTCGAGTGCCCTCGTCACTTGACCCGCTGGCTGATCGATTGGGGCTCGCGGCCGACAGCGAGCTGCTCACGGTGGCGGTGACGCACTCGAGTTACGCCGCCGAGCACGGCTGCCCGTCCAACGAGCGCCTGGAGTTCCTCGGCGACGCCGTGGTGGACCTGGCGATCGCCGACCTGATCGTGCGCGAGTACCCGACGCTCGACGAGGGATCGGGCTCGCTGGTGCGCTCGCGCGTGGTCAACGAGGCGGCGCTGGCCCGGGCCGCGACCCGCCTGGGCCTCTCGCACTTCGTGCGCGTCGGACGCGGCGAGGTCAAGTCGCGCGGGCTCGAGCGCGCGTCCCTGCTGGCCGACAGCTTCGAGGCGGTGGTCGCGGCGCTCTACCTGGAGCGGGGCTACGAGAGCGCGCGCGACTTCGTCCAGTCGGCCCTCGCCGACGACGTGCGCGAGGCCGCGCGGCGCCCCGACGACGTCGACCCCAAGACCCAGTTGCGCCAGTGGGCCGAGTCCACGGGGCGTGGGACCCCGCAGTACGTCACGATCGCCTCGGGTCCGGCGCACGACACCCGCTTCGAGGCCACGGTGCTGCTCGACGGGCGGGTGTGCGGGCGCGGGCGCGGACGCTCGAAGAAGAGTTCGGAACTGCAGGCCGCGCGAGCGGCGTGGGAGGCGCGTGAGGATGCCTGAGCTACCCGAGGTGGAGACGGTGCGCGCGTCGCTGGCCCGCGACATGCCGGGCCGGCGGATCAAGACCGCCGCGGTGACCAACGGTCGCGTGGTGCGCCGCCACAAGAGCGCCAAGGACTTCCGCGCGCTGATCGAGGGGCGCACGATCAAGAGCGTCGAGCGACTCGGCAAGTACCTGGTGTTCGGGCTGGACAACGCGAGCCACCTCGTCGTGCACCTGGGCATGACCGGCCAGCTGCGCCGCGCGAAGGGCCCGCGCGAGGCGAAGGCCACCCACACCCACGTGGTCTTCACCCTCTCGCCGGCCGGCGAACTGCGCTTCGTCGATCCGCGCACCTTCGGCGAGCTCTTCGTCTCGACGCCGGCGGCGCCGGGCGACGAGCCCCCCGTGTCGTCCTTCGCGCGCCTCTCGATCGGCGGCGACGGGCTCGACCTGCGCCGGCGCGTGCCGGAACTGGCTCACCTGGGCCTCGACCCTTTCATGGATCAGGTCGGGTGGGACCGCTTCGCCGCCATCACGCGGAGTCGTTCGACCGCGCTCAAGGTGTTCCTGACCGATCAGGACATCGTCGCGGGCATCGGGAACATCTACGGCGACGAGATCCTCTACCACGCGGGGCTGCGACCCGCACGGCCGGCGGACTCGCTGTCGAGCGTGGAGATCCGCCGCCTGCACCGCGCGATCCCCGAGATCCTGAACGACGCCATCAAGTACGGCGGGTCGACCCTGCCCGACGAGCAGTTCGTCGACCCCGACGGCAAGGCGGGCACCTACCAGGAGCACCATCAGGTGTACAACCGCGAGGGACTGCCCTGCTACCAGTGCCGCACGCCGATCGAGCGGATCACGCTGCGTCAGCGCGGGTCGTACTTCTGTCCCAAGTGCCAGAGCTAGCCACCGAGACCCCGCGGAAGGTTGCTAGCGTCTACCCGTGTTTCTCAAGCGACTGACGATGAAGGGCTTCAAGTCCTTCGCCGACACCACAGTCCTCGAGTTCGAGCCCGGCGTGACCGCCGTGGTCGGTCCCAACGGGTCGGGCAAGTCCAACGTCGTCGACGCGGTCACGTGGGTGCTCGGTGCCCAGAGCACGCGCGCGCTGCGCAGCGCCAAGATGGACGACGTCATCTTTATGGGCACCGCCACTCGTCCGGCCCTCGGCCGCGCCGAGGTCGCCCTGACCCTGGACAACTCCTCGGGTCGCCTGGCGATCGACGGGGCTGAGGTGACGATCTCGCGCACTCTCTTTCGCAACGGTGACTCCGAGTACGCCATCAACGGCACCACCTGCCGGCTGCTCGACGTCCAGGACCTGTTGAGCGACTCCGGCGTGGGCCGCCAACAGCACATGATCATCGGCCAGGGCCAGTTGGACGCCATCCTCAACTCCAGTCCCGAGAGCCGGCGCGCGGTGATCGAGGAGGCCGCGGGCGTGCTCAAGCACCGGCGGCGCAAGGAGCGCAGCGAACGCCGCCTCGCCCAGACCCAGGAGAACCTCGAGCGACTCGGCGACCTGGTGCGCGAGGTGCGCCGACAGATGCGGCCCCTCGAGCGCCAGGCCCAGTCGGCCCGCGCCTTCGCCGAACTCGAGGAGCAGTTGCGCGCCGCCCGCCACGTGGCCTACGCCCGGCGCCTGGCCCACTTCGCGACGCGGCGCGCCCAGCTCGACGCGGCCCTGGGCGACGCCCGGACGCGTGATCGCGACCTACGTCGAGAGCTGGTGGCTCTCGACGCCCAGGCGTCGGCCGCCGCCGCCGACATGGCGAGTCACCGCGAGGAGGTCCTGGCGTCGACGCTCGGCACCCTGCAGGGGCTGGGCGAGCGGGCGCGCGGGGCGGCGTCGGTGATCGACGAGCGGCGTCGCTCGCTGCGCGCGGCGCTGGTGGCCGCGGCCGACGAGAACGTCATCGCCACGCTCGAGGCCGACGGGGCGCGCCTGGAGGCCGACCTGGGGGCGCTGGGCGCCGAGGAGGAGCAGATCCACGCGCACCGGGTCGCGTTGGCCGACGCCCGCGGCGAGCTCGCCCGCGCGCAGCAGAGTCACGAGGCCGCGTGGGAAACGGGCACCTTCGAGGCGCAGGCCGCTCTCCTGGACTCCCTGAGTGAGCGCGCCGCGCTGCTCGAGCGCTCGCGGGCGGCGTCCGCGCAGAGCGCTCACCGGTCGTCCCAACGCCTCGACGAGGCGCGCGCGGCGGCCGACGCCGCCGCGACGCGGCTCGCGGCGCTGGAGGGGTCGCGCGTCGCGGGGCGCGAGCAACTCGACGAGGCGCGCCTCGCGCGCGAGCGGGCCGAGCGCGCGGCCGCCGAGGCGGAGGCGCGCCGGCGCGACGCCGACGCCGCACTTCGCGAGGCCAGCGAGGTGGCCACGCGCACGACGGCGCGCGCGGAGGCGCTGGCGCGGGCGCTCGACGATCTGTCGGGGGCGGGTGGTCGGGCCATCATCGGCGAGCT
>JAJYNX010000021.1 GCA_021786095.1 Actinomycetes bacterium | reverse complement strand
AGCCTTGAATTTCAAGGATTTCGGCGGGAAAGCCTTGGAGCGGGCGACGAGAATCGAACTCGCGTTCTCAGCTTGGGAAGCTGATGTTCTGCCGCTGAACTACGCCCGCGAAGGCACCATCGTACTGCACACCCGGGTCTGCTCGCGATGCGACACGGGTGCCAGGCGCTCGGTCCGAATCATCAGGCGCCTGTATCAGAGTGCACCGGTTACGGAGCGGTATGGTTGCCAGGGTTATGGTGCTCTCCGATCGTTCTATCAAGGAGGCTCTCGCGCAGGGCCGGATCGTCATTGACCCCTTGGGCGACGACTGCGTGCAGCCCTCCTCGGTCGACCTCCACGTCGACCAACTGTTTCGAGTCTTTCGCAACCACTCCCAGCGCGTGATCGACGTGCGCGAGGCGCAAGAGGACCTCACCGAACTTATCGATGTCGGTCCCGACGATCCGATGATTCTGCACCCGGGCGAGTTCCTGCTGGGCTCGACTATCGAGCGCGTGGCGCTGCCGGCCGACCTGGTCGCGCGCCTCGAGGGCAAGAGCTCGCTGGGCCGGCTCGGCCTGTTGATCCACTCCACGGCGGGGTTCGTCGACGCGGGATGGGACGGCCACCTCACGCTGGAGCTGTCCAACGTCGCCAACCTGCCGATCACGCTCTATCCGGGGATGAAGATCGGCCAGATCAGCTTCTTCGAGATGACGACGCCGGCCGATCGGCCCTACGGGACTGAGGGGCTCGGTTCGAAGTACCGGGGCCAGCGCGGGCCGACCGCGAGCCGGTACTCGCAGAACTTCTTGACTTAGGGCGACGGGAGCGTTGGTGCGGACGGGAGAGTGGCGGTGCTAGCACGGATCATTATCGGACTGGTCATCTCGGTGGTGTGCTTCACCATCGCCGGCCGACGTTTTTACTGGCTCTCGCGCGTGATCCGCGCGGGCCAGCCCGCGCCGCGGCGCTGGTCGGGCTTTCGCCGGGTCAGTGAGGCCGAGGTCGTCGAGGTGGCGGGCCAGCGCAAGCTGCTGCGCTGGACGGTGCCGGGCGTCGCGCACTTCTTCACCATGTGGGGCTTCACGGTCCTGCTTGCGACCATCATCGAGGCCTACGGCGCGCTCTTCCAGCGCAGCTTCCACATCCCGCTGATCGGGCAGAGCAACTGGCTGGGCTTCGCCGAGGACTTCTTCGCGACCGCAGTGCTGGTGGCGCTGGTCGTTTTCAGCATCATCCGCGTCGTGAACGCCCCCGCGCGCAAACAGCGCGACAGCCGCTTCTACGGCAGCCACCTCGGGGCGGCTTGGCTCACCCTGGCCCTGATCGCGTTGGTCGTGATCACGCTGCTGGTCTACCGGGGCGCCCAGATCGACACCGGCCACTTCCCCTACGGGCAGTCGAAGTGGGCCTTCGCGAGCCACGTGGTGGCGGTGTGGCTGCGGCCCCTGGGCACCGGGGTGAACAGCGTGCTCGAGGCGACGTTCCTGCTGGCCAACATCGCCGTGATCGCGGGCTTCCTGGTGTTCGTGTCGTACTCCAAGCACCTGCACATCTTCTTCGCGCCGCTCAACGTCGCCTTCTCGCGCCGTCCGCGGGCCCTCGGGGGCCTCGACAAGACCCCCGACATGGATATGGAGCACGTCACCGAGGACACGGTCTTCGGTGTGGGCACCATGGAGAACTTCACCTGGAAGCAGATGCTCGACTTCGCGACCTGCACGGAGTGCGGGCGGTGCCAGTCGGTGTGCCCGGCGTGGACGACCGGCAAGCCGTTGAGCCCGAAGCTGTTGATCATGGGACTGCGCGAGAACATGTTCGCCTCGGCCGATCGCCTGCTCTCGGGGTCGAGCGAGGGTGAGGTCGCGACGCTGGTGCCCACGACGATCGACCCCGACGTGCTGTGGTCGTGCACGACCTGCGGCAGCTGCGTCGAGCAGTGCCCGGTGGACATCGAGCACGTCGACGCGATCATCGACATGCGCCGCTACGAGGTACTCATGGAGTCACGCTTCCCCAGTGAGGCGGGACTGCTGCTGCGCAACCTCGAGAATCAGGGCGATCCCTGGGGGCTGGGCTCGTCCAAGCGCACCGAGTGGCTGGCCAACCTCGACTTCGAGGTGCCGGTGGTGGACGGCGCGATCCCCGACGACGTGGAGTACCTGTACTGGGTGGGCTGCGCCGGCTCACTCGACGAGCGCGGCCGCAAGCAGGCCGAGTCGGTCGCGCGTATGTTGCACCGTGCCAACGTCGCCTTCGCGGTGCTGGGCCCGCGCGAGTCGTGCTCGGGGGACCCCGCGCGACGCATCGGCAACGAGTACCTCTTCCAGGAGATGGCCAAGGCCAACATCGCCACCCTCGACGCGGTGGGGGCGAAGAAGGTCGTGGCCAGCTGCCCCCACTGCTTCAACACGCTGAAGAACGAGTACCCCGATCTGGGCGGGAACTACGAGGTGATCCACCACGCCGAGCTGCTCAACCACCTGGTGGCGACCGGGCGCCTGGTGCCGGGCCTCAGCTACAGCGGCACCGTCACCTACCACGACCCGTGCTACCTGGGGCGTCACAACCGGGTGTTCGACGAGCCGCGCAGCGTGCTCGACGCGATCCCCGGGCTGACCCAGCTGGAGATGGCGCGCCACCGCGAGCGTGGCTTCTGCTGCGGGGCGGGCGGGGCGCGCATGTGGCTCGAGGAGAATATCGGCAAGCGCGTGAACATGGAGCGAACCGAGGAGGCGCTGGCCACGGGCGCCGACGTGGTGTCCACCGCGTGCCCCTTCTGCATGATCATGATCGACGACGCGGTCAAGGCCCTGGGCCGCGAGAACGTCGCGGTGCTCGACATCGCCCAGGTGGTCGAACGGTCCCTGGCCGGCTCGGGGGCCGAGCCGGGCGCCGTCGCGCCATAGGGGAGCCGCCGCGGCGGCGTAGTTCATCGAGCCGAAACACGTCGCTAACGGGGACGAAACGCGGGCTTGGCACGCTGGTCGCAACCAGAGGTCAGCGTCGCCCTCTCCGAGTACCGAGGAGCGGCCGTGTCCTTCGCGACGATCATCCCCTACCCGAGTTGGCTGAATCCGGCTGACAATACCTGGCAACTGGTGGCGGCGACGCTGGTCGGGCTGATGAGCCTGCCGGGGATCGCCGTCCTCTACGGCGGGCTGGTGCGCAAGAAGTGGATCGTCAACACCATGATGATGGTCTTCACCGGCTTCTCGCTGACCCTGGTGGTGTGGATGCTCTGGGGCTACAACCTGGCCTTCGGCCACCTCGCCCACTTCGGGCCCACGGGGTCGTTCTGGAGTGGGTTCATCGGGCACTTCCAGCCGCTCTCCACCGCCGGCGCCGAGCAGGGCCAGGCGGTCTCGGGCGCGAACTCGGCCATCCCCTTTCACTTCTCCACCGCGACGCTGGCCTACTTCCAGTTCGTCTTCGCCGCCATCACGCCGCTGCTCTTCCTCGGTGGACTGGTGGGTCGGCTCAAGTTCAAGGCGTGGCTCTTGATCGTGCCGCTGTGGATCACGATGATCTACTGCGTGAACGCCGCGCTGCTCTGGGGCGGGGGGTTCTTCGCCCAGAAGGGGGCGGTGGACTACTCCGGCGGCTACGTGATCCACCTGTCGGCCGGGGTCGCCGCCTTCGTCGGCGCGGCCATCGTCGGCCCCCGGCGCTGGCAGGACCGTGAGAACGCGTTCCCGAGCAACCTGATGATGGTCGCGATCGGCGCCGGGATCCTCTGGCTCGGCTGGAACGGCTTCAACGGGGGCGACCCCTTCTACGCCGGGGCCGACGCGGCCAGCGCCGTGCTCAACACCAACGTCGCCACCGCGGTCGGCGTGCTGACGTGGGTCCTGATGGACATGTTCTTCTCGCGCCAGAAGAAGCCGACGTTCCTCGGGGCGATCAACGGCATGCTCTGCGGGCTGGTCGCGATCACCCCGAGCGCCGGCTGGGTGAACGGCACGGGGGCGATCGTGGTCGGGCTGGTCGCCGCCTCGATCGTGTGGGTGGCCTGGAACTACCTGTCGCGGGTGCGCCCCTTCTCCAAGGTGGACGACGCGATGGGCGTGGTCTACACCCACGGGATCGCCGGCCTGGTCGGAGGACTGCTGGTGGGGTTCCTGGCCGACCCCGGCATGGTGGAGTACGGGGTGAGCGGCGCGCACTTCAAGGGTGCGGGCGCCATCTCGGTGGGCGGGTGGTTCTACACCCACTCCTTCCACCAGCTCTGGGAGCAGTTCCTGGCGGCGCTGTGGATCATCGGCTACACCGCCGTCGGGACGGCGGTGGTGTTCTCTATCGTGAAGTTCGTGCTCGGAGGACTGCGTGAGAGTGACGAGACCCTGGCGCTCG
>JAJYNX010000116.1 GCA_021786095.1 Actinomycetes bacterium | reverse complement strand
TGGTCATCACCGCGACGTCACGGTGGGCGACGTGACTCAACTCGTGCGCGAGGACGGCCTCGAGCTCCTCGTCCGAGAGCCGCCGCATCAGCCCGCGCGTGGCGCAGATGACCGCGTGGTTGGGGTTGCGTCCGGTGGCGAAGGCGTTGGGCATGTCCATCTCCGACACGCCGACTCGGGGCTTGGGCATGTTGGCCAGCAGGCAGAGCCGGTCGACGATCTGGTGCAGACGGGGCTCCTGCTCGGGCGTCACCTCGTGCGCGTGCATCGAGAACATCGCGATCTTGTCCGAGAAGAAGTACTGGGAGAAGATCAGCGCCAGCGCGATCACGATGACGAAGCCCAGGCCGAGGCCCACGCGCAGCAGTACGGTCACGATGATCATGTACAGGATCACGAGGGCCAGCCCCGTGACGAACATGCGGACGTTCAGCCCGCGGTCGCTCTCGATCTTCGAACCGCTGGCCACTACTTCGACTCCTCGCTCGAGGCGGCGTCGCCCGAGGCCAGGGCGCCCGCGTCGCTCCCGCTCGACAGCTGCGCCTTCAGTGCGGCGAGCTGGGCGTCGACGTTCGAGGTGGCGCTGGCCTTGTCGAGTTGGGCCTGGATGTCGTCGCTGGGGCTCGCGGTCAGGTCGGTGAGGGCCCCCGAGGCGAGCAACTCGTCCAGCGCGCCGCTGCGGGCTTGCATCGTCGCGACCTTGTCCTGGGCGCGCTGCATGGCGGCGCCGGCGTCGGACATCGAGGTCGAGATGCCGCTCACGGCCTCGTTGACGTGCGCGGACGCCTCGGCCGCGGTGTAACTGGCCTTGATGGTCTCCTTGCGAGTGCGGAAGGCCTCGACCTCCGTCTGGAGCTTCTGCGCGGTGGCCGTCAGCTTGTCCTCCTGCTCCACAATGCTGGCGTGCTGGGTGTCGAGATCCTGGAGCTGGGCGGCGATGGCCTCGCGGCGGGTGAGCGCCTCGCGGGCCAGGGACTCGTTGCCCTGGCCCAGGGCGGCCTTGGCCTGCTCGGCCAGCTTGTCCCCCTGACTCTTCAGCTGCTCCGCCTGGATCTCGACCCGCTTGCGCGCCGTCGCCACGTCGGCCACCGCGCGGCGGACCTTCGTGAGGTTGTCGAGCTGCTGCTGGTAGGACAGATCAAGCGTCTGGCGCGGATCTTCGATCTTGTCCAGGGCCGCGTTGGACTTCGCCTTGAAGATCGTCGTGACGCGCTGTACCAAACCCATGGCGGGCCTCCTTCATTGTCTCCAGACTAGGGGCCCGGGGGCTCGCGTGCGAGGTAGCCCGGACCGCAGTCGTCGACTGACTACCTCGGTAGTGTACGGTCCTGCTCGGCGGCCTGGTGCGCGAGTTGCTCGCGGTACGCGGCCAGGGCCGCGGCCAGGTCGTCGTCGCCGATCGCCAGGATGCGCAGCGCCACCAGGGCGGCGTTGAGCGACCCGTTGATGGCCACGGTGGCCACCGGCACGCCGCGGGGCATCTGGACGATGGAGAGCAGCGAGTCGAGGCCGTCGAGACGCGCCTGGGCGATCGGCACGCCGATCACCGGCAGGGTGGTCAGCGCGGCCAGCATCCCCGGCAGGTGGGCGGCACCGCCGGCGCCGGCGATGAGCACGCGCAGCCCCCGCTCGCGGGCGCTGTGTCCGTAGTCGACCATGGCCTCGGGGGTCCGGTGCGCCGAGACGACCCGCACCTCGTGGGCGACGCCGAAGTGCTCCAGGGTCTCGCTGGCCGCGACCATGACGTCGTGATCCGACGACGATCCCATGACGATGCCCACTCGGGGGTTCACGCGTCCTCCCCTCCGGCGGTGCCCGCAGCGCGCGCCTCCCGCCATGCTCTCACGCGCGTGGACGTCGCGTCGTCACCCCACGCCGTGACGTGGCCCAGCTTGCGCCCGGGCCGCCAGGTCTTGGCGTAGTCGTGGACCGCGACGTCCCCGTGGTGCCGTGGACGCGACCAGTCGGGCGGTGGAGGCTCGGCACCGCCCACGACGTTCACCATCACCACGTGGGCTGCGGTGGGCGTCGTCGGTCCTAGCGGCCGCCCCGTGGCGGCGGCCAGGTGATTGGTGAACTGACTGGTCCGCGCGCCCTCGATGGTCCAGTGGCCGGTGTTGTGCGGCCGCAGGGCGACCTCGTTGATCAACAGGCCCGCGTCGGTGACGAAGAACTCGACCGCCAGGACGCCCACCGCGCCGATCAGCTCGGCCACGCGGGCCGCCAGCGCGGCGGCCTCGACCTCGTGTCCCGTGTCGCAGGGGTAGCGAACCTCGGCGCACTGCCCGTCGCGCTGGACCGTCGTGACCAGGGGGTAGGTCACCACCTGGCCGTCGGCACCTCGTACCAGCAGCTGGGCGACCTCGCCGCGTAGCGCCAGGTGCTCCTCGACGACCACGTCGCCACCCAGGCGCTCGACGGCCGCTCGCGCGTCGTCGCGGCCGGTGGTGAAGACGACGCCGCGCCCGTCGTAGCCGCCGCGGGCCGCCTTCACTACGGGGGTGGTGTCCACGCGGTCCAGGAACTCCGTCAGGCGCGCGTCGTGCGGGGAGTCGACCACGACGAAGCGGGGCAGGGGCAGGCCGGCCCCGGCGAAGAGTTGGCGTTGGAAGGACTTGTCGACGGCGGCGCGCAGCGCGCCGGGCCCCGGGCGTAGCAGCACGCCCTCGTCCTCGAGGCGGGCCAGCTGGTCGAGGTCGACGAGCTCGTGGTCGAAGGTGATGACGTCCACGCGCTCGGCCAGCGTGCGCAGTGCGGTCTCGTCGCGGGCGTCACCGACGACGACCTCGTCGCAGGTGGCCACGGCGGGCTCGTCGGCGCCAGCCAGTACCGTCAGACTGATCCCCGGTCGATCCGCCTCGCCCAAGAGCCGGGCCAACTGGCCGCCGCCCACCACGCCGACGCGCGAGAGCGCACTACCGTGGGGCTCGACGGACACGCCGGACAGGTTACCGGTCGCGTCGAGGAGGTCACGGTGCGCATCGCCATGGGACTGGACACCAACGGATCGGTGGACGCCACCCTGGAGCGGGCCCGTCGGTGGCGCGATCTGGGCTTCACCAGCCAGTGGTCGTCGCAGATCTTCGGGCCCGACACGCTGACGGTGCTGGCGGTGGTCGGCCACGAGCTGCGCGACCTCGATCTCGGGACGGCCGTGGTCCCGGTGCAGCCGCGCCACCCGGCGATGCTGGCCGCGCAGGCCCGCACCGTCGCCGACGCGATCGGGGGGAGGCTCACGCTCGGCGTGGGCCTGTCGCACCAGGTGATCGTCGAGGGGATGTGGGGCCTCTCCTTCGAGCGCCCGGTCTCGTACCTGGAGGAGTACCTGGCGGTCCTGGTGCCGATGCTGCGCGGGGAGCCCGTGCGCGTCGAGGGGGAGCGTTTGCGCGTCACCGCGACTGGCCCGGTGGGACCGTCCGAGGTCGAGGCGCCGGGACTGCTGGTCGCGGCACTGGGGCCACGCATGCTCGAGCTCGCCGGCCAGGTCGCTGACGGGACCGTGCTATGGATGACCGGGGCCGCCACCATCGAGGACTACGTGGCGCCGCAGATTCGTCGAGCGGCCGCCGCCGCGGGTCGACCCGAGCCGCGCATCGTCTGCTCCTTGCCGATCACCGTCACCGACGACCTCGAGGGCGCGCGTCAGCGCATCAACGAGGCGTTCGCGGTGTACCCGACGTTGCCCAGCTACGCCGCGGTGATGGCCCGCGAGGGCGCGAGCGAGGCCGCCGACGTGGCAATCGTGGGCTCGCGTGAGCACGTCCTCGAACAGTTGTCGCGTCTCGCGCTCGCCGGCGTCAGTGAGTTCTCCGCCGCGCCGACGGGCTCGCGAGCGGAGCGCGACGCGACGGTGGAGGTGTTGATCGACTTCGCCGGTCGGTGAGCCGCACGAGTGGGTCGGTGGGGCGTTGACCCGCGAGTAGAGTCGAACGGGTCTCGTCGAGAGTCATCGTGAAGGAGTCACCATGTCCGCAGTCGCCAGCGTGTTGGCACTCATCCTCTTCCTCGCCTTCGCCAGCGCTGGCGTCCAGAAGGTGATCTTCAACCCGTTGACGTCGTCGGCCGCGTCGCACCTCGGCTTCACCAAGAGCGCCTACCGGCGCATCGGGATCCTGGAGATCGTCGGGGCGATCGCCCTCGTCGTGGGGCTGACCGCTACGGGGTCGTCGATCGAGGCGATCGTGAACGAGGTGGCCGCGGCGTGCCTGGTCGTGCTGATGGGGGCTGCGGTGATCATCCACCGGCGCCACGGCGACCGCCTCGCGGCGCTGGCTCCGGCCCTCGTCCTCGGCGTCGCGGCGCTGGCCGAGCTGGCGTTTCGCCTCGCCGCCTGATCAGGCGGGCAGTCGCGTGTGCTTGAACTCGTTCAGGTCGCCACGCGTGCGCATCAGGGTGAGCAGTGAGTCGATGATCTCCGCCGACTGCGCGG
>JAJYNX010000018.1 GCA_021786095.1 Actinomycetes bacterium | reverse complement strand
AGGCCGATGCCGAGGTTGAGTAGCATGAAGTTGAAGCCGAAGGCGCGCTGGCGCTGGGTCTCGTCGACCATCCGGCTCAGCATGGTACTGGCGGGGCCCCAGCTCGCCGCACCGAAGAACGCGAGGACCAGGGCCGCCACGACCGCCTGGAGGCGCGTGTGGGCGAAGGCCCAGCCGACCAGCGCGATCGCGCTGGTCGCGTAGGACAGCAGGATGATGCGCACGGGTCCCCAGCGGTCGGTCAGGGTGCCCCACAGCGGGCTCGCCACCAGTCCGGCGACCGCCGACGCCGAGAGCAGGAGGGTGGCGAAGCCGGTCGAGAAGTGGCGCACGTTGTGCAGGTACACGACGAAGAAGGACAGGGTCAGGCCGTTGCCGACGGCGTTGAGCACCACGCACAGGTAGAACCTGCGCAGGGGCCCCCGCAACCCCTGGCGAAAGTCACGGGGCACGAGAGTATCGAGGGCTCGCACGGAGATCCCATGCTACTGCGTGAATTTTCGCACAGGGGGCGTTTCCTCATGGCCGATCGCGGGGTGGCACTACGCTGGAGTCGTTGCGATGACGCACGGAGAATGAAGGACCGCCATGGTTGTCAAGCGAGCGCCGGGTCCCCGTGTGGACCTGGTCGAGGAGATCAAGCCCGACGTGGAGCGCCTCCTCAACCGTCATCTCGAGGCGCCGCGTCTGTGGTACCCCCACGAGCAGATCGAGTGGGGGCGTGGGGAGAGTTTCACTGATCGACCGTGGTCGCCGTCGGACTACCCGCTGGCCGAGGGCGTGCGCAGCTCGATCTACGTGAACCTGCTCACGGAGGACAACCTGCCCTACTACACGTGCAGCCTGTTCGACCACGCCCCCGCGGATCACCCGATCCGCGACTGGAACCACCAGTGGACGATGGAGGAGAATCGACACGCGATGGTGATGCGCGACTGGGTCCACGTGAGCCGCTGCATCGACCCGACGCTGCTCGAGGACGGACGACGAGTGCAGATGCGCAAGGGGGAGGTCCCCCATCCGCCGACCTTCGCCGACCTCATCTGCTACGTCTCGTTCCAGGAGCGCGCCACCCAGATCGCGCACCGCAATACGGGCGCCCACCTGCCGAAGGACGACCGCATGGGTCGCAACATCCTCGCGCTGATCGCCGGCGATGAGACGAAGCACTATCTCTTCTATCGGGACCTGGCCCAGGCGGCCTTCGCGATCGATCCCTCGGCGATGATGATCGCGACTCTGCGTCAGATCAGCGGCTTCACCATGCCCGGCACGGGCATCCCCAACTTCACGCGCCACGCGGTGCGCATCGCGCGCGAGGGGATCTACGGGTTGAGCCAGTACGTGCGTGACGTGGTGAACCCGGTCCTGGCCCTGTGGGACGTGGCGCACCTGGAGAACCTCTCGGCGGACGCGGAGCACGCGCGCACCGAACTCGCCGAGGTCGTCTCGCGTCTTGCGGCCTCGGTGGAGCGCCTCAGTCAGCGCAACGCGGGGTCGGCGGCGCTGGCGTAGTCACTCCTTGGAGTGCGCGATGGAGCGGATGTAGTCCTCGAGGTCGCGCTGCCGGTCGCGCACGGCTCGCTGGTCGCGTTCGTGCATCGAGCCGCCTCGGGCGACGAGGTAGATCAGCGTGCCCGCGAGCGGGAGGACCAGGATGAAGAGGACCCACAGCGCCTTGGCCCCGCCGCTGAGGTCGTGGCTACGGACGAGGTCCGCCATTACGTGGAACACCAGCATCAGCCAGAAGACGATCAGCGCCAGATACAGCATCGACACCACCAGGTCCGCCAGCGGGTAGTTGACGCCGATCACCGGTCTCGCTTTCGTTCAGGTTGCGAACGCGACCACTCTACGCCGAGTTGCCGCGCGTCGGTGGTGGTTCCGGTGGCGTCGCGCGAGCGCGCAGCGCGTCGAGGCGCACCGCGAGCTCGTTCTCGTCCCCGGCCACGGCGACGGTCTTGTGGCGTGCCCGCGCGCCGCGCACGACGCTCACGTCGGACAGCGCGACGCCGAGGGCGTCGGCCAGAGTCCGGCGGACGTCCTCGTTGGCGGCACCGTCCACCGCGCGCGCCGCGACGTAGACCTCGAGCTGGCCGTCGCGCACCGTGATCGTGCGGCGTCGCGATCCGGGGTGCGCGTGCACGGTGAGGCGCATCACGGTGCCTCGACTCGTGGGGAGCCGTGACGTGGCGTTAACATGTTTCCGTTTTAGCAAGACGAGCCGCGCGACAGGACGCCGTGGTGAGAGGGGAGCACGTGGCGCACAGCCTGCCCGAGGCGATCGCGATGGTCTCGGCCCCGGGGATGCCCTTCGAGACCACCGAGGTGACGGTGGCGGGCGTGACGACGCGCCAGTTCGTGAACGCGCCCGCGACCGTGCGGGGCTTCTTCGATCTGGCCCGCGGCGTGGAGAGCACGTTTTTGGTGTACGAGGACGAGGAGTGGACCTTCGACGAGGTGATGCGCGAGGCGGACGCCCTGGGCCACGCACTCGTCACGCGCTACGGCGTGCGACCGGGCGACCGGGTCGCCATCGCCATGCGCAACCTTCCCGAGTGGGTGGTCGCCTTCGCCGCCATCTTGTCGGTGGGCGCGGTCTCGGTCTCGCTCAACGCGTGGTGGACGAGCGAGGAGCTGGCCTACGCCATCGATGACGCGGGCCCCGTGGTGCTGATCGCCGACGCCGAGCGGGCGGCGCGCGCCGTCGAGCCCGCGCGACGCGCGGGCGTGCCGATCGTGGGCGTGCGCCTCGGCGACGAGGCGGAGCCCGCGCCGGGAGTGACGCCCTGGCGCGACGTGGTCGTGCGCGGGGCGGCGATGCCCGACGTGCCGATCGGGCCGGACGACGACGCCACCATCCTGTACACCTCGGGTACGACGGGTCGACCCAAGGGGGCCGTGTCGACGCACCGAGCGATCACTCAGACGATCATGGCCTTCGCCGCGGGTCCCGCGATCATCGACGCGCGCCGCGAGCCCGGAGAGTCCGGGTCGGGTCTGGCGCCCTGCTTCATCCTCGTGGTGCCGCTCTTCCACGTCACCGGCTGCATCCCCGTGATGATGTCGTGCTTCTCGTGGCACTTCAAGCTGGTGATGATGCACCGCTGGGAGCCCGAGCGGGCGCTGGAGCTCATCGAGCGCCACCGCGTCACGAGCTTCGTCGGCGTGCCGACCCAGTCCTGGGATCTCCTCGAGAGCCCCGACTTCTCGCGCTACGACACGAGCTCGCTCTCGTCGATCGGGGGCGGTGGCGCCCCGGCTCCGCCCACCCTGGTGGAGCGGGTCGATCGCGCCTTCGTGAAGGGTCGTCCGTCTCTGGCCTACGGCATGACGGAGACCAACGCCTACGGTCCCGGCAACTTCGGTGACGACTACGTGAGCCATCCCACCTCCACGGGGCGTACGCCCACCATCGTCATGGACGTGGAGATTCGCGACGGCGCGGGCCGACCGGTGAGCGTCGGTGACGCCGGGGAGATCTGGGTGTCGTCGCCGACGCTCATCCGCGGCTATTGGAACCAGCCCGAGGCGACGGCGGACACTCTGGTGGACGGGTGGCTGCGCACCGGCGACCTCGGGCGGCTCGACGCGGAGGGGTTCCTCTACATCGAGGATCGGGCGAAGGACATGATCATCCGCGGGGGTGAGAACGTCTACTCCGCTGAGGTCGAGGCGGCGATCTACGAGCATCCGGCGGTCTACGAGGCGGCGGTGTTCGGCCTGGCCGACGAGCGTCTCGGGGAGGAGGTCGCCTGCGTGGTGATGCTCAAGTCCGGGGAGCAACTCGAGGTCGAGGAGCTGCGTGAGCACCTGCGGGTTCGTCTGGCCGCCTTCAAGGTTCCCACACGTATCGTCCTGACCCGTGAGCCGTTGCCGCGCAATCCCGCGGGCAAGATGCTCAAGCGTCAGATGCCCGAGCAGTACTTCTCGTGAAGGCCTCGAGGGCGACGAGCGCGTAGTCCGCGACGCGCAGGGTCGAGAGGTCGCCCAGGTCGAACCAGCTGGCGTGGTCGGTGGTGCCGTTGGCCTCGTGGCGCAGGGTGCCCCCCGCGAGGTGCACGGCGTAGATCACGCGCACGGCGTGGATGCGATCGCCGTTATCGCGACGACGCACGTCGCTGGTGACGTCGAGCAGGGTCGGCTGGTCGACGACGAGTCCGGTCTCCTCGAGGAACTCGCGCGTCAACGCGCCCACCGGCGTCTCGGCGAACTTGACGCCGCCACCGGGCAGCCACCAGAGTGGCGGGTCGTGGCGCGGGTTCGACGAGCGCACCAGCAGGACGCGCCGGTCCTCGACGAGGACGCCGTAGCTGCGTACGCTGGTGTGCTGTCGGCTCACGGGCACCTCGGCGACGGTGCGTCGCCGACGCCGGGGCGTCGCGCGGGCGAGGCGGCGTGTGAGGCGGGCATCACGTACCTAGCGCGTGGTGGGGAAGCCGAGGTCGATCTGCGAGTCCGAGGGCTGGGGCCAGCGGGTGGTGACGACCTTGGCGCGCGTGTAGAACGCGATGCCCTCGGGGCCGTACATGTGGGCGTGGCCGAAGAGCGAGTTCTTCCAGCCGCCGAAGGAGTACGAGGCGATGGGCACGGGGATGGGGACGTTGATGCCGATCATGCCCACTGTCACGTCGCGGGTGAAGCGCCGAGCGGCGTTGCCGTCGCGGGTGAACAGGGCCACGCCGTTGCCGTAGGGGTTCTGGTTGATGAGGCGCACCGCGTCGTCGTAGGTGGCGACACGCGCGACGCCCAGGACCGGCCCGAAGATCTCGTCGTCGTAGGCCCGCGTGCCGGGGTGCACTCCGTCCAGGAGGCACGGACCCACGAAGAATCCACCGCCGATCGCGAGCGACGTGCCGTCGCGAACGACCGTGATGCCGTCGGCCGCCGCCGAGGCCACGTAGGACGCGACGCGGTCGCGGTGCTCGCGCGTGATGACCGGCCCGAAGTCGCTGGTGGACAGGTCGCCGGGTCCGACGGTCAGCCGATCGAGCCGCTCGGCGATCTTGGCGACCAGCGGGTCGGCGACCTCACCCACCGCGACCACCACGCTGATGGCCATGCACCGTTCGCCGGCGGAGCCGAAGCCCGCGTTGATCGCGGCGTCGGCCGCCACGTCGAGGTCGGCGTCGGCCAGGACCACCATGTGGTTCTTGGCGCCGCCCAGGGCCTGCACTCGTTTCTCGTTCGCGCTGGCGGTGGCGTGCACGTGGCGGGCGACGGGGGTGGAGCCGACGAAGCTCACCGCGTCCACGCCCGGGTGCTCCAGGAGCTGATTGACCGTGGTGGCGTTGCCCTGGAGCACGTTGAACACGCCGTCGGGCAGCCCGGCGAGGCGCAGCAACTCGGCCAGACGCACCGCGGGGGAGGGATCGCGTTCCGAGGGCTTGAGGATGACGGCGTTGCCCGTGGCGAGGGCGTTGGCGCTCATCCACAGTGGCACCATCACCGGGAAGTTGAACGGCGTGATCGCCGCCACGACCCCGACGGGCTCGCGGAGCGAGTGAACGTCGACGCCGTCGGCGACCTGGTTGGAGAAGTCCCCCTTGAGCAGCTCGGCCAAACCGCACGCGTACTCGACGTTCTCGATGCCGCGGGCGATCTCGCCGCGAGCGTCGGCCAGGGTCTTGCCGTGCTCGGCGGTGACCAGGGCGGCCAACTCGTCGGTGTGCTCGACCAGCAGGTGGCGGAACGCGAAGAGGATGTTGGTGCGAGCGGACTGGGTGGACGTACGCCAGGTCGACGCGGCCTGCGTGGCGACCGCCACCACCTCGTCGACCAGCGTCGGCTCGGGGACCGGCACGAGCGCCGTGACCTCGCCGGTCGCGGGGTTGTGTACGGGGCTCACTCCCTCGCCCTCGCGAAGCTGGCCCCCAATGACGTGCGGAATTGTTCGCATACTGCCCCTTCTTCCTGGGGCCAATCTATCCGCCGGACCGGGCCCGGAATCTCGGGCTCCGTCGACGGGTCGCTAGGGTGAGGACACGCCGTCGGCGCGGCTCGCCGGGCGGTGAGAGGGTGGAAGGATATCCGGTGATCACTCGCGTCGGGCCCGACGGTGAGTTGGTGATCGCGCCCGGGGTGGCGATCCCGGCGTCCGAGATCGATCTGCGGGTGACCACCTCGGGTGGTCCGGGCGGTCAGCACGCCAACCGGGCGCTGACGCGCGTCGTGGCGAGCGTCGACGTCGCCGCGTCGCGCGCCCTGACGCCGACGCAGCGCGACCGCCTGGTGGGCGCGCTGGGGCCGGTCGTTCGCTCGAGCGCGGGGCGATTTCGCTCCCAGTCCCAGAATCGCGCGGCGGCGTGCGAGCAGTTGGCCGCCCGTCTGGCTCGCGCTCTGGCGACTCCGCCACCGCGGCGCGCGACGCGCCCGAGCGCCGCGTCGCGTCGACGGCGCGTGGACGAGAAGCGCGAGCGCGGCGCGATCAAGGAGCGCCGCCGCCCGCCCGTCGAGGACTAGCGGTAGGTCTCGAGGTGGCGTGAGATGGCGCCGAGAGCGCGGGCCATCGGTCCGTCGAGGGCCGTGTCGGTGTCCTCGTGGGGTCCGCGCAACGGAGTCAGCGAGGCGTACCCCGCGGCCAGCAGCGCTCCGTCGTCGTCGGGGGCCTCGTCGCTGACGTCGCCGAGCTGGGGACTCGCCGCACCCAGGCGCAGGGGGAGATCGCCCTCCTCGGCCAGTGGCTCGCCGCCCGCGCGCGGGCCGGCCGACTTGACGACGCCGGCCGTCGAGATCCGCCCCCGGCGCACGCCGCGCAGCGACGCCGCCGGGAGGTTGGGCACGTTCAGGTTGAACAGCGTGCGCGACGGGGCATTCATCAGCTCCTCGAGCACCTCGACGGCCACGGCCGCCGCCGTGTCGTAGTGCACCTCCTCGCCCCACTGGACCGAGATCGCCATGCCCGAGAGCCCGAGCTGGGCTGCGGTCAGGACGGCGCCGACGGTTCCCGAGTGCAGGACGCTGCGCCCGACGTTGGCCCCGGCGTTGATGCCCGACAGCACGAGGTCCGGTTGGTGGTCGAAGCTGCCCAGGGCGCCGAGCAGCGCGCACAGAGCGGGCGGCGCCTCGAGACCGTAGGTGGGGATCCCCTCCGCGCCGGCGATTCGGTGGCGCCGGTAGCGCACGGACGGGTGGTCGAAGACGTCACCCACCGCCGCCGACATCCCCGAGTAGTTGACGTCCGGCGCCACGATCACCACCTCGCGGATCTCGTTGGAGGGGCCGCGGTCGATCCAGTCCGTCAACGCGCGGGCCAGGACGGCGATGCCCGGTGCGCCGACGCCGTCGTCGTTGGTGAGCAGAATTCGCATACTGCGTACGATAACGGTCGTAGGTTACGGGCCACGGGCGAGGGGATCAGACGATGCGACCATCGGGTGAACAGATAGCGATCGCCCACGGCGATCAGCGTGCGGTGGTCACCGAGGTGGGCGCCACGCTGCGCACCTACGTCAAGGGCGGCGTGAGCGTCATCGAGGGCTTCGCCGCCGAGGAGGCGTCGTCGGGCGCCCGCGGCCAGATGCTGTACCCGTGGCCCAACCGAATGGGCGACGGGCACTGGTCCTTCTCCGAGCGCACGGCCACCACGACGATCGACGATCTCGCCCACGCCACGGCCCGACATGGGCTCGTGCGCTGGCGGCCCTTTCGCGTCGAGTCCGTGAACCAGAATCGCTGCGTCCTGTCGCTCCTCCTGCACCCGACTCCCGAGTACCCGTTCCTGAGCGAGGTGGCGGTGGCCTATCACCTGGGCTCACTCGGGCTGACGGTGACGACGACGGTGACGAATCGCGACGACGTCCCGTTGCCGTTCGGCCTCGGCTTTCACCCCTACCTCGCGGTCACCACGTCGACGATCGAGGGAGCGGATCTGGTCGTCCCGGCGCGGGCCTTCGTGGCCGTGAACGAGCGCCAACTGCCCACTGGCGAGATACTGCCGGTTAGCGGCCACGCGCTGGACTTCACCCAGCCCAAGTCGGTCAATGGTCACGAACTCGACGTGACCTTCACCGAGTTGGCGCGCGACGACTTCGGACTGGCCACGGTGGGTCTCACGGATCGCACGGGCGGTCACGTGGAGCTCAGCATGGACCGTAACTTCCCCTACGTGCAGGTGTTCACGGGCGACACACTCGAGCGGGGACGCCGGCGTACCGCGGTCGCGGTCGAGCCGATGACCTGTCCGCCCGACGCCCTGCGTAGCGGCAAGGATATCGTCGTGCTGGAGCCGGGTCAGCACTGGGCCGGATCGTGGCGAGTGCGGAGGCGCGAATGAGCGATCGGGTGGTGCTGGTGACCGGATCGACGAGTGGGATCGGCGAGGCGACGGCGCGCCGCTTCGCTCGCGACGGTGCCCGGGTCGTGTTCAACTCGCGTGCCAGCATCGAGGTCGGTGAGGCGCTGGCTCGCGCCACCCCCGGATCGCACTACGTGCGCGCCGACGTGGCCGTGGCCGACGACTGCCACGCCCTCATCGCCCAGGTGCTCGATCGCTTCGGTCGCCTCGACGTGCTGGTCAACAACGCGGGTGTGACGCGCGTCATCGACCACCGCGACCTCGCGGGCGCCTCGCTCGACGTGTGGCGCGAGATCTTCGAGGTCAACGTGTTCGGCACGTGGCAGCTGAGCGTCGCGGCGATGGACGCGCTGCGCGCGACGCGGGGCTCGATCGTGAACGTCACGTCGGTCGCGGGGCTGCGACCCACGGGCTCCTCGATTCCCTACGCGGCGTCCAAGGCGGCACTCACTCACCTCACCGCGCTGCTGGCCAAGGCGGTGGGTCCGGAGGTTCGCGTCAACGCGGTCGCTCCGGGACTGGTCGACACGCCCTGGACCGCGGACTGGGAGGCCCAGCGCCGCTTCGTCGCCGCGCACGCGCCACTGCGGCGGAGCGGCACGCCCGAGGACGTCGCCGACGTGATCGTCGCCCTCGCCGCGACGCCGTACGTGACCGGTCAGGTGGTCGTCGTGGATGGCGGATTGACACTCGCGTCGTGACCCTGGTAGGGCGGGACGGCGACGCGCATGATCGCCCCCAGAGCGCGCGTGGCCCCGTCGATGGCGAGTTGCGTCGGTGCGGTGGGTGTGGGGACACTCAGTAGTCGACGCCCCCAGTTGGGTACCACAGCGAAGGCGCTGCGCACGAGCAGGGCGTAGGCCGCTCGCTGGCGCGCGCCGTGCACGACGCCGCGCACCAGGAAGTCGCGGGCGGCGATCGCGTCCTCACTGAGGCGCAACTCGGGGCGGAATCCCTCGAGGACGTCACGCAACTGCGCCACGCTCTGGGGCGGGTCGGGCACTCCGAGGTCGTGGCCGACGATGGCCTGCTCAGCGACGTAGCGGTCGTACTGGTTAGACGATAAGGAGGTCGCGCCGAAGCGCTGGTGGGCTGCGAGGAACATCGCGGTGCCGGCGACGTGGACCCACTCGAGCAGCCGGGGGTCGCTCGCGCGGTAGGCCACACCATCGTCGGCGACGCCGCGGACGTACTCGTGGATCGTGCGCACCCGCTCGATGGCCGCGAGCGCCTCGTCACGCGATCCGTACGTGGTGAGCCCGATGAAGTGGGCGGTCTGTCGAACCCGACCGAGAGGGTCGTCGCGGTAGCGCGAGTGCTGGGCGACGCCGGCCATCGAGTAGGGGTGGAGCATCTCGAGGAAGAGCGACGCGAGGCCGCCGACGAGCATGGAGGGGAGATCCCCGTGGACGATGCGAGCCACCCCATCAACCGAGCGGTAGGCGCGCTGCGGGTCGTCACACGCCGTGGGTGGATCGTCGGTCAGGCCGATGGCCCGTCGCAGGCTGTGGTTGACGCGCTCGCGTGAGCGAGCGGGGATGACCGACGAGATGGTGATCATCGCGTCCTTTCTCGAACTCGGGGACACTGTACGGGGGCGGTGCTGTTCATCGTGCGCCATGTCTGGAACACTGGGGGGGTGCCCTCCGTCCAACCCCTGCGCACAACCTCGGAGGAGACCGAGGTCGTCACGTCCGAGACCGTCGCGACCCGTCGGCCCTGGAACGTCGTGGTGTGGAACGATCCGGTGACGCCGATGTCGGTCGTGGTGGTCATCTTTCGCAAGGTCTTCGGCTACTCCAACAACAAGTGCACGCAACTGATGCTGACCGTGCACCACGAGGGGCGGGCCATCGTGTGGTCCGGTGCGCGCGAGCGCGCGGAGTCGTACTGCGTGAAGCTACAGGTGGCGGGCCTGTCGACCACGATCGAGCAGGGCGACTGATGGGGGTGGCCCGTCTCTTCGTGCGTCGTCGCGACGGCCGGGTGGAGGTTCGTCTGAACGACGGGGGTCGGTCCTTCGTGCACGACGTGTTCGCGCAGGTGGTGGCGGCGGAGCGCGACCCCGACCACGAGTGGCACACCAGTCTGGCGCCGCCCATCGATCCTGCCGTCGACCAGGACGATCCGGTGGCCACGCTGCGTCGCCAGAGCGAGATGACCACCAACGCGGAGCTCGCGCTCGTGACCTCGGGAGAGCAGTTCCTCAACGCCGCCGAGGCGTGGGCGTGGCTGAGCACGCTGCAGGTGGCGTTGCGGTCGGTCGCCGTCTCGCGGGGACTACTGAGCGACGAGCGGCTCGCCCAGGGTGACGCGGCCACGCTGGAGTACGTGCGCACTCTCCAGCAGCTGCTCTTCGCCCTGGCGGAGTGCCTCTGACGCTTCGCTGCGGGGTCGTGGATCGACGTCGTCGTTCCCCGCTACCGCCGTGGCGGGTTCTCCCCTCGCGAACCGGCGCGTCGCGTTGCGCCAGGTCTCGTCGGGGGTGACGACAGCGGGGCGCCGCCGCGCCGGTTTCGCGGACCGGCGTGGGAGTCCACAATCGTGGTCGGCGCGCCCGTGCGACGCTGGTTGGCCGGTGCTAGACCAGGTATGACGTGGCAGCGCGGGCTGGCACGTCGCAACAGTGTCGACGAGAAACAGAGGGGTAGGTGCGTACATGAAGCACGATGCACAGAGAACGGGCGCGCGTCGTCGGTGGCGGCGAACGTTGTCCTCGGTCGTCTCACTGGCCGCCGCCGTGTCGCTGGGCGCCACCGGGCTGACGCTGGCGTCGGCGTCCGCGGCGTCCGCGGCCACCACGGCGAGTGCGGCGCCGTGCGCGTTCACCGTGAGCGCGGGCTCCGGCACGGCGGTGGGCCCGATGATCGTCGGTGTCACCGCTGGTGCGACCACGATCACCTTCGACTGCAACACGTCCTCCAACGCGGCCTTCGGCGTGGAGGCGTCGATGCTCAGCCTCGTCGGGGCGTCGACGGTGAGCCAGGAGGCGTCGGCCGACACCTCGGCATTGGCCGTCTTTAAGCCGAGCGCGACGGACACCAACTGCCCCGCCGGTACGGCGGGGTCGTGTGAGACCGCGACGTTCACCATTCCGGCGTCCTTCAGCGCGTCGGATCCGAACGCGCAGTGTCCGCCCACCCAGGCGCAGATCAACGCGGGTCTCTACGGCTGCGTGTTGGCGGTCGCGACGGCGGCCGGCATCCCGGTTCCGGGCAGCAGCATGCTCGTCACCTACGCCAACTCGCCCATGCCCAGCGCACCCACGGTCACGGCCACGCCGAACGTGGCGGTCGCGGGCAGTTCGGTCTCGCTGGGTGACACCAGTGCGGCGGGCGACTGGTGGGGCAACGCGATCCAGACCAACCAGGCGGTCGCTCTGGGCACCACACCCATGGCCCCGCCGGCTACGTGCAGCGCCGGGTACGGAACGGTTCCCTCGCCCCTGGTGATGGTGAACTGGTTCGCGTCGGGCTCGACGACGCCGGTTCCGGGTAGCGCTGCGGGTCTCACGATCAACAACGACTGCTACGACGGCACGACGTTGCACGGGCCCACGATCGGCGGGTCGATCACGGTTCCCTCGACGTTGACGGTCGGAACGGCCTATACGGCGTACGTGTGCGAGATGAACATCACGCCCTACCCGAGCAATGACGCCAGCGCCGCGGCGCACTGTGGCCCGGCGCCCCAGGGCGCGAGCTGGATCGACGCGTCGTTCCCGTTCACGGTGGCCAAGGCCGCCATCACCCAGTCGGGCTCGCTGACGGCCACCGTCACGGCGAACAAGACGGCATCCTTCAGTGCCCAGTTGGCGGTGACCGGCAACAGTGGCACGACCACGTTCACGCAGGCCACCGGCACACCGCAACTGGTGGTGTCGTCGAGCGGTGCCGTGAGCACCTCGGGCGCGCTCAAGCCGGGCACCTACCAGGCGACGGGCACGGTGAGTGACACCAACGGGGACGGGGGCGCCTTCACCTTCTCGCTGGTCGTGAAGAAGGCGCCGCCGGTCATCGTCACCCGCGTCACGCGCGTCCTCGGGGCCGCCGTCCGTGGGCGCTTCGTGATCCTGACCATCTTCGGCACGGGATTCCTGGGTCGTCCGAGGATCAGCCCGCCCTACGGCACGGTGGTGAGGGTGGTCGCGGCGAACGCGACCATGCTGAAGTTGCGCGTTCTGGTACGCGTCGGAGGTCCTCACGGCTATCGCGTCATGATTCTGCACTTCAACAACGGCAAGGTCGCGCGCGTCCGTTACCTCTTCCGAGGTTGAGCGGCCGAGCGGGGCGCCGATCGCGGTCGGCGCCCCGCTCTGCCACCAGCGACGGCTGCGCGCCGACTCAGTGTGGCGGACCGCCGTCCGGCGACACCGCGGCACCGGTAGGCTCGCGTG
Source organism: Actinomycetes bacterium (assembly GCA_021786095.1). Lineage (GTDB taxonomy): Bacteria > Actinomycetota > Acidimicrobiia > Acidimicrobiales > RAAP-2 > RAAP-2. Next base: position 77,267 of record JAJYNX010000018.1, on the reverse strand, counting down.
ATGTTCATGAATCGAGTCGTACGTCGTAGCCTGCTCGCGATGATCCTGGGCGCCACCGCGTCGGTGAGTGGGGCACCGCTCGTGGCGCAGGCCGCGATCAAGGGCCCTGGCGCGGCGTCGGTCCTGAAGACCGTGCGCGCGGCCATGGCCACGGAGCGCGGCGTGCACATCGTGGTGCGGTCTCGATCCGCCACCACGCGCAACAGCGTCGTGGCGGACCTGGGTCGTACGAGCGGCTCGGAGACGTTCACGTCGGGCGCGGCGAAGGTCTCGATCTCGGTCACGCCCACCTACGCCTACCTGTGGGGCAACGCGTCGGGTCTCGTCACCCTGGTTGGTCTGACGTCGAGTGAGCAGAAGAAGGTCGGGACGAAGTCGATCTCGATGAAGGCGGGCACGTCGCCGTACGTGAGCTTCAGGTCGAACCTGACGGTGGGTGCGTTCTCGGCCTTCCTGCCGACCCAGAAGGACGTGCGCCTCTCGCGCGGTGCGCACGGTGCGTACGTGCTGACGTGGACGACGAAGGCGACGACCACCACCACGCGCACGACCAGTGTGCTCACACTCTCGGCGGGCAAGAGGCCCCTGCCCCAGCGCGAGGAGGTGTCGAGCAGCTCGGGTTCGGGCACGACGTACTTCTCGCGGTGGGGCGAGTCGGTGAAGGAGTCGACGCCACCCGCCGGCACGCTGATTCCCTACACGTCGGTCGTCAAGGGATAGCACTCTGACGCGTCGCGCGACTCCGCGCGATCGGCCAGTCGTCGGCTCGGGGGACGAGTCCGCACCGTTTCGTCGTCGTAGGATCCAGGCGTGGCACGACTGCGGCGAGAGATACGCGTACGGCGTAGGCCTCGTCGGGTTTCTTTACTCGGCGCGCCGCTGGGCACGTGGAATGGGTCGTCATCGCCCCGGCACCGGGCGGTCGGGCGCGGTACGTCGCGGACCTCGACCACCGTGGTGCAGATGTGAGTCAGGTTCGCTCGCCCTCGGTAGTGGTGGCGACTCCGCGCGACGATCGCTACAAGTGGGTAGCCCTCTCCAACACCACCCTCGGCTCACTGATGTCGATGATCGACATCACGATCATGCTGATTGCGCTGCCGGACATCTTCCGGGGCATCCACATCAATCCGCTCCTGCCCCGGAACAGCTTCTACCTGCTGTGGATGATCCTCAGTTTTATGGTGGTCACCAGTGTGCTGGTGGTCAGCCTCGGGCGCCTCGGCGACATGTACGGGCGCGTGCGCATCTACAACCTGGGCTTCGCCGTGTACACCGCCTTCTCGCTGGCGCTCAGCGTCACCTGGATGTCGGGCACCGCCGCCGCGCTGTGGCTGGTGGTGATGCGGGTGTTCCAGGGGGTGGGGGCGGCGATGCTGATCGCCAACTCCTCGGCGATCCTGACTGACGCGTTCCCCGAGAACCAGCGCGGGATGGCGCTCGGCATCAATCAGGTCGCGGGGCTCAGTGGGTCCTTCATCGGCCTCATCCTCGGTGGCGTGCTCGCGCCGATCCAGTGGCGGCTGATCTTCCTGGTGTCGGTGCCCATCGGGCTCTTCGGCACCGTGTGGGCCTACCGCAAGCTGCGCGAGGTGCCACGACGCTCGACGGCGCGTCTGGACTGGGCGGGCAACGTCACCTTCGCTCTGGGCCTCATCGGGATCATGGTCGGGATCACCTACGGCATCCAGCCCTACGGAGGATCCACCATGGGCTGGTCCAGCCCCTTCGTCCTGGCTAGTCTGGCGAGCGGCGTAGTGCTGCTCGCCGCCTTCGCGATCGTCGAGCAGCGGGTCGCCGACCCGATGTTCCGACTGGCGCTGTTTCGGATCCGGGCCTTCACCGCGGGGAGTCTCTCCTCGCTGCTCGCGAGCATGGGGCGTGGGGGCCTGATGTTCATCCTGATCATCTGGCTCCAGGGGATCTGGCTACCGCTGCACGGGTACGACTTCAGCCGCACGCCGTTGTGGGCCGGCATCTACATGCTGCCGATGACGGCGGGCTTCCTGCTCGCCGGGCCGGTCTCGGGGTTCCTGTCGGACCGCTTCGGATCGCGCCCCTTCGCCACGGGAGGGATGATCGTCGCGGCCGGTTCGTTTCTGCTCCTCGAGCGGCTGCCCATCAACTTCTCCTACGCCGAGTTCGCGCCGGTCCTCCTGCTGAACGGCCTCGCGATGGGCGCGTTCGCGGCACCGAATCGTGCGGGCGTGATGAACAGCCTGCCGGCGGAGCATCGCGGCGTCGGCGCGGGGATGACCTCCACGTTCCAGAACTCGGCCCAGGTGCTGTCGGTGGGCGTCTTCTTCACGCTCATCATCATCGGACTCTCGGCCACTCTGCCGTCGGCGCTCTTCCACGGACTCGTCGCCCACGGCGTTCCCGTGTCGGTGGCGAGCGCGGCGTCGCATCTTCCCCCGGTCTCGACTCTGTTCGCCGCCTTCCTGGGGTACAACCCGGTCCAGCACATCGTCGGTGTCACGGCTCTGGCGAAGCTGCCCGCGCGTCAGGCCGCCGTGCTCGCCGGTCGGGGCTTCTTCCCCACCCTCATCTCGCGTCCGTTCGCCAACGGGCTGCACGAGGCGTTCGACTTCTCCATCGGTGCCTGTCTGGTGGCGGCCGGCGCCTCGTCGCTGCGCGGCGGCAAGTATCACTACCCGACGTCGGACGCCCCCGGCGTCACCTCCGAGGACTCCTCACCGGCCGAGTGAGCCAAGAGTCGCGCGCGGGTCACCTGATCATGCGGGTCGCCGGTCACGGGTGGCCCGTTCGCGGCGTCGTCGCTCAGCGGCCCCGCGACGAGGTGAGCGCCTCGACCACCTCGTCGACGATTCGAGCGACGTCGACGTCGACGTCAACGGTGACGCCGGACTCGTCGACGTCCAGCGGCTCCAGATCGGCCAACTGGGACGCCAAGAGCGAACGGGGCATGAAGTGGTTCGTGCGGCCCTCCAGTCGGGCCCCCAGGAGTGCGGGCGTGCCCTGGAGGTACACGAAGGGTGCGTCAGGAACGTACGTGCGCAGGAGGTCGCGGTAGCGGCGCTTGAGGGCGGAGCAGGCCACGACCACGCGTTGGCCCCGCGACGCGGCGTCTCGCATGTAGCGACCGACGGCGTGCAGCCACGGGAGCCGGTCCTCGTCGTCCAACGGGTGACCCGACGCCATCTTCGCCCGGTTCTCGGGCGGGTGCAGATCGTCGGCGTCGAGGAACTCGACGCCCAGTCGAGCGGCCAGTGCGAGACCGATGGTGGTCTTGCCCGAACCCGACACGCCCATCACCACGATGGGCGTGTCGTCGGTGGCGTCGCGCGTACTCGTCATCACTCATGGTACGTCGCGACGGCGAGCGAGGGGCCGCGGCCCTCGACGACGCGAGTGTGCGGAGAGGTAGCGTACAGGTAGGCCAGTGACGAGCGAGACCGGTCGAGGACTCGCGAGTGCCTGGCGCGCTCGTCGGCGACGCGGGCCTCGCGAGAAGGTGGAATGGTGACGACATCGGAGCCAGGCACGGTGAGCCCTGACCGACTGTTGCCGGCGGATCCGACCACGCGCGCGATCGCGCGCGAGCTGTTGACCTGCGTCGAGGACCTCCCGATCGTGTCGCCGCACGGCCACGTGAGCGCGTCGGTGATCGCCGACGACGAACCATTCGCCGACCCCGCCCGTCTCCTGGTCACGCCGGATCACTACGTCACCCGGCTCCTGCACGCCAACGGCGCCTCACTGGCGGCGCTGGGCGTGGGCAATGCGGACGCCGACCCGCGCGCGATCTGGCGCGCGTTCTGCGCCGCCTGGCCCGTGTTCGACGGCACCGCGTCGGCCAACTGGCTCGTCAGCGAATTGGCCGACCTCTTCGATGTGCGCGAGGTGCCGTCGCGCGAGAGCGCCGACCGGCTCTACGAGCGGATCGCCGCGCGGTTGGGCGAGCCCGCGCTGCGTCCGCGGGCACTCGTCCAGTCGTTCGCGGTCGAGGTGCTCGCGACCACCGACGACCCCCTCGACGACCTCGCGGCCCACCACCGCCTGGCCGCGGACCCGACGTTCACAGCTCGCGTGCTGCCCACCTTTCGCCCCGACGCGTACGTCGACGCGGCCACACCCGACTTCGCGGACCGGGTGGACCGGCTCATCGCCCAGGCGGGGGAGGGTCGAAGCGGGTACGACGGGTACCTGACCGCACTGCGCGGTCGACGTCAGCACTTTCTCGAGGCCGGGGGGACCGCAGCCGACCATGGCGTGCGCGCGCCGCGGAGCCTGAAGCTCGAGGCGCCGGCGGCCGCGCGGCTGTTCGATCGGGTGCGCCGGGGCGGTGCCACCCAGGACGATCGCGACGCGTTCGAGGCCCACATGCTCTACGAGATGGCTCGAATGAGCGTCGAGGACGGGCTGGTCATGGCGATCCATCCGGGCTCGTTGCGCAACTACGACCCCGATACCTACGCGCGCTACGGTCCGGACACGGGTCACGACATCCCGGTGCCGGTCGAGTTCGCGACCGGGTTGCGTCCGCTGCTGGCTGACTTCGGCAACGCCCCGGGCTTTCACGTGGTCCTGTTCACGCTCGACGAGAGCACGTTCTCGCGCGAGCTGGCCCCCCTGGCGGGCTTCTACCGGGGCGTCTACCTGGGTTCCCCCTGGTGGTTCCTCGACGCGCCTGACGCGATGCTGCGCTTCCGTGCGGCGGTCACCGAGACGACGGGCTTCTCGCGCTACGGCGGCTTCGTCGACGACACGCGCGCCTTCTGCTCGATTCCCGCGCGCCACAACGTCGCTCGTCGCGTGGAGGCGTCGTTTCTGGCGCGCCTGGTGGCCGAGCACCGTCTGACTCTGACGCGAGCGCGCGAGATCATCGTCGACGTCATCGACGCCGCGCCGAGGCGAGCGTTCAAGCTATGACGGCGGCCCGACCGCTGACGCCGGACGAGCTCGGCGTGGTGACGCGACCGCGAGCGCGGATCGCCCACATCGGACTCGGGGCCTTCCATCGGGCGCACCAGGTGTGGTTCACCGCGCACGCCGCGGACGGGGACGAGTGGGGCGTCTGCTCCTTCGCCGGGCGCGCCGGCGGCCTGGCGGCGACCCTGCGCGCCCAGGGCGGGCTCTACACCCTGATCGAGCGCTCGGGGTCGGCCGACTCCTTCGAGATCGTCACGAACCTGGTCGAGGTGCACGAGGGCACCGATGTCGCGGCGCTGATCGAGGTGCTGTCGCGGCCCGAGATCGTCGTGCTGACGATCACCGTCACCGAGGCCGGCTACCGACTGGGCCTCGACGGCACTCCCGACCCCGTCGACGTCGAACTCGGCCGTGACCTCGAGCTCCTGGTGGCGGCGGTGCGCGCGACGCGGCTCGAGCCGTGCGCCGTGGCGACGGTGCCGGGGCGAATCCTGCTCGGCCTGGAGGCGCGCCGACGCGCCGGGGCGGGAGCCATCGCGATCGTGCCGTGCGACAACGTGCCGAGCAACGGCCGGATGCTCCAGCGGGGGCTGACCCAGTTGGCGCAGCTCGTCGACGCGGCACTGGTCGAGTGGATGGGCGAGAACGTGACGTTCGTCTCGACGAGCGTGGACCGGATCACCCCACACACCACCGACCGCGACGTCGCTCTGGTGGCACACGAGACCGGCTGGCGAGACGCCGCGCCGGTCGTGACCGAGCCGTTCGCCAGCTGGGTCCTGTGCGGATCGTTCCCCGCCGGGCGACCTCGCTGGGAGGCAGCCGGCGCGCTCGTCGTGGCCGACATCGAGCCGTACGAGCGGCGCAAGCTGTGGCTGCTCAACGGGGCGCACAGCCTGCTCGCCTACTTGGGACTCGAGGCTGGCCTGCGCACGGTGGCCGAGGCGATCGGCGACGCGGCGTGCCGTCGGGCGGTGGAGTCGTTCTGGACCTCGGCCCGCCATCACCTGCCCGACTACCTGGGTTTGGACGAGTACTGCGACCAGCTGGTCGAGCGCTTCGCCAACGCCCGCATCGCCTACCAGCTCGAGCAGGTCGCGTCGGACTCGGTGATGAAGCTGCGCACGCGAGTCGTCCCGGTCGTCGTGGCCGAGTGGCGAGCCGGCCGGGACTGTCCGGCTGGCGTCGCGGCGCTGGCGTCGTGGGTGCGGCTGGTGGTGGCGCGTGGCTCGTTCCCCGACGCGGAGCTGGATGCGGTCACTTCGCGCCGTGGGTCGGCATCTCCCGCGAGGGAGCTGCTCGCGCTGGTCGAGCCCGACCTGGTCGAGACGCCGTCCCTGCTCGAGCGCATCACGCGGCTCGTCGATGCGAGCGCCACGCCGTTCGACGCCGGGACGGCGCCCCCACCACTCACTACCGAGAGGAGCTGATATGGGAATCGTCGCCGCGGAGGTCATCGTCACGAGCCCGGATCGGAACTTCGTCACGCTGAAGCTCACCACCGACGAGGGCGTGACCGGTCTGGGCGACGCCACCCTCAACGGTCGCGAGCTCGCCGTGGTGAGCTACCTGCGCGACCACGTCGTGCCGCTGCTGATCGATCGCGACGAGCGCAACATCGAGGACACGTGGCAGTTCCTCTACCGCGGGGCGTACTGGCGCCGGGGCCCGGTCACGATGGCGGCGATCGCCGCGGTGGACGTCGCGTTGTGGGACATCAAGGCCAAGCGGGCCGGCATGCCCCTCTACCAGCTGCTCGGGGGGGCGTCGCGGCGGGGTCTGCTGGCGTACGGCCACGCGTCGGGCAAGTCGCTCGACGAGCTCTTCGACAGCATTCGCGCGCACCTGGAGCAGGGCTACCGGGCCGTGCGCGTGCAGACCGGCGTCCCGGGTCTCGCCGCCATCTACGGGATCGCGTCCAACGCGACCACTGCGGCCAACGCGGGAGTGCGCTACGACCACGAGCCGGCTCAACGCGGCGCGCTGGCGGTCCAGGAGGACTGGGACACTCGGCGCTACCTGCGCCACGTGCCCACGGTCTTCGAGGCGGTGCGCCACGAGTTCGGCCCCGAGCTTCCGCTACTGCACGACGGACACCATCGGATGACCCCGATCGAGGCGGCGCAACTAGGGCGCTCCCTCGAGCCGTACGACCTCTTCTGGCTCGAGGACTGCACGCCCGCCGAGAACCAGGAGGCGCTACGCCTCGTGCGCCAGCACACGACGACGCCCCTGGCCATCGGGGAGATCTTCAACACGATCTGGGACTACCAGCTGATCATCCGCGAGCAGCTCATCGACTACGTGCGTAGCGCGGTGACCCACGCCGGCGGCATCACCCACCTGAAGCGGCTGCTCGAGTACGCCGCCCAGTACCAGATCAAGTCGGGGATGCACGGGCCCACGGACGTGTCGCCGGTGGGGATGGCCGCCGCCCTGCACCTGGGCCTGGCGATTCACAACTTCGGCATCCAGGAGTACATGACGCACGGGGCGCGGACCAACGAGGTGTTCGAGCAGTCCTTCACGTGGCGCGACGGCTACCTGCACCCCGGTGACGAGCCGGGGCTGGGCGTGTCGCTCAACGTGGACGAGGCCGGCAAGTACCCCTACGAGCGGGCGTACCTCCCCTACAACCGGCTGGCCGACGGAACGGTGCACGACTGGTGAGATCGGCGACGCGCACGGGGCGGGCGCGGCGTGCTCGGTGCGCGGCCGGCGGCCCCGCGCGGCCGCTCGTCTCGTGCCGGTCCGGTCGGCCCCACCGTGGCCGCGGAACTGGCATCCTGGTGGAGATGGAAGACGACCGGCGCCGTGGATGGACGCCCGACCCGACCTCGGGCACCGCGCCGCGCGGCGCGTGCGGGTGGGCGGAGCCGGGCCGTCGGGGGCGGACGATGAAGCGACGACGGAGGGATCACTCGTGACCAAGCCAGCTAGCGCCCCGCCGACGCAGGACAAGGGCACTCCGACCGCCCCGCCGCCGCCGCCGGCGTGGCGGCACTACCTCTGGCTCATCGCGCTCGCAGCGTTCATCCTCCTGCTCTTCTTCGTGCCGGCGACGAGCAGCCAGACCCCCGTGACCCTCAACTACTCCGCCTTCATGAGCGACGTCGCCGCGCACACGGTGAAGAGCGTCACGTTGGAGACGAGTGGGGCGGCGACGGGGACGCTCACGAACGGCAAGACCTACACCACGGCCATTCCGCCGCAGACCGGGCAGGCCTTCCTCGATCAGTTGCGCGCCAGCGGGGTGCAGATCACCGCCCAGACCACGGGGACCTCCTTTGGCACCGACGTGCTCTCCTGGCTCATCCTGCTGTCGCCGTTCCTGGTGGTCGGCTACATCTGGTGGCGGATGTCGAGGGGGTCCGGTGGCCTGCAGGGCGCGCTCGGCGTGGGGCGCTCGCGGGCGAAGGTCTTCGACGAGGAGCGCCCCAAGACGACCTTCGCCGACGTCGCCGGCTACGAGGGGGCCAAGCTCGAGATCCGCGAGGTGGTCGACTTCCTGCGTCGGCCCGAGCGCTACGTGCGAGCGGGCGCCATGGCTCCCCGAGGGGTCTTGATGGTGGGACCGCCCGGGACCGGCAAGACGCTCCTCGCTCGCGCGGTGGCCGGCGAGGCCAGCGTGCCGTTCTTCTCGGTCACCGGCTCCAGCTTCGTCGAGATGTTCGTCGGCGTCGGCGCGGCGCGGGTGCGTGACCTCTTCGCCGAGGCCCGCAAGCGCGCGCCGGCGATCATCTTCATCGACGAGATCGACGCGATCGGCCAACGCCGCGGGGGGGCGATGGTGGTCGCGAACGACGAGCGCGAGCAGACGCTCAACCAGCTGCTGGCCGAGATGGACGGCTTCGATCCCGCGGAGGGCATCGTCGTGCTGGCAGCGACCAACCGGCCCGAGATCCTCGACCCGGCGCTGCTACGTCCGGGTCGCTTCGATCGCCAGGTGGTCATCCCGCTGCCCACCCTCCCCGAGCGGTTGGCGATCCTGCGGGTTCACGCGCGCGGCAAGCAGTTGGGTCCCGACGTCGACCTCCAGGTGGTGGCGCGTGGAACCCCCGGCTTCTCCGGTGCTGATCTCGCGAACCTGGTCAACGAGGCGGCGATCGTGGCCGTGCGCGACGATCGCACCGTCCTCAGCGCGTCGGACTTCGACCAGGCCCGTGATCGGATCATCCTCGGCCTGCGCGAGGGATCCAACGTCCTGATGCCCGACGAGCAGCACGCGGTCGCGGTGCACGAGTCGGGTCACGCGCTGGTGGCGGTCTACAGCGACAAGGCGGATCCCGTCGCCAAGGTCACGATCCTGCCCGCGGGCCAGACGCTCGGTGTCACCGAGCAGCTGCCACTGAACGAGCGTCACCTCTACGGCGAGGACTACCTCTACGCCACTCTCGCCGTGTACCTCGGTGGCCGCGCCAGCGAGGTGGTTGTGCTCGGTCAGGGATCGACCGGGGCGTCCAATGATCTGGCCAAGGCGACCGATCTCGCCACGAAGATGGTGCGCGAGTTCGGCATGTCACCCACGCTCGGCCCGGTGGGCTACCCGTCTGGCGGGTCGGTCTTCCTGGGCGAGGGCGGCAACGCGATGTCGAGCCGGCCCTTCGCGGAGGCCACGCAGGCGGCCATCGACGCCGAGGTCGCGCGCATCGTGCACGAGGCCGAGCAGCGAGCGATGGCGATCATCCAGGAGCACCGCGACGTCCTGGATCAGCTGGTGGCGCTCCTGGTCGCCAACGAGACCGTCGACGGCGCCGTCGTCTACCAGTTGGCGGGTCGCCCCGAGCCCTCGGGTGCGGGTGGCGTGACCGTCTCACCCGACCACGCACGTGCCGTTTCGCCTATCGTGCACGGTGCGCCATCGGACGAATCGTGAGGCCACCGATCTGTCCGGGTCGGTGGTACTCGGCGGTGGTGTCGTGCAGTGGTGTGTCGCGGTGGTGTGTCGGAGGTCGTGGAGGGACTGGTCAGCCCGAGTGAACGGTTCCTATTTCTCGTCCGCTCGCCGCCGGCTCGCCTCGAGACCGTCGATCTCGCACTTCGTGCGCCGGCCGGGACTTGAACCCGGAACCTGTTGATTAAGAGTCAAATGCTCTGCCAATTGAGCTACCGGCGCGTGTCGAGTCTATACCCGATCGCGTGGTCGCCACGGGCTAGGGACGCTGGATCGCCTTCACCTCGAGGAACTCCTCGAAGCCGTACTGCCCGAGCTCGCGACCGACCCCGGACTGCTTGTAGCCGCCGAAGGGGGCCACGACGTTGAAGGCGCCTCCGTTGATCTCGACCTGGCCAGTTCGCAGTTGGCGCGCGACCTCGAGGGCCTCCTCGTCGGTTCCGGCCCACACGCCGCCGGCGAGGCCGTAGGACGAGTCGTTGGCGATCGCGATGGCCTCCTCCTTGGTGTCGTAGGGGATGAGGCAGAGGACGGGGCCGAAGATCTCCTCGCGCGCGATCGTCATGTCGTTGGACACGTCGGAGAAGATCGTGGGCGTGACGTAGTAACCGTTCTCGAGTCCGGCGGGCGGCGTGACGCCGCCGCAGAGAAGTCGAGCTCCCTCATTGACCCCCGTGGTGATGTAGTCGCGTACGCGCTGCAGTTGCGCCGCGCTGACGAGTGGTCCCAAAAGACTCGATCCGCTGACGGGGTCGGCGGGGGCGAGATTCGCGGCGGCGTTGACCGCTAGGTCCTCGATCTCGGCGAGCCGCGAGCGCGGCACCACCATTCGCGTCAGGGCCGAGCAGGTCTGACCCGAGTTCAGGTAGCACTTGAAGACGCCGTCGGGTATCGCGCGCGAGAGGTCCGCGTCGGGGAGGATCACGTTGGCGGACTTGCCGCCCAACTCGAGCGACACGCGCTTCACCATCTCCGCGGCGATCTGCATCACGCGCTTGCCCGCGCGCGTCGACCCGGTGAAGGACACCATGTCGGTCCGCGGGTGCGCGACGAGAGCCTCGCCGACGACGGAGCCGACTCCGGTGATGAGGTTGAAGACGCCGTGGGGCAGTCCGACGTCGTCGATGATGTCGGCCAGGAGGAAGGCGTTGATGGGGGCGACCTCGCTGGGCTTGAGCACGACTGTGCATCCGGCGCCGAGGGCCGCGGCCACCTTGTTGGCGATCTGGTGCAGTGGGTAGTTCCACGGAGTGATCGCGACGACGACGCCGACGGGCTCGCGCACGAGGAGCGAGTTGCCGACGACCTCCTCCCACGTGAAGTCTCGCGTGCGCCGGGCGTTGTCGGCGAAAGTGGCGGTGGGCAGTCCCACCTGGATCCCCTTGGCCAGGGCGAGGGGCATCCCTACCTCGTGGGCGATCGTGAGGGCAATCTCGTCGCTGCGCTGGGCGAGCTGGTCGGCGATTCGTTGCAGGAACTCGGCTCGCTCCGCGGGAGTCGTACGCGACCAGGAAGTGAAGGCCGCGGCCGCGGCGTCGACGGCACGGTTGGCCTCGTCGACGGTGCCCTCGGGAACCGTGGCATAGGGCTCGCCGGATCCCGACGTCGTGACGGTGAGTGTTGCGCCGGACGTCGCGGACACCCACGTGCCATCAATGTAGAAGGACTCGCGTACGATCGTCATGGCCACCCCCGGTGCGCGCTCGTCGAGCGCTCCTCGCGCAATCTATCTGGTCGCGTCCGAGGCCTGCGCGACACCTCGGCGATGCGGACGGCCCTCGTCGGCGGATGCAAATGTAATGGGGTGAGCGACGGGGGTCGAACCCGCGACCTCCAGGACCACAACCTGGCGCTCTAACCAACTGAGCTACGCCCACCACGTACGTGACGGGTCCAGTATGGCACAGGTGATGAGATGACCCGCGCGCGTGAGCGACGGCTCACTACGATGGCTCTGAGCCCCTGTAGCTCAACTGGATAGAGCAGACGGTTTCTACCCGTCAGGCTGCGGGTTCGACTCCTGCCGGGGGCACCGATCACGTTCCGTATGATCACGGAGACGTCGTTTCCGGTTCGAATTTCGGCGTCAATCGGTGAAAAAAAGTACGACCTGCACACCCGGGGCGCATCGGACTTGCTATTCTCGCACGAGTCATCGACGTTCGCAGGTGGTGTGCCTTCAGCGCGTGGCGAGGGGGTTAGAGTCAGTCCATGTCGAACAGCGCCGTTGACATGACAGAGATGTCGAGTGCTTCTGCCGACGTGAGTGCGGGGCGCAAGCCCATCGTCACGATCGAGCACGTGACGAAGATCTTTGAGGACGCTCCCGCGGTGGACGATCTCAACCTCGAGATCTACGAGGGGGAGTTCTTCAGTCTCCTGGGGCCGTCCGGTTGTGGCAAGACGACGACGTTGCGCATGCTGGGTGGCTTCGAGGAGCCAACGTCGGGCCGGATCTTCCTCGGCGGCAAGGAGGTCACCTACCTCGCGCCCTACCGCCGCGACGTCAACACGGTGTTCCAGTCCTACGCCCTGTTTCCTCACTTGAGCGTCTTCGAGAACGTGGCCTTCGGCCTTAAGCGCAAGCGCATGGCCAAGGCCGAGATTCGTCGGCGCGTGTCGACGATGCTGGAGCTCGTCGACCTGCCCACCATGGAGGGACGTCGCACGTCGCAGCTGTCCGGCGGCCAGCAGCAGCGCGTGGCCTTGGCCCGCGCCCTGGTGAACGAGCCCACGCTGCTGCTGCTCGACGAGCCGATGTCGGCCCTGGACGCGAAGCTTCGCCACCAGATGCAGATCGAGTTGAAGCGGATCCAGACCCAGGTCGGCATCACCTTCCTTTACGTCACGCACGACCAGGAGGAGGCGATGACGATGTCCGACCGCCTCGTCGTGATGCGACTGGGGCGCATCGAGGGGATCGGCACGCCGCGCGACGTGTACGATCGCCCGACGACCGAGTTCGTGGCGACCTTCCTGGGTGCGTCGAACCTCCTCGCGGGTGACGTGACCGGCATCGACGGGTCGACGGCTACGGTGACCCTCACCAGCGGCGCCACGCTGCAGGTGGCGACCGAGCGCCTGCCCGAGGCGCGAGTGGGGCTGAGCGTGAAGGTGGGCGTGCGTCCCGAGAAGATCAGCATCGGAGGGAGTGACGGCGCCGCGGGGGCCGATCACAACGCCCTGCGCGGTCGTGTGAGGGTCTCGACCTTCACCGGTGTTGGCAACCAGTACCTCGTGGAGATGCCGTGGGGCACCGACATGACCGTGTACGCCCAGAACATCGGCCAGGCGACCGCCCCGCGCAGCGGAGACGAGGTGGTGCTCACCTGGCCGGTCGAGCACACGTTCGCCGTTCGTCCGATGGCGCATGGATCGACAGAAGAGGAATCAACAATGGGGGAAATAGATGAGTGACAACAACAACACCGGTGCGTCGTACGAGGGGATCGATCCGGCGCTGTGGCGCGGACTCACCCAGCCGCGCCTGACAAGGCGCCAGGCGCTCGGTGTGGCCGGTGGGGGCATCGCCGCCTCGCTGTTCCTCGCGTCGGGTGCCGCCTCGGGAGCGTCGCTGCCCAACGCGAAGGTGGGCAACCCGACGTGGTGGAAGAAGCAGAAGCTGCACCACACGGTGAACTTCGCCAACTGGCCACTCTACATCGACACGCTGAACGGCAAGTACCCGTCGCTCGAGCACTTCACCAAGACGACGAACATCAAGGTGAACTACTTCCAGGTGATCGACGACAACACGTCCTTCTACGCCAAGATCCGTCCCTCGCTCGCCGCGAGCCAGTACACCGGCTACGACATCGTCGTCATGACCAACAACAACCCGCCGCTGGGCTACCTCATGGAGCTGGGCTGGCTGATCCCGCTCGATCACTCGATGATGTCCAACTTCAACAAGTACGCGGGCCCGCTCGTGAAGAACCCGGCGTGGGACCGGGGCAACAAGTACACCATGGCGTGGCAGTCGGGCTGGACGTCGGTGGCCTACAACTCCAAGCAGGTCAAGGACCCCGGCGACAGCGTGCACATCCTGTTCGACAAGAAGTACGCCGGACGGGTCGGCATGCTGAGCGACCCCTTCGAGCTCGGCAGCGTGGGCCTGCTCGCCCTGGGCATCGAGCCGGCGTCGTCGACGGAGAAGGACTGGTCCAAGGCGGCGACGCTGTTGCAGAAGCAGAAGAGCGACGGCATCGTGGCCGCCTACTACGACCAGAGTTACATCCAGCACCTGAAGAACGGCGACGTCTGGGTCTCCCAGGCCTACTCCGGGGACATCTACCAGGCGAACCTGAGCGCCAAGTACAAGGACCTCGTCCTGATGATCCCCAAGGAGGGGCTCATGATGTGGACCGACAACATGTGCATCCCGCTCTACGCGAAGAACCCCAAGGACGCCATGACGTTGATGGACTACTACTACAGCCCCGTCACCCAGTCGGTGGTCGAGTACTACAACGACTACATCTGCCCGGTGCCGAGCGCCAAGCAGCAGCTCCTGCACCCCACGAGTTGGAACAAGGCCGCGTTGGCGTCGCTCAAGCCCGAGATCGGGCTGCCGACGACGGCGACGGCTGATTCTCCTCTGGTCTTCCCGTCGGGTCGCGAGGCGGCACTGACCAAGACCTACTACCAGTTCAAGAACCAAGAGGAAATCAACACGTGGACCAACCTGTTCATGCCGATCATCCAGGGGGCCTAGCGCAGGCGCACCACCGCCGGGGGTCGTGGGGAAAGCGCCTGGCGCCGTACCTCCTGAGCCTTCCGGCGGTGGTGTGGCTGGCGCTGCTGTTCATCGTCCCGTTGGCGATCATGCTGTCGCTGTCGCTCAAGACGTGCAACCCCGCCTCGGGGGTGTGCTATATGACGTGGAGTTGGGGCGAGTTGCCCCACCAGGTGAGCCTCTACCACTCCCAGTTCATCACGAGCCTCGAGTACGCGGCGGCGGCGACGGTCGTGGACCTGGTCGTGTCGTTCCCGATCGCCTACTGGATCGCCTTCCATGGCGGGCGCAAGAAGAACTTCTTCCTGATGATGCTCCTGGTGCCGTTCTTCGTGTCGTTCGTGATCCGCACGCTGGTGTGGGAGTTCATCCTCTCCGACAACGGGTTCTTCATGACCTTCCTGCGCCACGCGCATCTCATCTCGTCGAACTTCCACATTCTGGGCACGGGGTACGCGGTGATCGCGGGCCTGTCGTACAACTACCTGCCCTTCACCGCGCTGCCGCTGTACGTGGCGCTCGAGAGGATCGATCGGCGTGTGCTCGAGGCCGCCTACGACCTCTACGCGTCACGGCGCGAGGCCTTCCAGCGCGTGATCCTGCCTCTCTCGATACCGGGCATCTTCGCGGCGTTCCTGCTGACCTTCATCCCCGCCTTCGGCGACTACGTGAACCAGCAGATCCTGGGCGGAACCTCCAGCACGATGATCGGCACGGTGATCCAGAACACCTTCCTCGTGACGGGCGACTACGCGGCGGGCTCGTCGCTGTCGGTGGTGCTGCTGGTGATCTCGCTGCTGGGGATCTGGTTGTACGCCAGAGTGCTGGGATCGCGGTCCATTGAGGAGTACCTATGAGCGTGCTGACCGCCCCCGTCGTCCCCGACGCGCCCGTGACGGCGGCACCACCCGAGCGGCGTCCGCGCCACTGGGGACGCTTCGTCCTCCCCACGTACTCGTGGCTGGTGATCGCGTACCTGGTCTTCCCCATCGCGGTGATGTTCGTGTACAGCTTCAACAAATCCGTCGGCGGCGTGCCGCAGGTGAGCTTCTCGTGGAACGGGTTCACGACCCTGTGGTACCACGAGTGGAACGGCGCACCCGGGCTCAGCGCGTCGTTCTGGCTGTCGATTCGCCTCGCCCTGATCGCGACCGCTATCTCCACCATCCTCGGCACGCTGCTGGCCATGGCCCTGGTGCGCTATCGGCCCAAGCAGTTCCACGGCAAGGGGGTCATCGAGCAGGTCCTGTTCATCAACATCGCCGCGCCGGAGATCGTGATGGGTGCCTCGTTGCTGGGGCTCTTCGTCACGTTCAACATCGGGCGCGGTTTCTTGACGTTGGTGCTGGCCCACGTGATGTTCTGCATTGCCTACGTGGCGGTCACGGTGCGCGCGCGACTCGCCGGCTTCGATCGTTCGCTGGAGGAGGCGTCGTACGACCTGGGGGCTGGTCCGCTCACCACCTTTCGTCGGGTCACGCTGCCGATGATCATGCCGGGCGTCTTAGCGGGGGCGCTGATGGCCTTCGCCCTGTCGATCGACGACTTCATCACGTCGAACTTCGTCAGCGGTACGAGTTCGCCCTTTCCGGTGCTGATCTACGCCTCGACCCGCGTGGGAATTCCACCGCAGGTCTTCGTGTTCGGAACCGTGATCTTCTCGGTGGGTATCATCCTGGCGCTGTCGAGCTTGGTGATCGGCCGCAAGGGGACCTGATAGCCCTCGCGAGGGGCTCACTCACTCAGCGGGTGGTCGGTGAGCGCGTGGCTCGGCCACCATCGTGCGCCGCGCACGCGGTAATGGCGTCCCCGACTCGCGGGTGCCAACCTGGTCGGGGCGCCCGGATTCGAACCGGGGACCTCGTGCTCCCAAAGCACGCGCGCTAACCAAGCTGCGCTACGCCCCGCGACCTACGACGACGCTACTACGCCGTTGCAACCGAGTGCCTCTAGTGAGTCCACTCATGCTGCACTCCTCACGGAGTTGTTCGGCCCGACGAGCGCCGGAGTTCCCTTCCGCGTGTCATCGCCAGCCGCTGAGTGAGACTCAGTCTGATGCTCGGCTCCACGCTTCACCGGGGCTCCAACTGAACCCAGGCTCGCCCAACGGGCGAGATTGATGGCGGCGTTGTCGTCGCGCTGGTGCGAAGAGCTGCACTCTTCACAGGTCCAGTGCTCCAACCAGCCAATGGCTTGGACGTGACCACAGGCGTGGAACGTCTTTGAAGAAGGAAAGAACTTGTCGGCTTCGATCAACGTGGACCCGTACCAGGGGCACTTGTAGCGAAGCTGACGGCGGATCTCCCCGAGTGCCGCGTCGGAGAGGCCCCGCTGGTGCGAACGCGCGCCGGGTAGACCTTTCTGTTGCAGCAGTGACGCCGCATTCAGTCCTTCGACCACGATCACGCCGTGGGTCTTGGCGAGAGATGTGGTGAAGACGTGGATGGTGTGACGGCGTAGGTGTGCCACCTGCGCGTGCAGGCGGGCGATCCTGGTGGCGGTCTCTTTGGATTGGCGTGAACCACGGGTTCGACGAGCCCGTTGGCGCTGGAGACATCGCAACTCGCCCAGTCGGTGCTCGAGGGCCCTAGGGTTGGCGAGCGTACCGATCACTTCGCTAGTGGTGGCGACCGTCGCCAGTCTGCGCACCCCCACGTCAATGCCGACCACCGAGTCGGGTTGCGCGACACCAGGTTGCTGGGGGCGAGTGACCGAGACTCTGACGGCGGCGACGATCCGCTCTCCCTGGCGTGAGACCGTAACCCCGAGGATCTTCGCTCGATCGAGGGCGATGAGCCGTTCGAGGCGTCGGGTGTTCTCGTGGGTGCGCAGGGTCCCGAGCACCGGGAGCGTGAGGTGACGCCGGTCGGCTTCGAGGCGCATGGGGCCGGTACTGAAGGAGAAGCGATCGCGGTCCCGGCCACGCTTCTTGAACCGGGGGAAGCCGACGGTGCGACCTTTGATCGTGCCCGCACGTGACTGCAGCCAGCGCCAGTAGGCGTCGGCGGCGCCCTTGACACCGTCGGCGACGACCTCCTTGGAGACCTCTCGCCACCAGACCTCACCGGTGGCGTCGTTGACGCAGACCGTGTCCTTCTCGGCGTTCCAAGCTTTGCGCATCGAGTAGAACGAGGGCGCGGGGCGCGATTCACCGGTCTCGCGGTAGTGCTCGAGGTCGTCCGTGATCTGAGCGAGCGTCCAGTTGAAGGCCTTGCGGCGAGCGCCGAAGAATCGGGCGATCTGGACTGACTGTTCGCCCGTGGGATCGAGCGCGAAGGTGAACGCCTGAATGATCTGGCCCTCGGGTGGGCGTACCTACGCGGCATCGTCGGACCCCTGCGCTGCCGCCAACGCTGTCGCCGCTCGGTGGGCGTGCGCACGACGACCGTAGAGGCGAGCGCAGAGCGACGTCAGCACCTCGGTCAAATCACGAACGAGGTCGTCGTCGACGTCTGTGTCGTCCACCACGACGAGTCGTCGTCCGTTGGCCCCTGCTGAAGCGGCGGCGTACTCGGAGCCAAACCTGGCGAAGCGGTCCCGGTGCTCGACCACGATCGTCGTCACGGTGGGGTCAGTGAGAAGAGCGAGGGATGTGCGTCGCTTGGCGTTGAGACCAGAGCCGATTTCGGTCACCACCCGATCGATCGCGTGGCCGTTCGACGTAGTCCAGACGCTCACACGCGCCACCTGACGATCACGGTCCGCTCGTTGGTCGCCCGAAGAGACGCGAGCGTAGACGGCGGTCATGCCCGCATCAGGGCGTGACGTTTCGAGATCGCCGACGAGAACAAGTCGCCCCATCTTTCGCGCGGGGATCGGCAGCGTTCCCTGGCGGAACCACCGATAGGCGGTCTGAGGGTGTACCCCTTGCACGTTGGCCCACTCACTCACGTTCATTACTTCATGGTCTTGCGGCGTGGTGTGACACATACTGGTTAGGTCCCCGGCAAGAGGTTGGGTCTGACTCGAATTGTGTGACTGGCTTCGTGCCTTGATGTATGAACTCTCGACCCAACTCCGAGCCGGGGATGCACCAGCTGGCCGGACGGACGTGACTTGATAGGAGCTTTGACAACACCGTGTGTGTCCTGTCCGCCGACCCGCCGGCGGTGCCATCCCATCAATCAGGAAGGCAGCACCATCATGTCAAAAGAACCGCTCTGCGTGTTCGGCGGAGTTGACACCCACAAGGACGTCCACGTGGCAGCCGTCGTGGATGAACGAGGCAAGATCCTCGACACGGCACCGTTCGAGGCCAACACGAAGGGCTACGCGGCGCTGACGCGCTGGCTCGAGGGCTTCGGCACCCTCGTGAAGGTCGGTGTCGAGGGCACTGGTTCCTACGGTGCCGGTCTCACCCGTCACCTCCAAGCCCACGACGTCGAGGTCGTGGAGGTGAACCGCCCGAACCGCCAGATGCGTCGCCAGCGCGGCAAGTCCGATCCCGTCGACGCCGAGGCCGCCGCGAGGGCGGCCCTGAATGGCGAGGCCACGGTCGTGCCCAAGGGCCACGAGGACCACGTCGAATCAATTCGGGTACTGCGCGTGGCGTACTGCTCGGCACGCGAGACCCGCACCCGACTCGCCCTACAGATCAGGGACTTGATTGTTACCGCGCCACCAACGCTGCGCGAGTCACTGCCCAACAAGACCGCTGACCGGGTGGCCCAGTGCGCAAAGTTCCGCCCGGGAAGTGCGCGTGACCCTCACGAGGCCACTCGCTTGGCGCTCAAGACGCTGTCGCGTCGCTACCAGGACCTAAGCGAGGAGATGGCCGAACTGCATGAAATCCTCGACGCGCTGACCCAAGAGGCTAACCCGGCTCTGCGCGCGGCCAAGGGTGTTGGTGTCGACGTCGCCTCGATCCTGCTGGTTGCCGCAGGATCGAACTGCCATCGTCTGCGCAACGAGTCGGCCTTCGCCGCCATGTGCGGCGTCTCGCCAATTCTGGCCTCGTCGGGTCAGACCAACCGGCATCGCCTCAACCGGTCGGGGAATCGACAGGCCAACAACGCCCTCTGGCGAATCGCCACCATCCGGATGATGAGCGACGAGGAGACCAAAACCTACCTGGCCAAGCGCACCGCCGAGGGCAAGACCAAGCGTGACGTTGTGCGTTGCCTCAAACGCCACATCGCCCGCGAGGTCTTCTGGCTGCTCCAGCACCCCGCCTACGAGGAAGTGGGACCAGACCTACGCTCGGCGCGCAAATCGGCACACATCTCCTTGCAAACCGTGTCGGACGACCTCGGCGTCTGGCCTACCAAGATCTCGCGGATCGAGCGTGGGCTCGACCACGACGGTGAATTCGTGGCGATCTACCAGGCGTGGCTCAACGAACATCTGGCAGCTTGACAAACATAGGAG
The DNA here is from genome assembly GCA_021786095.1 of Actinomycetes bacterium. Classification (GTDB taxonomy): domain Bacteria; phylum Actinomycetota; class Acidimicrobiia; order Acidimicrobiales; family RAAP-2; genus RAAP-2. Next base: position 57,378 of record JAJYNX010000018.1, on the reverse strand, counting down.
CTTCATCAGGTGGCACCCCCTTGCGGGTGGCGAGCCACGTCGGGGGTCGCCGCGAGCGGTAGTGGTGCTGGTCGGGTGGTACAGTCACCGCGGAGTCGGCGTCGGAGGGGGACAATGACAACGTCGTACGAGTGGATTGTGGACGCCCTCGAGGAGACGTGGACCGCCACCGACCGTCTGCTGCGCTCGCAGCCGCCCCACGCCTACGACGCGCCGACGCCGTGTCCCGGCTGGAGCGTTCGCGACGTCCTCAGCCACCTGCTCGGTTTCGAGTCGTTCCTGCAGGGCGATCCGGTGCCGCCGCACGAGGGTGAGTGGCCGGCGTACGTGCGCAATGCGATCGGTGAGATGAACGAGGCGTTCGTCGAGGCTCATCGTCAGGAGCCCGGTCGTGAGGTGCTCGACCAGTTCCGCGAGGTGACGCGTCTCTCCCTGATCCGGCTGCGGAGACTGTCGAGTGACGAGTGGGAGGTGGTGGGCTGGAGCCCCGAGGGCTCGCGGCCGTACTACCGATTCCAGGAGACGCGTCTGCTCGACAGCTGGATCCATCTCCAGGACATCCGCGACGCACTCCTGGAGCCCGCCGACGACCACGGCGTCGGCGAGGAAGTCGTGGTCAATCGGTTCGAGGCGGCCTTGCCCTATGTCGTGGGCCGGGCGATGGGAGCCCCCGACGGCACGGTGGTGCGCGTGACGCTCACGGGGCGCCTCGGGCGAAGCGTCACCCTGGAGGTGGCGGACGGTCGGGCGAACGCCGTGGCGTCGGTGGCGGGGCCACCCACCCTGGAGATCACCACGCCGGTGGCCCTCTTCTGGCGCCGTGCCGCGGGGCGGATCGGCGCGGAGGCCTTCCTGGAGGCGTCGGCCACCGAGGTGCGCGGAGAGCGGTCGCTCGCACGCGACTTCTCGCGAGCCCTCGCGATCATGATCTAGGGGTGAGCGTCCGGTAGGCTAGCAACCCTTATGGACGCCACCGTGTCGAACCTGGAGAACCACCGTAGCAAGATCGTCGTCGAGGTGGACGACGCGGAGATGGAGGAGGCGATGGACCGGGCCGCCGTCGCGCTCGGAAAACAGGTCGCTATCAAGGGCTTTCGACGCGGGAAGGTGCCCCGCAGCGTCCTGGTCGCTCACCTGGGGGGCGTGGGTGCCTTGCGCGCCGAGGCGATTCGCTCCTCCCTGCCCGACTTCTACGCGCGGGCCGTGGCCGACGCTCATCTGGACCCGATTGGCCAGCCCGAGGTGGACATCACCGCGGGTGAGGAGGAGGGTCGCCTGGTCTTCGAGGCGACGGTCGAGGTACGACCCGAGGTCGAATTGGTCGGTTACGAGGCGCTTCGCGTGACGATTCCGTCACCGCACGTGCCCGACGACGAGGTGGAGGCGCAGATCAACCGTTTCCGCGAGACCGACGCCGTGCTGCGTGACGTGGACCGCCCGATCGTCACCGATGACCTCGTGACGATGGACGTACGGGTGACCGAGGTGGGCACTGAGGCCGAGCCTCTGGAGATGAGTGACTTCATGTACACGGTCGGCTCGGGGGCGATCACCGCGGGTGTGGACGAGCTCATCGTGGGACTGCGCGCCGGCGAGGACCTTCACCTGAACGGGACGTCGCCCGGTGGGGCGACGGCGACCTACGACCTCACGTTGAAGCAGGTCAAGGAGCGTGAGTTGCCCGAGCTCACCGACGAGTGGGTGGAAGAGAACACCGAGTGGGCCACGGTGGACGCCATGCGCGAGGCGGTGTTCAGCCAGCTCCAACGGCGCAAGATCGTGGAGGCGCAGCTGGCCCAGCGTGACGCGATGCTGGTCGCGCTGTCGGATCTGGTGGCGCGCGACGAGGTGCCCGATGTGCTGGTGGCGGCGGAGACCGAGGAGAGGCTCCACGACTTGGGACACCGACTGAGTGAGCAGAGGATCGACCTCGAGACGTTCCTACGCGTTACCGGTCAAGCCCCCGACGACCTGTTGGCGCGCCTGCGCGAGGACGCCGAACGGGCGGTTCGTGTGGACCTCGCCCTGCGCGCGCTGGCCCGAGCCGAGGGCCTGGAGCCTACGCCCGACGAGGTCGCCGAGGAGCTGGAGAGCACGGCCGCCTCGATGGGGGTGGCCGTCGCCTCCCTACGCGAGAACTTGCGCGACAGTGGCCGAGTCGCCGCCTTCGACGCCGAGGTGGCCAAGATGAAGGCGTCGCGGTGGCTGGCCGATCACGTCACCTACGTGGACCCCGAAGGGGTGACGATCGATCCTCGGCTGCTCGAGCAGGACCAGTCGGGCGACGAAGACGAATAGGGTAGGAGCGTGAACGACACCCTCCGCCCGCAGAACTACCTCGTCCCGACCGTCGTCGAGTCCTCGAACCGGGGTGAGCGGGCCTATGACCTGTACAGTCGGTTGCTGCGCGAGCGCATCATCTTCCTCGGCACCCCCATCGATGACACCGTGGCGAATCTGGTCTGCGCGCAGATGCTCTTTCTGGAGTCCGAGGACCCCGACAAGGACATCAACCTCTACATCAACTCGCCCGGTGGCGACATCACCGGCCTGCTCGCGATCTACGACACGATGAAGTACATCAAGCCCGACGTGTCCACCTTCTGCTTCGGTCAGGCCGCGTCGGCCGCGGCCGTGCTGCTCGGAGCGGGGGCCAAGGGCAAGCGCTACGCGCTCCCGCACACCCGGGTCCTGATGCACCAGCCGTGGGGCGGCGTAGGCGGGCAGGCCTCCGACATCGAGATTCAGGCCCGCGAGATCCTGCGAATGAAGGACATGCTCAATCAGATGCTGGCGCACGACACCGGTCAGAGCGAGGAGCGTATCGCCAAGGACACCGATCGGGACTTCATCCTCGAGGCCGACGAGGCCGTCGAGTACGGCCTGATCGACGAGGTGATCTCGCGGCGAGCGTAGAAACCCCGCCGCGGAGGCGCGAGACCCTAGGATGGGTCAGGTCACCGGTCACGTCAGAGGGGTAGTTGTGGCAAAGTTTGGCGAAGGCAACGACCTCATCAAGTGCAGCTTCTGCGCGAAGGGTCAAAAGCAAGTCAAGAAGCTCATCGCGGGACCGAGCGTGTACATCTGCGACGAGTGCATCGATCTGTGCAACGACATCATCGCCGACGAGTTTGGGGACCGCCCGGAGTTTGTCCTGGAGGACCTGCCGACCCCCCGTGAGATCGCGACGTTTCTCGACGAGTTCGTGATCGGTCAGGTCGAGGCCAAGAAGATCTTGGCGGTGGCCGTCTACAACCACTACAAGCGCATTCAGACGGGTCCCCTGCACGACGATGACGTCGAGGTCGCCAAGTCCAACGTCCTCCTGCTCGGTCCCACCGGCTGTGGCAAGACGTTCCTCGCCCAGACCCTGGCGCGGATGCTCAATGTGCCCTTCGCGATTGCCGACGCCACCGCGTTGACCGAGGCCGGCTACGTCGGTGAGGACGTGGAGAACATCCTGCTGAAGCTGCTCACGGCGGCCGACTTCGACGTGAAGCGGGCCGAGCGCGGCATCATCTACATCGACGAGATCGACAAGATCGCTCGCAAGGCGGAGAACCCGTCGATCACTCGCGACGTCTCGGGTGAGGGCGTGCAGCAGGCCCTGCTCAAGATCCTCGAGGGAACGGTGGCCAGTGTCCCGCCTCAGGGCGGCCGCAAGCATCCCCACCAGGAGTTCATCACCATCGACACGTCGAACATCCTGTTCGTGTGCGGTGGGGCCTTCGCTGGGCTCGAGGACATCATCGAGCGGCGCCGGGGCAAGAAGTCGATCGGCTTCAACTCGCCGATCGAGTCGCGCCGCGGCGGCGACATCGAACTCTTTCGCCACGTCCTGCCCGAGGACCTGATGAAGTTCGGTCTGATCCCCGAGTTCATCGGTCGGCTACCGGTGATCGGCGCCGTGCACCAGCTCGATCGGGCGATGCTCATTCGCGTCCTGACCGAGCCCAAGCACTCGCTGGTGCGCCAGTTCCAGCAGGTGTTGGCCATGGACGGGGTCGAACTCGAGATCGAGCCGGAGGCGCTCGAGGCGATCGCCGACCTCGCCACGGAGCGCGGCACCGGCGCGCGCGGGCTGCGCTCGATCCTCGAGAGCGTTTTGCTCGAGACGATGTTCGACGTGCCCGGACGCCCGGACGTCGTTCGCTGCGTCGTGACGGCGGCGTCGGTGCGTGGCGAGGAGTTGCCCCGGTACGAGATGAAGAAGACCCGCGCGCGTCGCGCGAGTTGAGCGGTGCGCTTCGACTCCTACGACGCTGCTCTGGTCTGGCTGGAGAGTCACGTTGACTTCGAGCGGGTGGCGCCCAACCATCAGCCGGTTCCCTCGCTGCAGCCGATCCGTGACATGCTCGCCGCGCTCGCGGACCCCCATCACGACTACCCGAGTGTTCACGTCACCGGCACGAACGGCAAGGGCACCACGACGACTCTGGTGAGCGCGCTACTCCTGGCGACGGGGCTGCGCGTGGGGACCTTCACGAGTCCGGACCTGCACGCGGTGAACGAGCGAATCGCGGTGAACGGGGAGCCGATCGACGACGAGACGTTCGTGGCGCTCCTGAGCCGCCTGGCTGACGCCGAGTCCAGCGGAGCGCCACGCCTCACTCGTTTCGAGTTGCTGACCGTGGCCGGCCTGTTGCACTTCTCCGACGAGGGCGTCGACGTCGCCGTCGTCGAGGTCGGCATGGGTGGGACCTGGGACTCGACCAACGTCATCGACGGCTCGGTCGCCGTGTTGACCAACGTGGACCTGGATCACACGTCGGTCCTGGGAACCACGGTTCGCGCGATCGCCACGGACAAGGTGGGCATCTTCCGCCCCGACGCGATCGCGGTCGTCGGCACGACCGACGCGGTGGTGGTGGAGGTGGCCACCGCGCGCAGCGAGGCCCTGGGCACCGAGTTGCGACGGCGCGGGCAGGAGTTCGACCTCGTGCACAACGACCTCGCGGTCGGCGGACGCGCGATCAGTGTGCGTACGCCGGACGCGTCCTACGAGGATGTCCTGGTGACGCTGCACGGGATCCATCAGGGGGCGAACGCCGCCACCGCCATCGCCGCGTCGGAGGCCTTCCTCGGTCGTGCACTGGGCGAGCGCGTGGTGCGAGACGCGCTTGGATCCGCTCGGATGCCGGGCCGCCTCGAGGTGGTGGCACGCCACCCCATGATCGTCGTCGACGGCGCGCACAATCCCGCGGGGCTGCGCGCGCTCGCGTCCTCGCTCGAGGGAGCGTTCGACGTCGCCGGTGTGCGACGTTGCGTGGTGGGGATGCTCAGCGGGCGTGACGTCGACGAGATGGTCGCACCGCTCGTGACGATGGGCATCAGCGAGTTCCACTGCTGTGCGCCCGCGTCGCCGCGCGCGGTGCCGGTGTCCCTGGTCGTGGCGGCGCTGACGCGAGCGGGTGCGGTGGCCTACGAGCACCCTTCGGCGAGCGCCGCGCTCGCTCACGCGCGCGAGCGCTCGGGTGACGACGACCTCATCGTGGTGACGGGCAGCCTCTACCTCGTCGGCGAGGTCCGTGGCGAGTTGCTGGGGATCACGTCTCGTCACGTTCGCGGTGGCTGTTAGATTTCTTCGTCGTGAACAGAACCCTGGTGATCGTCAAGCCCGACGCGGTCGAGCGAGGACTCGTCGGTGAGATTCTCGGTCGACTCGAGCGCAAGGGTCTGCGCCTCGTCGCGGCCCAGTTGCGACACCTGGACCCCGACATCGCTCGCCGTCACTACGCCGAGCACGTGGGCCGCGAGTACTTCGAGGCGCTGGTGGCGTTCATCACACGGTCGCCGGTCGTGGTCGCGGTCGTCGAGGGACCCGACGACACGTGGCGACTCGTGCGCCAGCTGATGGGAGCGACGAATCCGGTTGACGCCAGCCCGGGGACGATTCGGGGGGACCTGGCGGTGGTGATGGCGGAGAACCTGATTCACGGCTCGGATTCGCCCGACGCCGCTCGTCGGGAGATCGGAATCTTCTTCCCAGAACTGGCGTGACGCGGCTCAGTGGTGGTGCGGGGTCATCTTGCCCTAGCCTGGTGGACAGAGGAGGGGGTACGTGGACTCCCTCGCTAGAGGGTTCCTATGGTTGAGAGTCGATTTTCATTGCTGGGCCGCGACATGGCGGTCGACCTCGGCACGGCGAACACCCTGGTGTACGTACGCGGTCGCGGGATCATCCTGAACGAGCCGTCGGTGGTCGCCATCGACGTCAAGGACGGCAAGCCACTCGCGGTGGGCGCGGAGGCCAAGCGCATGATCGGGCGCACGCCGAGCAACATTCAGGCGATCCGTCCGCTGAAGGACGGCGTCATCGCCGACTTCGAGATCTGCGAGAAGATGCTGCGCTACTTCATCCATCGCGTTCACCAGCGCCGCTTCGCCAAGCCGCGGATGGTCATCTGCGTGCCGTCGGGTATCACGGGCGTCGAGCAGCGAGCGGTGATGGAGGCGGCGGAGTTCGCCGGTGCGCGCAAGGCGTACATCATCGAGGAGCCGATGGCGGCCGCGATCGGCGCGGGTCTGCCCATCCACGAGCCGAGCGGCAACATGGTGGTCGACATCGGCGGCGGTACGACCGAGGTGGCGGTGATCTCCCTGGGTGGCATCGTGACCAGCCAGTCGATCCGCATCGGCGGCGACGAGCTCGACGAGGCGATCGTGGCGTTCGTGAAGAAGGAGTTCCAGTTGGCGCTGGGCGAGCGGACGGCGGAGGAGATCAAGATCCAATTGGGCTCGGCCTATCCGCTGGAGCAGGAACTACGCGCCGAGATCCGCGGCCGTGACCTGGTGACCGGACTGCCCAAGACGGTGGTGATCTCGACCGAGCAGATTCGTCAGGCGATCGAGGAGCCGGTCCAGGCCATCGTCGACGCGGTCAAGGTGACGCTGGACCGGACGCCCCCCGAGCTCTCCTCGGACCTGATGGAGCAGGGGATCGTGCTGACCGGTGGCGGCGCGCTGCTGAACGGGATCGCCCAACGCCTCGAGTTCGAGACGAACATGCCCATCATCGTGGCCAACGACCCGCTGAACTGCGTGGCGCTCGGCAGTGGCATGTGCCTGGAGGAACTCGAGAGCTTCTCGCGCATGTTGAAGTCCAGTCCCACCCGATAAGTCGTGGCCAGCGACCGAACGAGGCGTCGCGCCTGGACCATGGGAGTGGCGGCCGCCCTGCTGCTCACGATCCTCTACTTCACGGTGGGGGTGATGTCGGGCTTGCGCAGTGCCGCCAACCTGGTCGTGGCGCCCTTCGCCTGGACGGTTGACCAGGTCGCGCGCCCGATCGGGCACATCTTCGCCGGCACGATCAACTACAGCGACGTGCTGGCGCAGAACCAGAAGTTGCGCTACGAACTCGGACGCGCCCAACTCGCCCTCAACGAGCACTGGGCCCTGTACCGGGAGCTGCAGCAGGTCACGACCCAGTTGCACGTGCCCTTCGTGTCCACCCTGCCGGTGGTGAGCGCGCAGGTGACGGCGATCTCGCCGACGAGTTTCGCCGCGACCGTGGACATCTCCAAGGGTCGCGACAACGGAGTCTTGGCGGGAATGCCGGTCGTGGCCAACGGCGGGCTGGTGGGCAGCGTGATCGCGACGACTCCCTACGGCGCCACCGTGCGGCTCATCACCGACGTGCGCTCGCTGGAGGGCGTGACCTGGGGGAGCGGCTCGACGTCGCTGGTGGTCAACGGGCGCGGCGTGAACAACGGTCTGGGGGCGTCGTCGGTCGTGCTGACGACGACCCTGAAGCCGGGGACCATGTTGGTGACCGATGGGCTCAGCGGGGGGCTGTTCCCGCCGGGGATCCCCGTGGCGCGGGTGCGCCAGGTCACCCTGACCCCCGGGGCGAGCACGTACTCGCTGACGCTGGAGCCGGCGGCCGACCTCGCGCACCTGTCCTACGTGGACGTGGTGCAGTGGGAGCCCTCGACGTGAGTCGAGCGCTGCTGGTCGTCACTCTGGTGACGCTGTTCGTGGAGGGTCTGCAGTTGGCGGTCTTCTCGACGTGGCGAGTCGACGGTGTCGTGGTGATGGCGGTGTGGCTGTGGCCGCTGGCCATGGGGCTGGCTGGCTACACGACGTTGGGGATCTGGAGCGCGATCGTGGCGGGCGTCTTCTTCGACACCCACGCCACGACCCCCTTCGGGCTGACCGCGGTGGTGGGCGTGGCGTTGGCCTACGGCGCGTCGCGGCTGGGACGTGAGGGGGTCGGCGACCTGGACTCGGCGGCGTGGTGGGTGACGCCCGTCCTTGCGGGTGTCGCTGGACTCGTCGCACCCGTGCTGTACGTGGCCCTCGGCGCGGTTGCCCTGAATTTCGGCCTGTGGCGCGGTAGCGTTCTAACGGTCATGGTGGTGAACGCGCTGGCTTTCGCGGTGGTTGCTCGTCCGGTCACCCGGCTCGCCCGAGCGGTGGGTCGACTGGGCGGGACTCGTCGATGAGGCGATCGTGGCGTGAGCGCCCGACGGGATCGCGGTGGTCGCGACTGTGGCGCCCGTGGGTGTCACTCAACCCGTGGCGCGGCCGCGGTCGCAGTATCAACGAGCCGCGCGCCGTGGGCATTCGCGACCTGGTGGCGTCGCCCGAGGAGATCACGTCGCGACCCGAGCGTCGGTGGCTGGTGATCGGCTGGTTCTTCGCCGCCCTGCTGGTGCTGCTCGTCGTGCGCCTCTTCACGCTCCAGATCCTCGAGTACCACGCCTCGGTGGCCACCGTGGACGCGAACTCGCTGCGAGTGAGCACCATCCCGGCTCCGCGCGGGCTCATCCTCGATCGCTCCGGGCAGCCCCTCGTGAGCAACGTCACCACCACCGAACTGCAACTCTCGCGCGCCCAAGCGACGCTCGATCCGTCGGTGGAGGGGTCGCTGTCGCTGCTGACCGGCATCAGCGTCAAGCAGATCACGGCGGATCTCAACAACCCCCAGTACAACCCGTACCAGCCAGCGCCCATCATGCTCAACGCCCCCCCCCGGGTCGTCGAGTACATCCGCCTGCACCCGGGTGAGTTCCCCGGTGTCACCACCCTGAACGTCACGCAGCGCTCGTACCCCTTTGGGGGGTCGATGGCCGCCCAAGTCCTGGGCTACGTGGGCCCCATCACCGGAGCGGAGATCGCCGCCCACCCCAATCAGGGCTACCAGACCGACTCCCAGATCGGCAAGGCCGGCATCGAGGCCTACTACGAGTCGTACCTGCGCGGCCACGACGGAACCCAGACCCTGGAGGTCAACGCCTTCGGCAACATCGTGGGCACCGTGCCGACATCGCCTCCGGTCAGCGGCAACTCGGTCGTGCTCAACATCGACGCGGGCCTCCAGCAGGCGCTCCAGCAGTACCTGGTGGCCGACGTGAAGCTGGTGCGGGCGTCGAACAGTCCCTACAACCCGGTGCCGCCCAAGGTCCCCAACGCCGCAGCGGTGGTGATGGACGTCACCAATGGTCACGTGCTCGCGATGGCCAGCTATCCGTCGTACAACCTGAACTCGTTCACCCACGGTCTGTCCTACTCCACCTTCCACCAGTTGCTCAACGAGGGGGCGTTCAACAACTACGCGATTCAGGGCCTCTACACGCCCGGCAGCACCTTCAAGCTGGCGACGGCGACCGCGGCGCTGCAGACCGGGATCTTCCCCGCCAACAAGCTGGTGGACGACACGGGGACCTACATCGTGCCGGGCTGTCTGCAGGGGGGGCACGGCTGCGTGTTCCACGACGACCTGTCGCTCGGCGCTGGCTGGATCTCGCTGCCGATGGCGCTGACGGTGTCGTCGGACTACTACTTCTACAACCTGGGGTACCTCTTCTGGTCCCAGCGCGCGAAGTACGGGTTGACGCCGATCCAGAACGTGGCCGCCCAGTACGGACTCGGCCAGTACACCGGGATCGACCTGCCCAACGAGGTGCAGGGCCGGGTGGACTCGCCGGCGGTGCGCCGCGAACTGCACAAGCTTGCTCCGAAGGCGTTCCCGACGGTGGCGTGGTACACCGGTGACAACCTGGAGATGGCCTTCGGTCAGGGGACCACGGCGCTGACCCCGATCGAGATGGCGCAGGCCTACGCCACCTTCGCCAACGGCGGCACGCGCTACGCGCCCGAGGTGGCGGCGGCGATCGTCAGCCCCCACGGTCGGGTCGTCGAGCGCTACCAGCCGCGAGTCCTCGGTCACGTCAGCCTCCCCCCGGCGGTGCGCGACCCGATCCTCCAGGGGCTGACCGGTGTCGTCGAGAACCCGGCGGGAACGGCGTACGGGACGTTCCACGGCATCATCAACTTCTCGCTGGCGAGCTACCCGCTGGCGGGAAAGACGGGTACGGCGAGCAACGCCCCCGGGCTGGACCCCAACTCCTGGTTCGTCGCGTTCGGCCCCACCTACAAGCCGCGCTACGTCGTGGTGTGTGTCTTGGCGCAGGGTGGCTACGGCGCCGCGGCCGCCGCGCCGGTGGTGGCCGAGACCTTCAACTACCTCCACGCCCACCCGCCGGCGCCCCTGAGCCTTCGGGTTCGCTCGCTGCTGCCGAGTACGACGACGACGACCCCGCACCGCACCACCGCGACCACCACCCCCACCGTTACCCCGACCACCACCCCCACCGTCACCCCGACCACGACGACGACGCCGGGATCGAGGACCACGACCAAAGCGCCGGGCTAGGTGCGCGCGCGAGTAGCCTGGTGGGGTAGGGCGTCGTGGAGACGCGAGATGAACGCAGGCGAGGTGGACGCGAACTACCAGCCGATGGACCGCAAGGACGTACCGTGGCACGAGACAACGAGGGACGGCTTCTTCCGTGGACCCTCGTGTGGGGTGTCGTTGGTCCAGACATCCACGCCCCTCTTACCCGTAGCGGCGCCGCCACGAGCGCGCGTACCGTGACCCCCACCCGTGGCGCGCACGACGAGTCGCGCGCGACGAAGAACGCAAGGAGTACCCGTCGTGAACGACGAGACCACCAACCAGTCCCCGCCCGTGAACGGTCCCCGCATTGGTGACACGCGGCCGGCTCCTCAAATAGGCGACACCCGCCCGGCGCCCGTCAGCTCGACGCCCGTGGCTCCCGCGGGTGGCGCGCGTCCCGGAGCACCGCGGCGACGGCGCGGTGGTCGGGGTCGGGGTCAGGGGCAGCGCTCTGGGGCGCCGCGCGCGGTCGGCGCGCGACCCTCCGAGGCGCCGGTCGAGGCGTCCGCACCCGAGGCGGCGGCGGACGGCGCTCCGCGTGATCGCGCGCGCAAGCGTCGCGGCGGTGAACGCCGCACCCGGGCTCAGGGTCGCTATCTCATGTGCGTGCACACCACCGCGGACGCCACCCACATCGCCACTCTCGAGGGCCGCACGATGGTCGAGTACACCGTCGCCAAAGTGGCCGACGAGACCAGTCAAATCGACGGCAACATCTACGTGGGGCGGATCCAGAACGTGCTGCCGGGGATGGAGTTGGCCTTCGTCGACATCGGCATCCCGAAGAACGCGGTGCTGTACCGCGGCGACGTGTCCTTCGACACCGACGACCTGGAGGGGCCGTCGCGCTCGACCAAGCGCATCGAGGAGATGATCCGCGCGGGTCAGACCATCGTGTGCCAGGTGACCAAGAACGCGATTGGCGCCAAGGGGGCGCGCCTCACCCAGGAGGTCTCCCTGCCTGGTCGGTTCGCCGTCCTAGTGCCCAACTCGACGACGATCGGCATCTCCAAGCGCCTGCCCGACGGCGAGCGGCGCCGTCTGCGCAAGATCATCGACGAGGTGAAGCCCGAACGACACGGCGTCATCATCCGCACGGCCGCCGAGGGGGTCTCCGCCGACGACTTGGCGCGTGACGTGACGTCACTCGCCGAGAAGTGGGACGCGATCGAGGCCGAGGTTCGTCGCTCCGCGCAGCCTCGCCTGATCTACCGGGACCTGGACCTCGCGGTGCGCGTCCTGCGCGAGGAGCTGAACGACGACTACCGTGCGGTCCTGATCGACGACCGGGACCTGTTCGAGAAGGTTCGCGAGTACGTGATGGCCGTGAACCCGGAGCTCACCGACCGGATCGAGTACTACGACCGCGCGAGCGAGGACCTGCCCCTGTTCGAGCGCTACTTCGTGCACGAGCAGCTCCACCGCGCCCTGGACCGCAAGGTGTTCCTGCCGTCGGGCGGATCGCTGATCATCGAGCGCACCGAGGCGCTGACGGTGATCGACGTCAACACCGGCAAGAACGTAGGTACGACCAACCTCGAGGAGACGGTGTTCCGCAACAACCTCGAGGCGGCCGAGGAGGTCGCGCGCCAACTGCGCCTGCGCGACATCGGCGGGATCATCGTCATCGACTTCATTGACATGGAGCCCAAAGCCAACCGCGAGGCGGTGGCCTCCGCGCTGCGCCAGGCGCTCTCGCGCGACAAGACGCGCACCCAGGTGTTCGACATCTCCGAGTTGGGCCTGATCGAGATGACGCGCAAGCGCGTGAACGAGGGGCTCTTGGAGTCGGTGTCCACGGTCTGCAGCGTCTGCGACGGCCGCGGCTTCGTGGTGTCCACCGGTCTGTAGGGTCCGAGCCGGTGGTGGGGTTTGCTAGGATGGTACTCCTATGTACGCCGTCATCCGAGTGGGCACATCACAAGAGCGCGTGAGCGAGGGCCAAGTTGTCCGCGTCGATCGACGCTCCGAAGAGGTGGGCACCGCCGTCCAGTTCCAGCCGGTTCTCCTCGTGGACGGCGACCAGGTGGTCGCCGGTCCCGCGCTGAGGGGGGCGACCGTGACCGCCACGATCGTGGGCGAGGAGAAGGGGCCCAAGATCCGGGGCCTCACCTACAAGCCCAAGGCGAACCAGCGGCGTCGCTGGGGCCACCGCCAGAAGTATTCGACCGTCGAGATCACGAAGATCTCGGCGCAGGACTAAGGAGGACTCGTGTCCAAGACCAAAGGTGGCGGTTCCACCCGCAACGGCCGTGACTCGAACGCGCAGCGACTGGGCGTCAAGACCTTCGACGGTACGCTCGTGCAGTCCGGCAGCATCATCGTGCGCCAGCGCGGCACGCGTTTCCACCCCGGGCGCAACGTGGGGATCGGCAAGGACGACACGCTCTTCGCGCTGAGCGCGGGCACCGTGAAGTTCGGCTTCCGGGCCGGACGCAAACTGGTCGACGTGCTGACCGACTGACCACGTCGCCCGTTTCGGGCACACAAAAGCCCCCCGGACCTCGTCCGGGGGGCTTTTGTGTCGGGGGTTAGAGGCCCTTGACCTGCTTCTTGAAGGTTGAGCCGATGGACACCTTGGGCGCCCGCGACGCCTTCACCTCGATCGGCTCGCCCGTCTGGGGGTTGCGCGCGGTGCGCGCCTTGCGCTCGACGCGCTCGAACGAGAGGAAACCCGACAGGACGACCTTCTCGCCGCGCGTCACGTTCGAGACGACGACGTCCTCGAACGCCTTGAGGACCTCAGCCACCGTGTTCTTGGTCGCGCCACTCTCAGCAACAATTGCTTCTACCAACTCGGCCTTGTTCACCGGTCGACTCCTTGCTCTTGGTTGAAATGGACCGGGAGATTTCCCAGCTACCGGGTCCATCTTTATCGACCGGGTGGGCCTGGTCGGGGATTTTCCCTAAATTTTCACACATTCCGGGGTGACTCGTAGTGAGAAAACCCTCGTCAGCCGAATTTTCACGGCACTCCAGCCCGGCCCCGCGAGTGTCGCGCCCTACGATGGGCCGATGATGAACCACCTGGATCGGTCCCGTCTGGCGGCGCTGCGCGCGCGCGAGGTCGCGACCTACGAGGCCTCGCACCCTCGCTCGCGCGCGCAGTTCGAGGCCTCCACGCACCTGTTCGCCAAGGTCCCCATGACCTGGATGACGATGTGGGCGGGCGGATTCCCCCTGTCCTTCGAGCGCGCGCGCGGCGCCACGATCACCGACGTCGACGGGCACGAGCTGATCGACTTCTCCCTGGGCGACACCGGGGCGATGGCGGGGCACTCGCCGGCGCCGTTGGTGGACGCCCTGGCCCGGCGCGCGGGGGTGCTGGGCGGGGTCACGACGATGCTGCCCAACGAGGACGCGCAGTGGGTCGCCGCGGAGCTGTCGCGGCGCTTCGGTCTCGCCCGGTGGTCGTTCACGCTCTCGGCCACCGACGCCAACCGGTGGATCCTGCGCCTGGCTCGCTTGGTGACGGGTCGGCCCAAGGTCCTGGTGTTCTCCTACTCCTACCACGGAACGGTCGACGAGTCGTTCGTGGTCGTCGACCACGACGGTCGGCCCGTCTCACGCCCGGGCAACGTCGGCCCGGCCGTGGACCCGACCACGACGACGCGCGTGGTCGAGTTCAACGACCTGGCGGCGCTGGAGCGCGAGCTCGCGGCCGGGGACGTCGCCGCGGTGCTGACCGAGCCCGCCATGACCAATATCGGCATCGTGCTGGCCGAGCCGGGCTTCCTGGAGGGGGTGCGCGAGCTGTGCGACGCGACCGGCACGTTGCTGGTGATCGACGAGACGCACACGTTCTCGGCGGGCCCCGGGGGCGCGACGCGCCGCTTCGCGCTGCGCCCCGACGCCCTGACCATCGGTAAGTCCCTGGGCGGAGGGGTGGCGTGCGGGGCCTACGGGCTCACCGCGGAGCTGGCCGACCGTGTGCTGCGCACGGTGGCGCGCGACGACGTCGACATCGCGGACGTCGGCGGCGTCGGGGGCACGCTCGCCGGCAACGCGCTCAGCCTGGCGGCCATGCGGGCGGTGCTGGGCGAGGTCCTGACCGACGAGGCCTTCGTCCCCATGGAGATGCTGGCGACGTCCTTCGCCGAGGGTGTGGCGTCCACGATCGAGCGATTCGACCTCCCCTGGTCGGTGCGCCAGCTGGGGGCGCGCTGCGAGTACCGCTTCGCGTCGCCCGCGCCGCGCAACGGGGGGGAGTCCGCGCGCAGCGCCGATCCCGCCCTTGAGAGCTACCTGCACCTCTACGGCACGAATCGCGGGGTGCTGCTCACCCCGTTTCACAACATGGCGCTCATGTGCCCGGCGACCACCGCGGCGCAGGTGGCCCGCCATCAGGCGGTCTTCGACGCCGCGGTGGGGGAGTTGGTGGGCTAGCGACGCCACCCCCCGTAGGATGGCGCTGTGTCATCCTTCGTCGACGCCGCCCAACTGCACGCCAAGGCTGGCGACGGCGGGGCGGGGTGCGTGAGCTTTCGGCGCGAGGCGCACGTCGCGAAGGGCGGACCCGACGGCGGCGACGGCGGTCGCGGCGGGGACGTGTGGCTAGTGGCCGACCCGAACCAGGCCTCCCTGCTGGGTTTCCGTGATCATCCCTTTCGCCGCGCCACCGACGGTCATCACGGCACGTCCAAGCGTCAACACGGGGCGCGCGGCGAGGAGTTGGTCGTGAAGGTGCCGGTGGGCACCGTGGTGCACGATCGTGACGGAACCGTACTGGTCGACCTGGCCGGTCCCGGGGACCGGTGGCTCGCGGCGGAGGGGGGTCTAGGTGGCGCCGGCAACGCCCGCTTCCTCTCCAATCGCCGCCGGGCTCCGGCCTTCGCCGAGCAGGGCGAGCGGGGCCAGGAGCGCTGGTACGACCTGGAGCTCAAGTTGCAGGCCGACGTGGCGCTGATCGGGTTCCCCAACGTGGGTAAGTCGACGCTGATCGCGCGGATTTCGGCGGCGCGCCCCAAGATCGCGGACTACCCCTTTACGACCCTGGTGCCCAACCTGGGGGTCGTGCGGGTCGGACGGCGCGCGTCGCGGCCCGAGGACGTCACCGAGTTCGTCGTCGCCGACATCCCCGGCTTGATCGAGGGTGCCGCCCAGGGTCGCGGGCTCGGCCACGACTTCTTGCGTCACGTGGAGCGTGCGCGGGTCCTGTGCGTCCTGCTCGACCTGTCCGAGGCGGCCCCCCTGAGTCCTGAGGACCAACTGGAGGTGCTGCTGGGCGAGCTCGGGGAGTATCGCGCCGAGTTGCTCGAGCGTCCGCGACTGGTGGTTGGTTCCAAGGACGACGTCGCCGCGTACGAGATGCCCGGTGTCGCGACCGTGTCGTCGGTCACCGGCCAGGGCGTCGGCGCCCTCGTCACGGCGATGGCGGCGAGGGTGAGCGACGCGCGAGCGAGCGAGGCGGCCCTCGCCACCCACGAGGTAGTGGTGCACCGTCCGGTGCCCGACGAGGTCGTCGTCGAGCGCCTGGGTCCCCGCGAGTGGTGCGTGCAGGGTCGCCCGGCGCTACGCGCCGTGCGCTTCCAGGATCTCACCGACGACGAGGCGCTGGCGGAGATCGTGCGTCGCCTGCGCGACCTCGGGGTGGACCGGCTGCTCGGCCGGGCGGGTGTGCGCGACGGCGACCTGGTCACCGTCGGCGCGCTGACCTTCGAGTGGTGGCGCGACGACGCGGGCGCCGGACTCGATCGGGGTCATCACCGCGCGACGCGCCGCGAGCGTCTGGCGCGTCACGGGCGCCTGGACGACGTGTCGGTCGACCAGGAGGGCGATGACGCGTAGGGCCGTCGTCAAGATCGGCACGACGTCGGTCACCGATTCCCACGGCGACGTCGACTATCCGACCCTGGTCCAGATCGCCCAGGACGTCGTCGACCTGCGTGCTCGGGGCTGGTTCGTCGTCGTGGTCACCTCCGGGGCGATCACCGCCGGCTGGACGGAGGTCGGGGCGGGTCGGGCGAGACCCACCGACGCGGTGACCCTCCAGGCGGTGTCCGCGGTGGGCCAGCCTCTGCTCATGCACGCCTGGCGCAACGCGTTCGCCGAGTGCTCGGCCAGCGTCGGCCAGGTGCTGCTCGCACCACTGGACTTCTCGCACCGTGGTCAGTACCTGCACGCCCGACGTACCCTCGACGCTCTGGAGGCGCTGGGCGTGGTCCCCATCGTCAACGAGAACGACGCCGTCGCCGACGAGGAGATCCGCTTCGGCGACAATGATCGCCTGGCGGCGCTGGTCGCCAACCTGGTGGTGGCGTCGCACCTGGTCCTGCTCACCGACACCGACGGCCTGCTCAGCGCGGATCCGCGACTCGACCCGGCGGCCACCCTGATCGAGGAGGTGACCAGTTTCGACGCGACGATCCTCTCGCTGGCGGGAGCCAGCACCTCGGGTGTCGGCAGCGGCGGCATGGCCTCGAAGCTCGCCGCGGCGCGCATGGCGACCTGGTCGGGGGTCACCACTGTGGTGGCGCCCGCGCGAGCCAGCGGCTCGCTGGCGCGCGCGATCGACGAGGTGCCCGGGTCGGGCACCGTGTTTCGGGCTCGACGTGAGCGGCTCTCGGCGCGGAAGGCCTGGATCGCCTTCGCGGTGGCTGCTCACGGGACGCTCTACATCAATCAGGGCGCGATGCAAGCTCTGGAGAACCACGGCCGCAGCCTGCTGCGGGTGGGCGTCGTCTCCCACGAGGGCTCCTTCGCCGAGGGGGACGCGGTAGACGTGCGCGGCCCCGACGGGGTGCTGGTCGCCAAGGGCTTGGCACGGGTGAGTGCCGACCGCTTCGCCGAGGACGACGTCGTGGTGCACCGCGACGACCTGGTCCTCCTACGCCGGGCGTGAGCACCACTACGCTGAACGAGTGGTGGTGAGCGCACTCGAGGAGCAGGGCCGGGCGGTGCGTGCGGCGGCGGTGCGTCTCGCCCAGGCGAGCGATGGCGCACGTCGGGCGGTCCTGCTCGACGTGGCCCGTTCGCTCGAGGAGCGTGGCGACGACCTCGTGGCGCTGAACGCGACCGAGGTGGCGAGCTACGCCGACGGTGGGGCGGGGCGTGATCGACTCACCCTGACCCTCGAGCGCGTGGCGTCGATGGCCGCGGCGCTGCGCGACGTGGCGGCGTTAGCCGATCCGCTGTTCGAGGTGGTGGCGCGCGACACGCGTCCCAATGGGCTGCGCGTCGAACGCGTGCGCGTCCCCCTGGGGGTGGTGGGCGTGATCTACGAGAACCGTCCCAACGTGACCAGCGACGTGGCGGGGCTCTGCGTGCGTAGCGGCAACGCCGCCTTCCTGCGCGGATCGGCGTCGGCCCTGGCGACCAATCGGTTCATCGTGAATCTGTGGCACGAGGCCCTCGCACGCCAGGACCTGCCGGTCGAGGCGGTCAGCCTGGTGGAGGACGTCTCCCACGAGGCCGCCGCACAGTTCATGGGTCTCACCGGGGTGCTCGACTGTCTCATTCCGCGCGGCGGCCCGAGCCTGATCGCCGCGATGCGCGAGCACGCGCGGGTTCCCTACGTCCTCGACGGTGACGGAAACTGCCACGTCTACGTCGACGAGTCCGCGGATCTGGAGCGAGCGGTGGCGATCGTGCGCAACGCCAAGACGTCGCGGCCCGGGGTGTGCAACGCCGCCGAGACCGTGCTCGTACACCGCGCACTGGCCGCGCGATTCCTCCCGGCGATGGCGGCGGCCATGCCCGAGGTGGAGTGGCGCGCCGACGAGGAGTCGCGCGCGGTCCTGGTGGACGCGCGTCCCGCGAGCGAGGAGGACTACGCCCGCGAGTTCCTCGACCTGATCATGGCGGTGCGGGTCGTGGGGTCGATCGACGAGGCCATCGAGCACGTCGCGCGCTACGGCACGGGCCACAGCGAGGCGATCGTCACCGAGGACTCCGCGCGGGCCGAGCAGTGGGTCCGCCAGGTCGACGCGGCCGCGGTGCTGGTCAACGCCTCGACCCGCTTCGTGGACGGGGGCGAGTTGGGGCTGGGGGGCGAGGTCGGGATCTCCACCCAGAAGTTGCACGCGCGCGGGCCGATGGGCCTGCGCGAGCTCACCAGCGTGAAGTGGGTCGTACGGGGCGACGGGCACGTGCGATGACGTCCCTCGACCCTCGTGAGGAGGTGGCGCGACGGCTGGGGCTCACCGAGGTCACCCCGTTGCGATTCGCCTCGCCGGGCGACGTGCGTGAGAGGCTGGCCGCCCAGGAGTACCTGAGCGACGACGCGATCGCCTCGGTGGTCTACCTGGCTGACCGACTGGCCAAGCCGGTCCTGGTGGAGGGACCGGCGGGGACCGGCAAGACGTCGCTGGCGCAAGCGGTGGCGGATGCGACGGGCGCGCGACTGATCCGTCTGCAGTGCTACGAGGGCCTCGATGAGTCCAAGGCACTCTACGAGTGGAACTACCGCAAGCAGCTGTTGCGCATCCAGGCGGGTCGGGCCGAGGGGTCGGGTCCCGAGGAGTGGTCGCACCTCGAGGAGGACATCTTCGCCGAGGAGTTCTTGCTGACGCGGCCGTTGCTCGAGGCGATCTCGGCCACCGATCCCGTGGTGCTGCTGATCGACGAGGTCGATCGTGTCGAGTTGGAGACCGAGGCGTTGCTGCTGGAGATCCTCTCGGAGTACCAGGTGTCGATTCCCGAGCTGGGCACCGTGCGCGCTACTCAGATCCCGATGGTCTTTCTGACCTCCAACAACACTCGTGAGCTCTCGGAGGCGCTCAAGCGACGCTGTCTCTACCTGTACATCGGCTACCCCGACGTCGAGCGCGAGCGCGAGATCATCGTGCGGCGCGTCCCGGGCATCTCGACCGCACTGGCCGACCAGATCGCGCACGTCGTACGGTCCATTCGCTCGATGGACCTGAAGAAGGCCCCTTCGGTCTCCGAGACCCTGGACTGGGCGCGCACGCTGGTGCTGCTCGGGCGCGAGGAGATTGGCGACGAGGACGCCGCGGCGACTCTGCACATCCTGCTCAAGTACCAGAGTGACATCGAAAGGGCCGCGAAGGAGCTCCTCGGTCGACCGAGGCCCCTTGCGTAGGGTTCTCGGCGAGTTCGTCGGCGAGCTGCGCGAGGCGGGCATCCCGGTGTCGCTGAGTGAGCACGTGGACGCGGCGCGCTGCATCGGCCTGATCGACCTGGGAAACCGGGAACTGCTGCGCGCCGCCCTCGCCGCCACGCTGGTCAAGGACGGTGACCACCTGGAGACCTTCCACCGCGCCTTCGACATCTTCTTCTCGCTGCGAGTGGCCGACCTCGATTCGCGGTTGGAGGGCGATGGCGCGGCTGACCCTGACACGGACGCGCCGGGAGCCGCGGGCTCGGGCGCGTCGCGCGGTGCGGGCGGCGGTGCGGGCTCGCGGCTGTCGGCCGACGAGCTGGCGTCGCTGCTGTGGCGGGCCCTGCGCGACGGGGACTCGACGATGCTGCGTCGTGGCGCGGCCGACGCGGTGTCGCGCTACGCCGGCATTGAGCCCGGTCGCCCGGTGGGTGGGACCTACTACCTGTACCGCACACTGCGCAACCTCGAGCTCGAGGCGCTCGAGGAGCGCCTCACCCAGTGGGGACGCGATCGTGGCGGGCCACCCGGCGCACTCGGCGAACGTCTCGCCCGCGACGACGCTCGAGCGCGGATCGCCCGACTGCGCGAGGCCGTCGAGCGCGAGATTCGTCAGCGCCTGGTGGAGGATCGAGGTGCGCCGACCCTCGCCCGATCGGTGCGCCGCCCCCTCCCCGAGGACGTCGACGTGATGCACGCCAACCGCGAGGAGATGGCCCAACTCCAGCGGGCCCTGCGCCCTCTCAGCCGCAAGCTGGCGACCCGTCTGGCGCGCCGTCGCCGACGCCGCCACCGCGGCCCGGTCGACCTGCGTCGCACGGTGGCGCGCAGCCTGTCCACCGGCGGCGTCCCCCTGGACCTGCGATTCAAGCCGCCTCGGCCGGCCAAGCCCGAGATCATCGTCATCGCCGACATCTCGGGGTCCGTGGCGTCCTTCGCGCGCTTCACCCTGCACCTCGTGCACGCGATCTCCTCGCAGTTCTCCACGGTGCGCAGCTTCGTCTTCGTCGACGGCCTCGACGAGGTGACCCGACTCTTCGAGGGAGTGGACGACCCGGCCGACGCCGTGGCTCGCATCAACGCCGACGCCGACGTCATCGCCGTCGACGGTCACTCGGACTACGGGCGCGCGCTGTCGACGTTTCACGATCGCTACGCCCGCGACGTGACCCGGCGCGCCACGATCCTGATCCTCGGCGACGCGCGCAACAACTACCACCAGGCTCGCCCGGAGGTCCTGGCGGATCTGGCGGCGCGCGCCCGGTCGCTGTACTGGCTCAACCCCGAGCCGCGGTCGTACTGGGACAGCGGGGACTCGGTCATCGCCCAGTACGCGCCCTACTGCGACGCGGTGATCGAGTGCCGGACGCTGCGCCAACTGGAAGCCTTCGTCGGGGAGCTGGCGTGAGCGGGGCCTGGCAGCACTTCGTGACGCGCGGTGCGCCGCCTACGGGAGCGTGCCTGGTCCTGGTGCGACACGGCGAGGCGCGCTGCAACGTGGACGGCGTCGTGGGCGGCGCTCGCGGCGACGGATCGCTGACCGCGCGGGGCCGTGATCAGGTTCGAGCCCTGCGCGACCGGCTGGCTCGCTCGGGCGAGTTCGACGACGTGTCGGCGTTCTACACCTCGACCCTGCCGCGAGCCGTCGAGACCGCGGCGCTTCTGGCGCCGGCTCTGCCTCCGGGGCTCACGCCGGTGAGCGACGACGACCTGTGCGAGTTGCGCCCCGGCGCGGCCGACGGTCTGACCTGGGATGAGGTCGCCCAGCGCTACGGGTCGCTCGCGTGGCGTGAGGATCCTCGCGCGCCCTTCGCTCCCGGGGGCGAGTCGCGTCTCGAGTTCTTCGAGCGCTGCGCGCGGGCCCTGGCGCGACTGGCCGAACGACACCCCGGCCAGCGAGTTCTGGTGGTGTCCCACGGCGGGGTCATCGAGCAGGCCATGAAGATTCTCTACGGCGAGGATCCGGCCGCGCGCCTGGGCCTGCGCACCGACAACGCCTCGGTGACCGAGATCGAGTTCGACGGGCCGCGCCGCCGACTCCTGCGCTACAACGATGTGGCGCCGCTCGACGCTCCGTACCCGCGCAGGAACTCCGCCACGTAGAAGGCGAGGTCGAGGCTCTGGGTGGCGTTGAGCCGGGGGTCGCAGATCGTGGTGTAGTTGAGTTCGAGGTCGTCCTCGTCGAGACGCGACCCCCCACCGAGGCACTCCGTGACGTCGTCGCCGGTCAACTCGATGTGCAGACCGGCCGGCCAGGTCCCGAGGGCCTGGTGGATGGAGAAGAACTGCGACACCTCGTCCATGATCTGGTCGAAGTGGCGGGTCTTCTGGCCGCCGGTGGCCAGGAAGGTGTTGCCGTGCATGGGATCGCAGGTCCACAGCACGCGTTGGCCCTCGTCGCGGGTGGTCTCAATCAGCTTCGGCAGGTGCCGGGCGATCCGCTCGTGCCCCATTCGCGCGATCAGGGTGAGTCGCCCGGGTACGTTGTCGGGGTTGAGGACGTCGATCAGGCGTCGTAACTCGTCGGCGTCGACGCTCGGCCCGACCTTGAGACCGATCGGGTTGGCGACGCCGCGAAGGAACTCGACGTGCGCGCCATCGAGCTGACGGGTGCGATCCCCGATCCAGAGCGTGTGAGCCGAGCAGTCGTACCAGTCGCCGGTTAGTGAGTCGCGCCGGGTCAGGGCCTGCTCGTAGGGCAGGATCAGCGCTTCGTGGCTGGTGTAGAAGTCGACGCCTTGGAGCGCGCTGTCGTCGTGCAGGTCGATGCCGCAGGCCTTCATGAACTGCAGCGCCCGCTCGATCTCGTCGGCGACCATGGCGTAACGCTTGCCCTCGAGCGAGTTGGCGACGAACTCCTGGTTCCACGCGTGAACCCGCGAGAGGGCCGCGAAGCCCCCTTTGGTGAAGGCGCGCAGCAGGTTGAGCGTGGCCACGCTCTGGTGGTAGGCGGTGAGCAGGCGCTCGGGATCGGGCCGGCGCGACGCGGCGTCGAATCGGTCGCCGTTCACGATGTGACCGCGGAAGGAGTCCAGGCGCACGCCGTCGCGCTCCTCGTAGGGCTCGGAACGCGGCTTGGCGAACTGGCCCGCGATGCGTCCCACCTTGATGACGGGCACTCCCGACGCGTAGGTCAGGGCCACCGACATCTGCAAGATGACCTTCAGCTTGTCGCGAATCGAGTCGGCGGAGCCCTCGTCGAAGGACTCGGCGCAGTCGCCGGCCTGCAGCAGGAAGGCGTCGCCGGCCTGCACCTGCGCGAGGTGTTCGGTCAGGCGGCGGGCCTCGCCCGCGAAGACGAGGGGCGGCTTGGCGGCCAGCGTACTCTCCACGCGGGCGAGGTGCTCGAGGTCGGGCCAGGCGGGACTTTGCGCGACGGCGCGATCGCGCCAACTGTGCGGCGTCCAGGAGGGGGCGAGCGAACTCACGTCTGTAGCGTAGGGGCTGGGACGCCGAAGGGCAATCGGTAGGGTCGACGCGGCCCCCGGGCCGTGGGCTGGCCGTTAGGCTCGGGAGGTGACTGCACGGCGGATCGGCCTCTTCGGCGGCACCTTCGACCCTCCTCATCTGGGCCACGTGGCGGCGCTGCAGGCGGCCGCGCGCACGGGGCGGTTCACGCGGATCGAGGTGACCGTCGCTGGTGATCCCTACCTCAAGCGTGACGCCGGCCCGGTGTTGCCGGGCGAGTTGCGCCTGGCCATGGCCCACGTTGCCTTCGACGGGCTGGACTTGGTGCACGTCTCGGATCGCGAGATCCGCCGAGCGGGGCCCTCGTACACGATCGACACCGTGCTCGAGCTGTTGGAGGAGTGCGACGAGGTGGACCTGATCGTCGGAGCGGACCTGACGTCCCAGCTCGATTCGTGGCACCGCGCGGGCGAACTGGCCAAACTCGTGCGTGTCGGGATCGTGCCGCGACCCGGGGGAGCCGTGGCGGTGGGGCCGCGGTGGCGGACCTACGAGATCTCGATGAGCCCCGTGGACCTGTCCAGCACGTTCATCCGCGAGCGGCTCCTGAGCGACGAGGACCTGCGCCAGGTCCTGCCCGCCGCGGTCGTGCCGATGTACGAGAGCTTTCGGGAGTAGAGTCGGGTCGTCATGGCGGTTCGACTATTCGATCTGACGGAGCCGCAGTCCGTGGGGCTGTCCGTGCTGGACGCGGCGCCGCGTCGGCGACGCGAGTTGCGCCGGGTGCGTCGGCGTTGGGCGGCCGTGGCCGTCGTCAGCGTGGGGGCGCCGTTCGTCGCGGCGCTCGTGGTGCTGGAGATGGTGCACTGAGCGCGGCCGTGACCGGCGTCGCGGCCGATCCGGGACCGTTCGATCCCTACGTCGCGTCGATCGTGGAGGCTGCGCTGCGCGCGGTGGACGAGAAGGTCGGACTCGACGCGGTGGTGCTCGACCTGCGGGGCCTGGTCGACTCCTTCGACGCGCTGGTGCTGGTGACCGGAGGCAGTGACCGCCACGTGCGAACACTGGCCGAGCACATCGAGACCCAGGCGGCGCAGGCCGCTCACGCGCGTCCCCAACACGTCGAGGGGTGGGCGTCGGCGCAGTGGATCGCGCTGGACTTCAGCGACGTGATCGTGCACGTGTTCGATCCCGTGGCGCGGGCCTACTACGACCTCGAGCATCTCTGGAGCGCGGCTCGCGCCCACCGGCCTCAGCCGGCACCCTAGCCGTTCAGCAGGCTCTGATAGTCGCGAGCCGAGACCACTTCGGCTGATCCGCCGTGGGGGAGCGGTGAGCGCTGGACGACCCCTGCGACGGTGATCTCGATGCCGCGAGTGGCGCCGACGGCGGCCGCGGTCAGGGCGAGTTGGCCCGTCGCCAGGATGGTGCGTTGGTGCGAGAGGGTGCTGAGCGGCGTGGCCAGATCGATGTAGCCGACGTGCTGACGCACGACGGCCTGAACGATGACGAGGCTGCGCGGCAGTGCGCTGGTGAAACCGGTCGCGGCCTCGATGGGCGTCGGGCCGAGGGTGAGCTCTTGGAGCACCGACGCCAGAGTGGGTGGAGTGGGCACGATGCGGCTGGACGCGGAGAGGTGGCCCGTGGCGTCGACGATGTAGACCGGCTGGGTGATGAACGTGACGTGTCCGTTGATCGTCCCGGGGATCGTCTTGCCCAAGAGCCCGAAGTGCACGGTCTTGGGGTTGATGACGTCCGGGGCGCTCGCGGTCGGCACCAGGGTGCACCCGGCGAGCAGGAGCCCCGCCAGGGCGAGGCCGCTGGCCACGACGGCTCGTCTCATTCGTCGGTCTCCTCGCTGAGGGGGAGCCGTATCTGGAAGCGGGCCCCACCCTCGGGACTGGTCAGAGTGGTGATCGTACCGTGGAAGGCGGCGACGTGCTCGCGCACGAGCGCCAGCCCCAGCCCCGATCCGTGCGCTCGCCCGCGATCGTGCGCCGCCCGGCCGCGAAAGAAGCGCTGGTAGATCCGTTCACGCTCCTCGAGGGGCACCCCCGGACCCTGGTCGTCCACGTTGACGACCAGTGACGTGCCCTCGACAGCGATGCGCACGGCACTGATGCCGCCGGCGTAGCGCTGGGCGTTGGCGGTCAGATTCGTCATGACCCTCTCGAATCGACGTCGATCGACGCTGACCCGGGCTCCGTCGACCTCCACCGCCACGTCGAGGGGTGGGGGCTCGCACCCGAAGTGGCGCGCGGCACTGCGCACCGACTGCTCGACCAGCTGACCGGCGGGAACGACCTCGATGAGGTGGCCGACCGCTCCGGCGTCGCTGCGAGCCATCTCGAGGAGATCCTCCACGAGGGCCTGGAAGATGGCGAGATCCGCGCTGAGAAGGTCGAGGCTCTCGCGTCCGGCGGGGGAGAGCTCGTCGCGGTGGCGTTGGAGCACCGCGGTCGTCGTGGCCATGGTGGTCAGGGGTGAGCGAAGCTCGTGGCTCACGTCGCTCGCGAAGCGAGCATCGCGCTCCATTCGCTCGACGAGGCGGCTGACCATCGTGTTGAACGAGTCGGTGAGCTGCTGGACCTCCGCGTCGGCCCGCCCGACGACGAGTCGCGTGGTCAACTCGCCCTCGGCGATGGCCGCCGCCGCGGCTGACACCTCTTCGAGGGGTCGCACCGCGCGTTGGGTGAGCCACATCCCGCCGCTGATGCCCAGGACCGAGGTGAGCAGCGCCCCGAGGATCAGCACGAGCAACAGCGTGTGCAGGGTGTGCTCGAGACGTCCGAGGGGAAAGACCTGGAAGACCTGGGTCTCCACGGCGGGAATCGGCACGCCGACTACGAAGATCAGCCGATTGCCACGCGCGAGCAGCGTCTGGTCGACGACTCGACCGTTGTCGACCATCGTGACGATGTGCTGGGTCACGTCCGTGGTGGCGGCGCCGTGGCTCTTGGAGAGCCATTGGTGGTGGGTGTGCACGAGGACGCTGGAGCCAGTGGCGGTCTCGATGGAGTTCAGGATGCTGGGCAATTGGGGGGGCGCGGTGTACAGGGTGCTGCGTATCAGCGCCGCGTTCACGAAGCTCTGGTGGAGGTCCGTCTGCTGTTGGTTGTTGACCAGCACCCGTTGGACGCCGAAGAAGGTCAACGAGGCGAAGATCGAGCTGAGTGCCAGCGCGCCGACGCCGAACGTGACCAGGAGCCGGACTCGCAGGCTACGCAGGCGCACTACAGCACCAACTTGTACCCGACGCCTCGGACGGTCACGAGGAAGGCCGGGTTCCCCGGGTCCGGTTCGATCTTCGTGCGCAGACGCCGAACGTGGACGTCCACGAGACGGCTGTCGCCGAAGTAGTCGTAGCCCCACACGCGCTCGAGGAGATCCTCGCGCGACAGCACCCGGCCGTTGACCGACGCCAGGTCGGTCAGCAGGCGAAACTCGGTCGAGGTGAGGTGCAGTTCGCTGCCGTCGGCGTGGCGCACGACGCCCTCGTCGGGCACGACCCGCAGGTCGCCGAGGGTGAAGGCGTTCGCGCCGTTGTGAGGACGGCGGCGAAGGTGGGCGCGAACTCGCGCGAGTAGCTCCTCGGGGACGAAGGGCTTGGTGACGTAGTCGTCGGCCCCCGACTCGAGGCCCTGCACGACGTCGGTGGTGTCGTCACGGGCCGAGACGATCACGATGGGGATGTCACTCAGTGACCGTAACTCGCGGCACGTCTCAAAGCCGCTGATGCCGGGCAGCATCAGGTCGACCACGGCGACGTCGGCGTTGATGCGGGTGAACAGCCCGATGCCGTCCTCACCGCTGGGGGCGTCGTCGACCTCGAAGTCCTGACTCTCGAACATGAGCCGCAACGCGCTGCGGATGTGGTCGTCGTCCTCTACGATCAAAATGCGCGACACGCTACCTCCTCGGGTACCCAAGACTACCGAGGTGCCCGCCCAAAGAGGGGGTGCTGACTAGCCTGAGGGCGTGGACCGACGCAGCACGGTGGGGCTTGGCTCGCAGTGGCACCTCGACGAGTTTGTGGCGACGTTGCGGGTGCAGGACCGTTCGCCCGCGACCCAGCGCGCGTACCGCACCGACGTGGAGCGTTTCGCGGCCTGGGCCGGCGAGTCGGGGGTGGACGGCCCCTCGACGGTGACCCATCGTGTGCTGCGGGGCTACCTCACCGACATGACCACGCGCGGGGACGCGCGATCGTCGATCGCGCGGCGCCGCGCCTCGCTACGGCGCTACTTCGCGTGGCTAGTGGAGCACGGCCACTTGACGCAGAGCCCCGCCGCACGTCTGATGGCGCCGCCGACTCCCTCGCGGCTCCCCACCCTGGTCGTGCGCGAGCAGCTCGACGTCCTGCTCGACGAGGACTGGGGCGACGACGAGTGGGCGGTACGCGATCGGGCCGTGTGCGAGGTCCTCTACGGCGCGGGCCTGCGCGTCAGTGAACTCTGCGACCTCGACGTGGGCAGCGTCGACTTCCACGGCGGACTGCTGCGGGTGATGGGAAAGGGGCGCAAGGAGCGTGTCGTCCCGCTGCACCCGCGGGGTCTGCGGGCCGTGGCCCGCTGGCTCGAGGAGGCTCGCGACGACGTGATCGACGAGGGGTCGCCGAGCGAGGCGCTCTTCGTGAACCGGCGGGGACGGCGCCTGGGCCCGCGCGACGTGCGCCGGATGCTGGATCAGCGCGTGACACGCGGTCACGTGCACCCCCACGCTCTTCGCCACACCTACGCGACCCATCTGGTCGAGGGTGGCGCCGACCTGCGGGTGGTTCAGGAGTTGCTGGGACACGAGAGTTTGACGACGACCCAGCTCTACACCCACGTCTCCAAGTCGCGCCTGCAGCGGGTTCACCACCAAACCCATCCCCGGGGGTAGCGCTCGTCCACTAGCATGGTTGGGCCCTCTCAAGGCGGGGGGGCAGGACGTTGCTCTCGGGGTTTCGTACGGTCGCCGCTCGCGGTGCACCCCGTGAGTCGAGTAACCGAACGGAAGGACACGTAGGACGTGGCACTCGTAACCCTGCAGGAACTGTTGGACTCTGGCGTGCACTTCGGGCACCAGACTCGCCGGTGGAATCCCAAGATGCGCCGGTACATTCTGGGCGAACGCAACGGGATCTACCTCATCGATCTGCGCAAGACTCTCGCGGGAATTGAGACGAGTTACGCGTACGTGCGCGACTTGGTCGCCGCTGGTGGCGTGATCCTGTTCGTCGGGACCAAGAAGCAGACGCAGGGACCCATCGCTGACTACGCGCAGGCGTGCGGGATGCCGTACGTGAATCAGCGGTGGCTCGGTGGCATGCTCACCAACTTCACGACCGTTACAGGGCGGGTGAAGCGGATGGTGGAGTTGCGCGCGATGCAGCGGGCCGGGGACTTCGACAACATGCCCAAGCGTGAAGCGCTGCGTCACGCGCGCGAGTTGGAGAAGCTCGATCGCAACCTAAGCGGCATCG
The DNA here is from genome assembly GCA_021786095.1 of Actinomycetes bacterium. Classification (GTDB taxonomy): domain Bacteria; phylum Actinomycetota; class Acidimicrobiia; order Acidimicrobiales; family RAAP-2; genus RAAP-2. The sequence continues at coordinate 28,761 of JAJYNX010000018.1, read as the reverse complement.
CCAACCTCGACCGCGTGCCGGACGCCATCTTCGTGATCGACACGAAGAAGGAGCACATCGCGGTCACCGAATCTCGCAAGCTGGGCCTGCCGGTCGTGGCCGTCGTGGATACCAACTGTGACCCCGACCTCATCGACTACGTCATTCCCGGCAACGACGACGCCATCCGCGCGGGCGCACTCCTGTCACGGCTGATCGCCGACGCCGTCGTCGAGGGGCGCTACATCCGGGCCAATCGACCCCCGTCGCGTCCGACCCCGACGTCTGCCGCACCGGTCGCGGCGAGCTCCGCCGAAGAGACTCCCGCCGCCGTGACGACTCCCGCCGAGGAGGCTGCCGCACCGGTCATGGCGAGCCCCGCCGAAGAGACTCCCGCCGCCGTGGCGACTCCCGCCGAGGAGGCTGCCGCACCGGTCGTGGCGAGCCCCGCCGAAGAGGCTCCCGTCACTGCGCAGAGCCCGGACAGCGCGGAGGTCGCCACAGACGGTCGTGGTTCCGAGAACTAGTCGAAATAACGAGGAGAGACAAAGTGGCGATCACCGCGAAGGATGTGCAGCAGTTGCGTCAGGCGACTGGTGTCGGAATTTTGGACGCGAAGAAGGCTCTCGAGGCCAACGACGGCGACATGGAGGCAGCCACCCAGTGGCTACGGGTCCAGGGATTGGCGTCGGCGGCGAAGCGTGCGAGTCGCGAAGCGGGTGAGGGTGCCGTGGCGGTTGTGCGCGACGGTCAGGTCGCCGCGATCGTCGAGCTACGTTGCGAGACCGACTTCGTCGCCAAGTCGGAGGAGTTCGTGTCCCTGGTCGACGAGATCGCCGCACGGGTGGTCGCCGAGGGGGAGGCTGCGACGAGCGTCTTCCAGGATCGTATCGAGACCCTGCTCACGACGTTGAAGGAGAACATTTTCATCGGGCGCGTCTACCGTCTGGAGGCGGGACCGGGTGAGGTGGTCGAGACCTACATGCATCACCAAGCAGGTCGAGGCGTGAACGCCGTCGCCGTGGTCCTCGCCGGGGCGAGTGCGGAGGTCGCGCACGAGCTGTGTGTCCACATTGCCTTCGCCAAGCCCCTCTACCTGACGCGCGCCGACGTACCCGAGAACGAGGTGGCGGCCGAGCGACGTACCGTGGAGGAGATCTCGCGAAACGAGGGCAAGCCCGAGGCGGCACTGCCCAAGATCATCGAGGGGCGCCTGAACGGCTGGTTCCGCGAGCGGGTTCTCCTGGAGCAGCCGTACGTGAAGGACGAGAAGATGACGGTCGAGCAGTTTCTGGCGGGGGCGACCGTACGGCGCTTCGCCCAGGTCGTCGTAGGCGGCTAGGCCGGGTCATGCGTCGCGTCGTGCTGAAGCTCTCCGGCGAGGCCCTGGCCTCGCCAGCGAGCGATGAGACGATCGACGCCTCGACTGTCGACTTCCTCGCCCGCGAGATCGCTGGGGCCATGCAGCGCGGCGGTCTCGAGCTGGCCGTCGTGGTCGGTGGCGGGAACATCTGGCGAGGCGCCACCGGGGCGATGGCCGGGATGAATCGCGCCAACTCGGATCTGATGGGCATGCTCGGCACGGTCATCAACGCCCTGGCACTGCAGGACGCGATCGAGAGCCACGGGCGCGCGACACGGGTGATGTCGGCGATCAGCATGGATCAGGTGGCGGAGCCCTACATCCGCCGGCGCGCGGTTCGTCACCTCGAGAAGGGCCGTGTGGTCATCTTTGCGGCGGGCATGGGTAACCCTTACTTCACCACCGATACACCGGCGGCGCAGCGCGCGGCGGAGATCGAGGCGGACATCGTCCTGAAGGGGACTCACGGTGGCGTGGACGGGGTGTACGACGACGATCCTCGCGTCAACGCGAGCGCGGTGCGCTTCGACGAGATCTCCTTCGACCAGGTGATTGCGCGTGACCTGCGCGTGATGGACATGACTGCGATCACGTTCTGCAAGGACAATCGGCTGCCTCTTCGTATCTTTGACCTGATGGCACCGGGTAATTTAGGGCGCGCCCTCGATGGCCACGCCGTCGGTACGCTGGTGCAGTAATGGAAAACGAACTGGTCGACCTCGTGATGGAAGAGACGCGCGAGCGGATGGCGCACGCGCTCGAACGAGTGAAGGCCGAGTTCGCCTCGGTGCGCACCGGCCGAGCGTCGTCCGCGCTCATCGAGCACCTCAGCGTCGACTACTACGGCGCCGAGACGCCGCTGCGCCAATTGGCCAACTTCTCCGTTCCCGAGCCTCGGCTGCTGGTGGTCGCGCCCTTCGACAAGGGTGCACTGAACGCGATCGAGAAGGCGATCACGAACGCTGATCTGGGACTGAGCCCGTCCAACGACGGCAACGTGATCCGGCTCGCGTTCCCGGCTCTGACCGAGGAGCGTCGCAAGGCGTTCGTCAAGCTGGTGCGCACGAAGGCCGAGGAGGGCAAGGTCGCGTTGCGTGGTGTGCGGCGCCACGCTCGCCAGGAGCTCGAGACGTTGGCGAAGGACCACGGACTCTCGAGTGACGACATCGAGTACCTGGAGAAGGTTCTCGACAAGATGACCCAGGACGAGGTGGCCGCGGTGGACGTGCTGCTTCAGCACAAGGAACAGGAACTTCTTGAAGTCTGACGACGGCTCCTTCTTTGACGAGCCCACCGGCGAGACGCCGGTGGTGAGCGCGACCGACTCGAGAGTCACGGTGACGGGAGCCGAGGTCGCCGCCGAGGCGGCGGAGAGCATTCCGGTGATCGACGAGGCCACGTTGCTGCCGCACTGGACGGACGCGCCGACCGGGCAGGTGCCGATCGTGGTGGCGCGCGAGACGGCCGAATCAGACGACCCCTGGGATTCGATACCCGCTCCGGCCTGGCGTGAGGGGGAGGCCGACTGGGTCGCCCACGAGGAGCAGTTCGACGCGTCGTTCTTGGCGGGGACCGCACGCGATGACGACGCGCGCCCGTGGGAGTTCGTCGAGGTCGAGGCGTCCACGGAGACGATTGAGATCGACGCGCCGGTGGAGGAGTCCCCGGCGGAGGAGGCCCCGCGTCCCCGGGCGCGCGAGCAGCGCACGCGACGGACGCTCGGTCACGATCCGTTGGCGGGTCGGGCGGCGCGTCAGGCGACGCGATCGAGCGTGCCCATGGCCACGCTGACCGGTCTGGTGCTGGGTGCGGTGGTCGGTGCGGTGTTCCTCGCCGGGACGATTCCAGTGGTCGTGATGGTGCTCGCGGCTCTGGTGCTGGCGGCGGCGGAAGGCTACGCCGCGTTTCGCCACGCGGGGGCACATCCAGCCACGCTGCTGGGCCTGGTGGCCGTTCTGACACTGGGGGTGGCCGCGTACAACAAGGGCGTTGCGGCCCTGGGCGCCGTGACGGTCCTGCTCGTCGTCTTCGGGTTCATCTGGTACGTCGGCGCCAAGCGGACCGTCGACGTCCTGGACGGACTCGGCGCGACGATCTTCGTCTACGTGTGGGTCGGCTTCCTGGGCTCGTATGCATTGCTCCTGGTCTCGCCGCGCTACTCGGTCGATCGACACGGCCTCGCGTTCCTCTTCGGGGCGATTGTCCTCGGGGTGGCCAACGACACGGGAGCCCTCTTCATCGGCCGCTGGCTGGGGCGTCACCCCCTCAGTCCGACTCTCTCGCCCAACAAGACGGTGGAGGGCACGATCGGCGGGACGCTGCTCACGCTGATCGTGGGAGCGATCGTCCTGCCGCTCATCAGCCCGTGGACGCTGCACGCCGCGTTGGAGGTGTCCGTGGCCGTGGTGATCGTCGAGCCGCTGGGCGATCTCTTCGAGTCGATGGTCAAGCGCACGCTGGGCGTCAAGGACGCGGGTCGCCTGCTGCCGGGCCACGGTGGGTTGTTGGACCGCATCGACGGGCTACTTTTCGTCCTGCCGACCGTGTTCTACCTCACGCACGTGCTGCAACTCCACTGACGATGGCCACGGTGCGGCGCAGCGTCGCGTTGCTGGGCGCGACGGGATCGGTTGGCACCCAGACACTGGACGTGCTGCGTCGCGAGCCGGATCGGTTCGACCTCGTGGCGGTGGCGGGATCTCGACGGTTGCGCGAACTCGCGGCGGTCGTGCGGGAGTTTCGGGTGGTTCGCGTGGGGATTGCGCGCGAGCAGGATCGGGCCGAGTTGCGCGAGATGGTGGGGCCGGGCGTCGAGATCCTGGTGGGACCGGAGGGACTGGCGGCACTGGCGGCGAGCGCCGACATCGTCGTGAACGCGGTCGTCGGATTCGCGGGGCTGCCAGTGACGATGGCGGCACTGGCTAGTGGACGGCGCCTGGCGCTCGCCAACAAGGAGTCCCTGATCGCGGCCGCGCCGCTGGTCGAGTCGGTGCGCGCGACGCCCGGAGCGGAGATCCTTCCGATCGACTCTGAGCACTGTGCCATTCACCAATGCCTCGCCGGATCGGCCGGCGAGCCTGGTCGTCCCGACGTGCGTCGACTCATCCTCACGGCGTCGGGCGGGCCCTTTCGGGGGTGGACGCGCGAGCAGCTGGCGCGCGCGTCGACCACTGACGCCCTGCGCCACCCGACGTGGTCGATGGGGGCCAAGATCACGATCGACTCCTCAACCCTGATGAACAAGGGACTGGAGGTCTTGGAGGCCTCGGCACTCTTTGGCGTGGCGGCGGATCGCGTGACCGTCGTGGTGCACCCCCAATCGATCGTCCACTCGATGGTGGAGTACGTCGACGGAGCGGTCATCGCCCAGTTGTCGCGACCAGACATGCGCCTGCCGATTGCGTACTGTCTGGGCATGCCCGATCGGCTCGACCACGCCTGGGGACAACTCGACTTCACCAGTGCGTTCGCGCTGACCTTCGAGCCGCCCGACGTCGAGGCGTTCGCGGCTCTCCCGTTGGCCTACGAGGCGGCTCGCCTGGGCGGTGCGGCGCCCGCGTGGTTGAGCGCGGCGAATGAGGTGGCGGTCGCCGCGTGTCTCGAGGGACGAGTGGCGTGGCGTGACATCGTGCCGATCGTGTCGGGGGTCATGGACTCCTACGAGCCGGGCCCCCTGTCCTCGATCGAGGAGCTCTACGCTCACGACGCGCGCGCCCGCGAGCTGGCGCGTGCCCTGGTCGAGGTCGTGGCGTGACGACGTCGAGCCCCCGCCGCTCGCTGATGGTGCTGATCCTCGGGTCGGCGGCGCTGATCGCGCTGTTGACCTGGTGGGGAGGGTGGGCACTGCCCGTCGTGATCATCGCGCTGCTCGTCATGATCATGGGCCACGAGTTCGGCCACTTCGCCACCGCCAAGCGCCTGGGCATGAAGGTGACCGACTTCTTCGTGGGGTTCGGACCCGTCGTCTGGGCCACCACGCGCGGTGAGACTCGCTACGGGATTCGGGCCTTGCCCCTCGGCGGCTACGTGAAGGTGCCGGGAATGAGCTGGCTCGAGACGGTCGACCCCGAGACCGAGCCGCGAACCTATCGCGCCGCCACGTATCCGCGAAAGGTGATCTTTGCCAGCGCCGGCTCGCTCATGCACGGCGTGATGGCCCTGCTCCTGGCGTGGGCGTCGCTGTCCCTGGTCGGTCTCCCGTCGGCGAGTCACATCGGTGTCGCGAGCTTCACCCACTGGGATGGCCACGCCCGCAACGCGGCGCAACTGGCGGGGTTGCAGATCGGCGACCGCTTCATCTCAGTGGACGGCCACTCGATCACCAACGCCACGACGCTGGTGAACTTCGTGCACGACCACACCGGTGATCGGCTCACCATCGTGGTGAGCCGCCACGGCCACGACGTGACGTTGCACGCGACACCGGTCGACGGGCGAACGCTGAAGGTGAACGGTGTTCCCTACGTGCACGCCAGCCATCCCGTCGGGTACCTGGGTGTGGAACTGCAGGCGCAGGTGGTGCGCACCTCGTGGTGGGCCGCGGTGCCGGCGTCGTTCTCCCAGGTGGGATCCATGGTGGTGGCCGCGCTTCACGGGATCGTGCACGTCTTCTCTCCCGGGGAGTTCGCGAGCCTGTTCCACCAGGTGGCGTCACCGGCGTCGGCGGTGAGCCGTAGCGCGCAGCTCTCGCGGCCCCAGTCCATCGTGGGTGTCGTGCGCATCGCCGTCCAGAGCTCCGGCGCCGGAGTGGGTACCCTCCTCGAGATCCTGATGATGATCAACATCTTCGTCGGGGTGCTCAACATGCTGCCCATGTTGCCGCTGGATGGTGGCTACGTGGCCGTCGCCACCTACGAGCGTCTGCGCAGTCGGCGTGGCCGGCACTATCACGCGGATCTGAACCGGCTGGCGCCGGTCATCTACGCCTTCGTCGGCGTGCTGTTAGTGCTCTTCGCCACGACGCTGTACCTGGACGTGGTCCACCCCATCGCCAATCCCTTCCAGTAGACGCACCGTTTCGGCGCGAAGCGGGCAGAATGGGAGCATGGATGTTGCCGCGAGCGCCCTCAGCCCCCGTCGAGTAACCCGTCAGATCTCGGTCGGATCGGTGAAGGTCGGCGGCGGGGCCCCGATCTCAGTTCAGTCGATGACCACGACCAAGACCGCCGACGTCGAGGGGACCCTGCAACAGGTGTACGCGCTCGCGGCCGCTGGCGCGGACATCGTGCGCTGCACCTGCAATGACGAGGCGGCCGCGGAGGGCTTGGCCCAGATCGTGCCGCGCTCGCCCGTGCCGATCGTGGCGGACATCCACTTCCACGTGGAGATGGCGTTGGCGGCGTTGGACGCGGGAGTGCAGGGGTTACGCCTCAATCCCGGCAACCTGCGCAAGCCCGAGGAGATCAAGCTGGTGGCCGGCGAGGCCCGTGACCGTGGCGTGCCGATTCGCATCGGTGTGAACGCGGGGAGCCTGCACCCCGCGATCTACGAGCGCTTTGGCGGCGCCACGCCGGAGGCGTTGGTGGAGTCGGCGCGCCAGGAGTTGGCCTACTTCGAGGAGGTGGGTTTCTCCGACGTCAAGATCTCGGTGAAGGCGTCATCGGTGGCGACGATGATTGCCGCCTATCGCCTCGCGTCGGACACCTTCGATCACCCCCTGCACCTGGGCGTCACCGAGGCGGGACCGCTTCCCGGGGGGCTCGTGAAGGGGACCGCCGGCATCGCGACGCTGCTCGCCGAGGGGATCGGCGACACCCTGCGCTATTCGTTGACGGCTGATCCCGTCGAGGAGGCACGCGCCGGGCGCCAGTTGCTGGAGATCCTGGGGCTGCGCGAGCGACGGGGCCTGGACCTGATCGCGTGTCCGAGCTGTGGACGGGCCGAGGTTGACGTGATCGCGGTCGCCACCGAGGCGCAGCGCGCGTTGGCCGAGCTGCAGATACCCATCCAGGTGGCGGTGATGGGCTGCGTGGTCAACGGACCCGGTGAGGCGCGCCACGCCGACCTGGGTATCGCCGCGGGCAAGCACCGGGGACACCTCTTCATCCGGGGCCAGATCGTGCGAGTCGTGCCGGAAGACGAGATGGTGGCGGCGCTGGTGGACGAGGCCACGCGCATCGCCGCCGAGGGAGTGAGCGCCCGTCTCGCGGCGCGCGACGCCTCGGCCGAGGCCGAGGCCGAGGCCGATCGGGCCGCGCTCCTGGACGATCGCGGCCCCGACGTGAACCGGGCGGCCGACCGGATCGAGAAGATCCGTCGGCGACGCGAGACGGGGGCGGTTGGCTAGTCTGTCTCAACGCTCAAAGGAGAGTTGTGGCGCACCAGCGAGTCCTGACCGCTCAGAATGACGACTTCCCGCAGTGGTACCAGGACGTGGTGGCCAAGGCGGAACTCGCCGACAACGGACCGGTGCGCGGCACCATGGTCATCCGACCCTACGGGTACGCCATCTGGGAGCGGATCCAGGCCGAGATTGACCAGCGGATCAAGGTCGCCGGCGCGCGCAACGCCTACTTCCCGCTCTTCATCCCCCAGAGCTACCTGGCGCGCGAGGCGCAGCACGTGGAGGGTTTCAGTCCCGAACTCGCGGTGGTGACCCACGCGGGCGGTGAGGAGTTGCGCGAGCCGGTCGTGGTGCGCCCGACGTCCGAGACGGTGATCGGTGAGTTCATGGCCAAGTGGATCCAGAGCTACCGGGACCTGCCGTTGTTGTTGAACCAGTGGGCTAACGTCGTGCGCTGGGAGCTGCGACCTCGGCTGTTCCTGCGCTCGTCGGAGTTCCTCTGGCAGGAGGGGCACACGGCGCACGCCAGTGCGCGTGACGCCGCGGCCTACGCCCGGCGCATCCACCTGGAGGTCTACCGGGACTTCCTGATCAACGTGCTCGCCGTCCCGGTGGTGGTGGGCCTCAAGAGTCCCCGCGAGCGCTTCGCCGGAGCGATCAACTCCCTGACGTGTGAGGGGATGATGCGCGACGGCAAGGCGCTGCAGATGTCGACCAGCCACGAGCTGGGCGACAACTTCGCGCGGGCCTTCGAGATCCGCTTCCAGGACGAGTCGGGCGAGTCGGTGTGGTGCCACACGACGTCGTGGGGCTCGTCCACTCGCCTGGTGGGTGGGCTCATCATGGCCCACGGTGACGACGACGGCCTGGTTCTCCCGCCGCGGCTGGCGCCCGTGCAGGTGGCGGTGGTGGCGGTGCGCGAGGAGGCGTCCGTGATCGAGGCGTGCGAGCGAATCGCGACGTCGCTGCGAGGCGTCGGGCTGCGCGTCGAGGTGGATCGGGGTCGCGCCAGTCTGGGCCGGCGCATCACCGACTGGGAGCTGAAGGGGGTTCCCGTGCGCGTCGAGGTGGGTCCCCGCGACCTGGCTGAGGGAGTGGTCACCGTGTCCCGCCGCGATGGCGGTCGCGAGACCGTGGCTCCCGATCGGCTGGCCGCTCATCTTCCCGTCGTGCTCGAGACGATCCAGGAGGCGCTTCTGGATGGGGCCACCGCTCGCCGGGACGCCGCCACGGTGGACGCGGCGTCCCTGGACGAGGCCGTCGAGGCCGCCCAGAGTGGCTTCGCGCGCCTTCCCTGGTCGCTGGTGGGTGAGGAGGGGGAGCAGCGCCTGAACGAGCGGGCCGTCTCGGTGCGCTGCCTGCAGCGCCCCGACGCGAGCACCCCCGAGAGCCCCGACGAGGCCGACCTGGTGTGCGTGGTGGCGCGGGCCTACTGAGGCGACGATGGGCCGCTGAGTTCGCGTGAAGGCTGCTAGAATGGACCCCGACAGTCCGCCAAGGACGTTTGGACTCGTTTAAGCGCGGGCCTCTGGCCCGCGCTTTTTCAATGTCCATCGTTCCCCGAGAGAGAGGAGATCGACGTGGAGCTCGACCAGACGTTCCGTACGCTGCTCGCGACCCTCGATCTCGAGCTCTACGACCTGGAACTCACCGCGGGCACGCTCGCGGTCACGGTGTACCGCGAGGGCGGGGTCGACCTGGATGTTCTCACGAGTGCGAATCGGCTCCTGTCGCAGTGGTTGGACGAGCACGACCCGATCCCGAGCCACTACACGCTGGACGTGTCGAGCCCCGGCCTCGAGCGACGACTGCGCACTCCCGTGCACTTCTCGCACGCCATCGGCGAGCTCGTGACGCTGCGCGAGCGGCGGGCCGAGTCGTCGACACGTCGTCTCGAAGGCGTGCTGCGAGCGGCGGACGAGCACGGTGTGCTGATCGACGACGCGCAGGCGGGGGAGGTGCGGGTGGCCTTCGACGACATCGAACGGGCGCGCACGGTCTTTGTCTGGGGGGCCTCGGCGAAGCCGACGCCGTCTCGCGCACCGGCCACGAGTCCACTGACGAGCAGGAAGGGCTGAGCATGGCTAATTTTGAGTTCCTAGAGGCGTTGGGCCAGATTGCGCGCGACCAGAACATCGACGAGGGGGAGTTGCTCGTGGCTCTGGCCAACGCGCTGCTCGCCGCGTACAAGCGTCGGGTGGACTCGGCGGAGGACGCCGAGGTCGAGATCAACCCCGAGACCGGTGAGATCAAGGTGTGGGGGCTCGAGTTGGACCTCGACGGGAACGTCACGCGCGAGTGGGACGCGACGCCGGAGGACTTCGGACGAATCGCCGCCCAGACGGCCAAGCAGGTCCTGATGCAGCTGATTCGCGATATCCAGCGCCGCCAGATGTATGAGGAGTTCGCGAATCGCGAAGGCGACATCGTGTCCGGAACCGTTCAGCAGAACGACAACCGTTACACGCTCTTGGACCTCGGACGCGTGGAGGCGCTGCTGCCGCAGGCCGAGCAGATCGCGTTCGAGCGCTACGAGCACGGGGCGCGGATCAAGGTGTACATCGTCGAGGTGCGAAAGACGAGCAAGGGTCCCCAGATCGTGGTGAGCCGGACTCACCCCGCCCTCGTCGCCAAGTTGTTCGAGATCGAGGTTCCCGAGATCGCCAACGGTATCGTGGAGATCAAGGCCCTGGCCCGCGAGCCCGGCCACCGCTCGAAGGTGGCCGTCGCGTCCAACGACGCCATGGTCGATCCCGTGGGCGCGTGCGTGGGCGCGCGCGGATCGCGCGTGCGCAACATCACCAACGAGTTGCGTAGCGAGCGGATCGACGTCGTTCCCTTCAGCACTGACCCGGTCGAGTTCATCCAGGCGGCTCTGCAGCCGGCACGGGTACGCGAGGTGCGCCTCGACGAGACGGAGGGGTTGGCGACGGTCATCGTGCACGAGCAGCAGTTGTCACTGGCGATCGGCAAGGAGGGCCAGAACGCGCGGCTCGCCGCGCGGCTTACCGGCTGGCGCATCGACATCCGCTCCGAGTACGAGGGGGTCGAGGAAGAGGTGGTCGACGAGGTGTGGACCGAGGGCGACGTCGTGGTCGATGAGACGGTGCGCGTGGAGCGGTCGGACGCCGAGGCGTCGGTCGTGGAGGACATCCTCGTCGAGCCCGACGGCCGGATGGAGGAGGTCGTGGTGCGCACTGAGGTCGGCGATGACGGGTCCGGAGGCGGCGAATAGCGCCGCGTCGGACGTGCGTCGTGTGTCGCGCGCGTCGAGACGACGCGGCGATGGTGCGACTGGGCCGTGGTGCGGCCGGGTGGTATCTCGGTCGCGGAACCGGGCGGGGCGCCTGGTGCTGTGCCGACACGCTCTGCGCGACCCGGCTCTCGGCCCGTTCGCTGAGCCGGGCCCTGCGCAGGGAGGTCACCGAGGCGGACCTGGTGAGCGTGCAGCGACTCTGGCGAGGGCGAGAGGGCCTCGAGGGGTCGTAGTTGTGAAAGAATAGGTAACTGTGCGTGCGGTCGACGCAGGCACGCGACGTGAGGGAATGTTTTGGCGCTGAAGAAAATCCGAGTCCACGAGTTGTCCAAGGAGCTCGGAATGACGAGCAAGGAGCTGCTGGCGCTCGCCCAGAAACTGGGCATTGGCGCCTCGAGCCCCTCCGCGTCCATCGAGGACGCCCAGGCCGACCGCATTCGTCGGCGCGCGGACGCCGACGGGCTGCGTCGCGCCACGGCACCGGCCGAGGGTCACGCGGTCACGCGGTCGACGTCGGCCACGGTGCCATCGCCCCCCCCGCGCCCGCCCGCGTCACCCGCCGCGCCCGCGCCGGTGGCGCCCACCGCCGCGCCCGCGCCGGCTGCGATGGTGCCCGTCGCACCGGTGGCCCCCACCGTGCCCCCCGCCGCGTCCGCGGCCGCGGCGCCCCCGTCGGCCCCGGCGCCCAGCGGTGCTCCGTCGTCCCCGCCGACGTCCGGCGAGTCCGAGACGGCACCTCGCGGAGTGAGGAGCCGGACGGCCCCCGCCCCCAAGCCCGCCGCCCCTCGGAGCGTTCCACCGTCGGGGCCCACCACGATTCGACCGACCCAGCGTCCCGCCGGCGGACCCGGCGCGACGCCCGGTGCGCGACCCCCCCTCAGCGCGACGGGCCGGCCGATCCCGCCGCCGCCGGGCCGACCCCTCAGCGCGACCGGCCGACCGATCCCCCCGCCACCGGGTCGCCGTTCGCCGTCGAATCCAACCGGTCGCCCGGTGGGTGCGGGCGCTAGCCGCCCGGGTGCCTCGCGGGCCCCGTCGGGGGCGCCGCGCGGCACCGGACCATCGCGCCCTGGTGGCACGGGATTCGCCGGGAGCCGCCCCGGCGGCACGGGCGGAGCGCCTATGGCGCCCGGACGTCCGCCCGCGGGTCGGGGGACGGGTGGTCCGCGCGGTTCCCAGCGCAAGACGACGCGCCGTCGGCGCCGCAACAGCGAGGAGCTCGAGCCGACCCAGATGACCACGTGGCAGCCCAGCAGCGCCCCGGTTCCCGAGGGCGAGATCATCATCGAGCGGGGCTCGACCGCCAAGGACGTGGGCCCCAAGCTGAATCGCAGCGCGGCCGACATCATCCGCTTTCTGTTCCTCCAGGGTGAGATCGTCACGGCGGTGCAGGCCCTGAGCGACGACATGATCGAGCTGTACGCGGCGGAAGTAGGCGCCACGGTCCACCTCGTGGACCCCGGCGAGCAGCAGGAGGCCGCGCTGCTGGCGAAGTTCTTCGACGAGGACGACCTCGACGACGAGATCCCGGCGGCGCCGCGGCCCCCAGTCGTGACCGTGATGGGTCACGTGGACCACGGCAAGACCAAGCTGCTCGATCAGATCCGCAAGACCAACGTGGTCGCCGGCGAGGCCGGCGGGATCACCCAGCACATCGGCGCCTACCAGGTCTCGTGGCACGGCAAGACCATCACGTTCCTGGACACCCCCGGTCACGAGGCCTTCACCGCCATGCGCGCGCGTGGCGCGGACGTCACCGACATTGTCATCCTGGTGGTCGCGGCCGACGATGGCGTCATGCCCCAGACCGTGGAGGCCATCAATCACGCCAAGTCGGCGGGTGTGCCCCTCATCGTCGCGATCAACAAGATCGACCGTCCCGACGCGAATCCTGATCGGGTGCTCCAGCAGATCAGTGAGCACGGTCTGGTTCCCGAGAAGTGGGGTGGGGACACCATCTGCGTCGAGATCTCTGCGCTACAGGGGATCGGCATCGATGAGTTGCTCGAGCAGGTCCTGCTGGTCGCGGAGATCGGCGAGCTGCGCGCGCGCCCGAAGGGCCGGGCCATGGGTACCGTGCTCGAGGCGAACCTCGAGGTCGGACGGGGCCCGGTCGCGACGGTGATCGTCCAGAAGGGCCTCCTCACAGTCGGGGACCCGGTCGTGGCCGGCGCGGCCTACGGCAAGGTGAAGGCCCTCATCGATGACAACGGCAAGGCGGTGACCACGGCGGGTCCGTCGACGCCGGTGCGAGTCCTCGGCTTCAGCGAGCCGCCCATGGCGGGTGACGAGATGCGGGTGGCCGACGACCTGGCACACGCGCGGTCGTTGGCCGAGGCGCGGGCCCAGCGCGTGCGTCTCATCGGCCATCAGCCGGTCGCGGCCGCGAGCGGCGCGCGACTGGAGGACCTCTTCGAGCAGATCCAGCGTGGCGAGACGGCCACTCTCAACGTCGTGCTCAAGGCGGACGTGCAGGGCTCACTCGAGGCCTGCACGGAGTCGCTGCGCAAGTTGGAGCGCGATGACGTGAAACTGGTCATCGTCCATCGTGGCGTGGGCGGCATCACGGAGAACGACGTGCAGCTGGCCAAGGCGTCGGGCGCGACGATCATCGGCTTCAACGTGCGCCCGGACCGTCGTAGCCGCGAGCTCGCCGAGTCCGAGGGCGTGGAGATCCGGACCTACGAGATCATCTACAAGCTCATCGAGGAGATTGAGGCTGCGATGGTGGGTCTCTTGTCGCCGGTCTTCGAGGAGGTCGTCACCGGGGAGGCGGAGGTTCGCGAGGTGTTCCGCGTGCCGCGTATCGGAGCGATCGCCGGCTGCTTCGTGCGTGAGGGCGTGATCACGCGGGGCTCGAAGGTGCGATTCCTTCGCGAGGGCACGATTATCTGGAAGGGCACGATCACGTCGTTGCGCCGCTTCAAGGATGACGCACGCGAGGTGGCGGCGGGCTTCGAGTGTGGTATCGGCCTGTCCGACTACCAGGACTTGAAGGAGGGTGACATCATCGAGACCTTCGACGAGCGCGAGATCCCGCGAACGGCCTAGCGTGGCCCACGCGACCGGTCGCCACCCCTATCCGCGCTCGGCGCGGGTGAACCAGATCCTGCGCGAGGTGATCTCCGAGGAGTTGGTGCGCTGGGCTGACCTCGACGACCGTCTGGGCCTGTTGACGGTGACCGGTGTCGAGGTGACACCCGACCTGCGCCAGGCCAGCGTCTACCTGGACTCGATAAGCGACGCCGCGCGCGAGGCCCTCGACGAGCATCGCGCTCAGATCCAGGCGTCGGTGAACGCGCAGACGCGGCTCAAGCGCACTCCCAAGTTGACGTTCGCGGCCGACCCGGCCATCGCACAGGGGTCGGCGGTCGAGGAGATCCTGCGCCGGCGGCACCGTGAGCACGACTAGCGGGGTCGTGCTGGTCGACAAGCCCGGAGCGATGACGAGTCACGACGTGGTCGATCGCCTCCGTCGCCTGCTGGGCCAGCGCCGCGTCGGCCACGCGGGCACGCTCGATCCGATGGCGACGGGCCTGCTCGTCGTCGCGGTGGGTCCGGCGACGCGTCTCCTGCGCTTCGCCCAGGCGGGGCTCAAGCGCTACGAGGGCACGGCGGTCGTGGGTGTGGCCACCGACTCCCTGGACGCGGATGGCCGCGAGGTGGGACGGGCGACGGTGCCCGAGCTGGACCAGGCTGACCTGGACGGCGTTGCGGCATCGTTTCATGGGACGCAGTTCCAGGTGCCACCGATGGTCTCGGCGCTCAAGGTGGGCGGTCGGCGCCTCCACGAGCTCGCTCGCGACGGCGTCGAGGTCCCGCGCGAGCCGCGACCGATCGAGGTGGTGAGCTTCGAGCTGCGTCACACCGAACGTCCCGACCGGTGGGCGTTCACCGTCACCTGCTCGCCGGGTACGTACGTGCGGGTGCTGGTGAGCGACGCGGCCCAGCGACTCGGGACCCTGGCGCACCTGGACTCGCTGCGACGGCTCGCCAGTGGCTCCCATCGCGTCGCCGACGCGCTCACCCTCGAGGAGGTCGCCGAGCGGGTCGCGCGCGGGAACTCGGTGGTGTCGCCCGCGCGTGAGCTGGTGACCGATCTCCCCGCGGTCGCCCTCTCCGAGGTCGACGAGGTGGCGATGCGACGCGGTCAGCGACTGGACGTGGCCGACGCGCCAACTGGTTCACGGCACCTGGTCGCGCTCGATCGGCACGGGGGCCTGATCGGTATCCTCGTCGCGCGTGACGGTCGGTGGCAGCCGGACGTCGTGCTCCCGGCGGCCGGGTAGGTTGAGCCCCGTGAGGGTGATCGACGACGACGAGTGGCGCGCCAGCTCGCCCAGCGTGGTGGCGATCGGCGTGTTCGATGGCCTGCACCGGGGACATCAGCAGGTTCTGGTGGAGGTTCGTGCGTTGACGGGCGCCAGTGACGCCGCGGCCACGGTGGTGACCTTCGACCCGCACCCCGCGACGGTGCTCGATCCGCCCCACGCCCCGCGGCTGATCGGCACGATCGGCCAGCGGATCGAGGGAATGGCCCGGCTCGGCGTGGACCAGGTCCGGGTCGTGCGCTTCGATCACACGCTGGCCAGCGAGTCCGCCGAGGAGTTCATCGAACGCGTCCTGGTGGCGCAGTTGCGCGTGCGCGACGTCGTCGTCGGCGAGGACTTTCGCTTCGGTCACGAACGACGCGGCGACGTGGCGCTGCTGCGCTCGTACGGCGAGCGTCACGGCTACGCGGTGCACCCCGCGCGCATCGAGGGCGACGAGGAGCGTTGGAGCTCGACCGCCGTGCGCGCGGCTCTAGCCCGGGGCGATCTGGCGCGGGCGAATCGAGTGCTCGGACGGCCCTTCACGCTGCGCGGCGCGGTCGTGCACGGCGATGCTCGCGGTGCCACCCTGGGATTTGCGACGGCGAACCTCGAGCCCGAGGCGCGACAGCAGCTGCCGGCGCGCGGCGTCTACGCCGGTGCGGCCCACACGCCCGACGGCGACTGGTGGCCGGCGGCGGTCTCGGTGGGCACGCGACCGCAGTTCTACGACGCGGGCGATCTACGAGTCGAGGCGCACCTCGTGGGGTACCACGGAGACCTGTACGACCAGGTGCTGGACCTGAGCTTCCTCTCCGCGCTGCGTCCCGAGACGACCTTCGACGGCGTCGACGCCCTCGTGGCTCAGATGGAGCGAGACGTCGCGGCGACGGTCGCGGCCTTCGCGACGTTCACGCCCGGGTCATTCGCCCTGCTAGGCTAGGTGTTCGGTCAGCGACGCTGATCGTGTGGGCCGTCAAGTGGGCGGCGCGCACCGGGAAACCCGACTCATAAGGCACACAACGTTATGGCTGAGAAGCAGCAGATCATCAAGGACTATCAGGCGCACGCCACGGACACGGGCTCGCCCGAGGTCCAGGTCGCTCTCTTGACGGACCGGATCGCGCACCTCACCGAGCACCTCAAGGTTCACAAGGGTGATCACCACACCCGACGCGGACTGATGATGCTCATCGGCCAGCGGCGACGTCTCCTGGACTACGTCCAGCGTGACGACGTCGAGCGCTATCGCGCCCTGATCGGTCGCCTCGGCATTCGTCGCTAGCCGAGTTGACGCGCCGACGACGTCGGCGCGTTCGGCACATCCGGGCCCCGGACGCCAGTGGAGAGCAGTCGCGGAACGCGAAGGTTGCCCACTGGGATCCGGGCGGAGTGCTGCAAGATGCTTAAGGAGCACAGCCATGAACGACGCAATCCGCGTAAGCCGCCCGCTAACGGGCACTGACAAGACCCTCAGCTTCGAGGCCGGACGGCTAGCCCAGCTCGCTGACGGCGCCGTCCTCGCTCGCCTGGGCGACACCATGGTGCTGGCCACCGTGACCGCGTCGCGCAACGTGCGAGAGGGAATGGACTTCTTTCCCTTGACGGTGGACATCGAGGAGCGGGCCTACTCCGCCGGGAAGATTCCCGGGTCCTTCTTCCGCCGTGAGGGTCGCCCCTCGGATCAGGCGATCCTCATCTGTCGCCTGATCGACCGCCCGCTTCGCCCCTCGTTCCCCAAGGGCTTCCGTAACGAGGTCCAGGTCGTGGGCACGGTGATGAGCGCGGACCAGGAGAATCCGCACGACATTCTCGCGATCAACGCCGCGTCCGCGGCTCTGATGATCTCGGGCATCCCCTTCGACGGGCCCATCGGCGCGGTTCGCATGGCCTTCACCACCGAGGGCGAGTGGCGGGCGCACCCGACCTACGCCGAGGGCGACGCGTCGACCTTCGAACTGGTCGTGGCGGGGCGGGCGCTGAGTGAGGCTCCCGACAGCGACGTGGCGATCATGATGGTCGAGGCCGGGGGCACGGCGGGCTCGTTCGACATGTACGCCGACGGCGCTCCGAAGGTGAGCGAGGACGTGCTGAGCGCGGGCCTCGAGGCGTCCAAGGTGTGGATCCGCGAGGCGATCAACCTCCAGCGCGAGCTGGTGAGCGCGGTGGTGCAGGAGCGCGGACCCATCACGCCGATGCCCTACCAGCTGTTTCGCGACTACGAGGACGACGTGTTCGCGAGGGTGGAGGCCGTGGGCGCGACGCTCGTGGCGGACGCCAACCGTCGCACGGACAAGCAGGAGCGGGCGACGGCCCTCGACGAGGCGACGGCCGCGATCGTGGCGCAGCTGACCGACGAGTTCCCCGAGCGCCTCAGCGAGATCAAGGCGGCCGTCAAGGCCCTGACCAAGCAGCAGGTGCGTCGGCGCATCGTCGACGAGGGAGTTCGCATCGACGGACGCAGCGCGGCCGACATCCGCCCGCTGTCGGCCGAGATCGACCTTTTCCCGATGACCCACGGCTCGGCACTCTTCCAGCGTGGTGAGACGCAGGTCATCAACGTGACCACACTGGGCATGCCCCGCATGCGTCAGCAGATCGACTCGATCACGCCCGACGAGTGGCGCCGCTACATGCACCACTACAACTTCCCGCCCTACTCGGTCGGTGAGACGGGGCGCGTGGGATCGCCGAAGCGTCGCGAGGTTGGCCACGGGATGCTGGCCGAGCGGGCGCTCGTGCCGGTCCTGCCCAGCGAGGAGGAGTTCGCCTACGCGCTGCGCGTGGTGTCCGACGTGCTGCAGTCCAACGGATCGACGTCGATGGCGTCGGTGTGTGGCTCGACGCTGTCACTGATGGCGGCGGGAGTGCCGATCAAGGCACCGGTGGCCGGTATCGCGATGGGCCTCGTGTACGACGGGGGTCGCTACGTCACCCTGACGGACATCCTCGGTGCCGAGGATGCCTTCGGCGACATGGACTTCAAGGTCGCGGGCACGGCCGACGCCGTGACCGCCCTGCAGCTCGACACCAAGATCGATGGTCTCCCGGCTGACGTCCTCTCCCAGGCGCTGCATCAGGCCAAGCAGGCTCGCCTCACCATCCTGGACGTGATCACGGGAACGATCGCTGAGCCTCGCGACCACGTCGCTGAGGTGGCGCCCAAGATCGTGTCGCTGGAGATTCCGATCGACAAGATCGGCGAGGTGATCGGACCCAAGGGCAAGGTGATCAACACCCTGCAGCAGGAGACGGGTGCGGACATCGCAGTGGACGACAACGGTGTGGTGGGGACGGTCACCATCGGCGCCAAGGACGGGCGTGCGGTCGAGGAGGCGCGTCGTCGCATCGAGATGATTCTCGACCCGCCGACCGCCGAGGTGGGTGTGATCTACCCCGGTCGAGTCGTCAACCTCGCCAAGTTCGGCGCGTTCATCTCGATCATGCCCGGACGCGACGGTCTGCTGCACATCTCCAAGATGTCGCCCCTCAACGGTGGACGTCGGATCGGACAGGTGGAGGACGTGCTCGAACTGGGCCAGGCCCTCGAGGTGCGCGTGGACGACATCGACCCTCAGGGCAAGGTGTCGCTCTCCCTGGCGGGTGAGTTCGCCGGGATGGACGTCGAGGCGGACGAGCGTCCCCGTCCGGCCCGTGAGAGTGGGGGGCGTGGACGTGAGCGTGAGGGTTCGCGGGAGAGCTCCCGTGAGGGTTCACGAGAGAGCTCCCGTGAGGGTTCGCGTGAGGGTTCGCACCGCCCCGCCCCGGTATCGGCGTTCGAGGCCGCCTTCGAGGCGGAGTTGGCCGACGAGATCGGCGACCTCGGGCCGGCGAGTCCCTCGCTGGTCGAGGGAGACAGCTCGAACCGTCGGGGTTCGCGTCCGCGTCGTCGCTAGCCGATCGTAGGCGTCGGGGTGGCCGGAGTGGTCAGTCGTTTCGGCTGGTCGCGTCGGCCACCCCGCGTCGTTTCGTAGGGTGGACCCCGTGACCCCGCCGCCCGACCGCGCGAAGTGGTGGCGGCCGATGGCTGTCCAGGATCGCCGCGCCGTCGTCGCGCTGATCGTCGTGCCGATCCTCCTCTTCGGAGTCCCGGCCCTCTTTGGCCATCCGGCGATCGCCCAGGACAACCTGATCCAGAACTTCCCGCTGCGCGTGCTGAGCGGGCGGCAGATGGCCAGCGGCCACCTGCCACTGCTCAATCCACTCGCGGACTCGGGGACGCCACTGCTGGGCGGGATGAATGCGGGATCCTTCTTCCCTCTCACCTTCCTCTTCGTCTTCCTGCCCGCGGTGCTGGCCTGGGTGATCAACCTGATGGCCGTCTACGCGGGCGCGGCGCTCGGCATGTACGCGCTGCTGCGCTGGCACGCACTTCGCGCGAGCGTCGCCGTGGTCGGTGCGATGGTCTTCGCCTACAGCGGCGCGATGATCGGCCAGATGGTGCATCTCGGGGTGGTGCAGGGGTACGCGCTGCTGCCCTGGGCGGTGTTGGTGCTCCTGTCCAGCGCGGCGCGCTCGCGCTCGCTGGACGCGTCCGCGTCGTGGCGGCAGCGGGTGCGGCTCTTCGCGCCGACCGTCCTCGCGATGGCGGGATTGTGGGCGTTGGCGACGCTGTCGGGCGAGCCTCGCGCGATCGCCGAGCTGGAACTGCTGATCCTGGTGGTGGGGCCGGCCGTGCTGGTGCTGTCCACGCCGTGGCGGCCGGTGACCTGGCGCCAACGCGCCGAGTTCGTCGGGTCGGTGACGGTGGGGGTGCTCTGGGGCGTGCTGATCGGTCTGGCGCAGCTCCTGCCGGGCTCCTCGTTCATCAACGTCTCGCAGCGTACGGGGCTGACCTACTCGTTCTTCGGGTCGGGTTCGCTGGCGCTGCGCTCGAGTCTGCTGTGGTTCATCCCCGACCTCGTGGGGGGCAACGGCGTCGCGAACCAGCCTCGTTACTACGTGGGCTACAACCTGGCCGAGGTCACCGGCTACGTGGGCGTGGTCGCGCTGGTGGCCGTGGCGGCCTACCTGGCTCGACTCACGCGACGAGGGTGGCGCGGCGCGTCGCGCGACGCCACCCTCTACGTGGTCATCCTCGTGGTGGGGCTCTTCGCGACGTGGGGCGACTACACCCCGCTGGGGCACATCTTTCGCCAGATCCCGCTGTTCGCGAGCACGCGCTTGCAGAGCCGCAACGTCATCCTGGTGGACCTCGCGCTGTGCGTCTTCCTGGCGTGGTGGCTCGAGCGCGTGGTCGAGCGCGATCGCGAGGGCGCCTCGCTTCTCGGGTGGCGCCGCTGGGTGAGCGCCGCGCCGGCCCTGGGGACGGCGGCTCTGGCCCTGGTCGCCCTGCTTGCCGGTCCCGCCCTGGCGCGCTACATGAGTGCGACCCCGGCCCACGCCCACCTGGCCGAGGACCAGCGACCCACTCTGATCACCCACCTCGTCGTGGCCCTGGCGATCGCCGCCCTGGTCGTCGGCGCGGCCCGTTGGCGCCGACTGTGGGGCGCACTGGTCGCGGTCTGCGCGCTCGACGTCCTCGTGTTCCTCGTCTTCTGCGCGGTGGGATTCGTGGCCGGTAACACGCCCGTCATGCCGTCGCGCGCGAACGCCGTGGCGCACCTGGGCGCCACGGGACGATTCGCACTCGTCGACGGAACGGGCCGCAACGGTGACATTTTCGAGAGCCTCGGCCTGCCCAACATGAACGTGTTCACCGCACTGCCCAGTGTGCAGGGCTACGGCTCGCTCATTGACGCCTACTACGGGAGCGTCACCCAGACGCACCCGCTCTTCAACATCGACGTGTGTCGCCTCGCCAGTGGTACCTTCACGCAGCTGCGCCTGGCGTCACTGGCGGTCGCGGCGCCCCAGCTCAGTGTGCCGGTGCGGACCGACGCCGCGCCGCGACTCCTGTGTGCGGCGAAGCCCCCGAGCGCGCGCGCGACGCGTTCGTTCGGTCGGATCGTGGACGCGACGGCCCTTCGCCTCGGGGGCGTCACCGCCGCGGCGGGCGTGACCTGGCGCGCTCGGCTGGTCGGCGCGGCGGGCCAGCCCGACGGACCGATGGTTCGGGGACGCTCCGCGGCGAACGGCACCGTGGTCACCTTCGGCTTCGCCCCCACGCCGGCGGCCGGCGTCGTCGTGACCGCGACGGGCCCCTGGCGGGACGACTCCGAGGTGTTGACGGCCACCGGCTCGCTGCGCTACCAACTGCGTACCAACTTCCAGATGGCGCTGTCTCGGGGCTGGCGCCCCGTGGCCACTCGTGGCACCCTGGCGTACTTTCGCGCGACGACGGTACGGCCCAGCGCCTGGGTGGCCCCTGGGCACTCACGGATCCAGCACGTGACCAACGCATCGTGGGGGGACTCGTGGATCACCGTGCACGCGACGTCGCGCACGACGCTGTGGCGTTCGATGGAGTGGATCCCCGGCTGGCGCGCCGTGGCGCGCAACGACGCGACGGGGGCATCGCGCACGCTGCGCATCGCGCGTTCGGGCCTCATCCAGCGCGTCGAGGTGCCGGAGGGGACGTGGACCGTCCACTTCTTGTACCACGCACCGCACATCGAGGTCGGTATCGCGTCGTCCCTGGCGGGTCTCGCGTTGTGGGGTGGCGCCGTGACGCTCACGGCGAGGGAGCGACGACGTCGGGCTAGGGTTCGGGCGTGACGCGTATCGCCATCGTGGGGGGAGCCGGTCGGATGGGTCAGACCCTGGCCCGTGGTCTGGGCGCACTCGATGACATGGAGGTCGTCGCACTCGTGGACCCGCACGAGCCGGCCGAACTCGGCGGCGCTCGGTACGAAGCGATCATCGAGGGTCTGGGGGCCCACGACGTGGACGTCGTGGTGGACTTCTCCGTCGCCGCGAGCGTCGTGCGCTCGGCGCGCTGGTGCGCCGAGCACGGCGTGGCGCTGGTGGTGGGGACCACCGGGCTCAGCGATGGCGATCGCGCCGAACTGGCTGCGGCGGGCGAGCGGACGGGCGTCGTGGTGGCCGCGAACTTCGCGATTGGCGCCGTGCTGGCCGAGCGCTTCGCGGCCTGGGCGGCGCCGTACTTCGAACGGGCCGAGGTGATCGAGCTGCATCACGACGCCAAGGTCGACGCTCCCTCGGGGACGTCGATCGCCACGGCGCGCGCGATCGCCGCCGCTCGGCGCGCAGCGGGGCGGGGTCCCATCGTCGACACCACGACGAACTGGACCCTGGCCAACTCACGGGGGGCCGACGCCGGTGACGGCGTGCGTGTGCACTCCGTGCGGCTGCCCGGGTTGGTGGCCCATCAGGAGATCCTCTTCGGTGGTCCCGGTGAGGGATTGATCATTCGCCACGACTCCTACGACCGGGCCAGCTTCGTGCCGGGGGTGGCGCTGGCCATTCGCACGATGGATCGTCGCGGTGGACTGGTCGAGGGCCTCGCGACCCTACTCGCCTAGCGTCCAGGGCGGTGCGGCCCCTGTCGCGGCGGCGCCGCGTCCGCGCAGTGGCCCGTCGCGATTCGCGCCGCACCGTGGGCTCCTCGTCACGGATGCCCCGCTCGTGGGCCACGTGGCGGCGCGAGCCTCGAGGAAACACTGGTAACTTCGAGGTATGGCACCGCCGCGTCTCGGGACGCTGCTGACGGCGATGGTGACCCCGTTCGCCCCGGATGGCACCGTCGACCTGGACGGCGCGGCGCGTCTGGCCCAGTATCTCGTGTCGCAGGGCAGTGATGGTCTCGTCGTGGCGGGATCGACGGGTGAGGGGTCCTCGCTCCTCGACGAGGAGAAGTTGGACCTGTTCTCGTGCGTGGCCGAGGCGGTGACCGTCCCCGTCGTGGCGGGCAGCACGTCGTCGAACACCGCGCAGTCGGTGGCGCTGACCGCTCGCGTCGCGGCCACCGGGGCGGCGGGGGTCCTGGCCACGACGCCGGCCTACGTCCGTCCGAGTCAAGGGGGCATCGCGGGACACTTCGCCGCGGTGGCCGACGCGACGCCACTGCCGGTCATGCTCTACGACATCCCCTCACGAACCGGCCGCAAGGTGGCACCGGCCACGACGATCGACGTGGTGACGCACCACGCGAACGTGGTGGCGCTCAAGGACGCCTCGGGTGATCTGGTGGGAGCCGCCCACGTCGCCGCCGTCCTGGAGGGGCGCCTGGATCTCTACAGCGGCGACGACGCCCTGGTCCTGGCCTTCATGGCGATCGGGGCTGTCGGCCTGGTGTCGGTCGCGGGCCACTGGGCCGGCCCGGAGTTGGCCGCGATCGTGGACGGCGCGGCCCGGGGAGACTGGACGACCGCGCGAGCGCTGAACGAGCGCGTCGCCGCGAGTTGCGCCTTCGAGAGCACCGAGGCCTACCCGAATCCGCTGCCGGCCAAGGCCGCACTGCGCCATCTCGGGTGGGCGGTGGGCGAGTGCCGTGCGCCGCTGGGGCCCGGCGACGACGAGCTGGCGCACCGCGCCGCACGGGTCGTGGACGATCTCGTGGCCCAGCGCGCCGCGGCCACGAAGTAGTCGCGATGGCCAAGGATCAGGGGAAGGCCGTCGCCAAGGGGAAGGCCGCTCATCAGGACGTCGTACGCGTGACGTTCCTCGGGGGACTGGGTGAGATCGGGCGCAACTGCATGGCGATCGAGCAGGACGGGCGCATCATCGTGATCGACGCGGGATTGATGTTCCCCGAGCCGATGATGTACGGCATCGACCTGATCCTGCCCGACTTCCGTTGGCTGATCGATCGCCGTGATCGCGTCGACGCGATCGTGCTGACCCACGGGCACGAGGATCATACCGGCGCCCTGCGCTACCTCGTCAAGGACGTGAACGTGCCCATCTACGGCTCGTCGCTGGCGATCGGCTTCGCGCGCCATCGCCTGACGGAGGCTCGCGTGGCGCGCGGCCTCGACTTCATTGAGGTGGTCGACGGCGAGCGCCGCCGCATCGGTCCCTTCGACGTCGAGTTCATCCCGGTCACCCATTCGGTACCCAGCGCGCACGCGCTCGCCATCCACACCCGGGCGGGCGTGATCGTCCACTCCGGCGACTTCAAGCTCGATCCCACCCCGATCGACGGTCGGCGCACGGACCTCTCGCGCCTGTCGGCGCTCGGCGACGAGGGGGTGGCGCTGCTGCTCGCCGACTCGACCAACGCCGAAGAGCCCGGCTTCACGGCGTCGGAGAGGGCGGTAGGCGGAGCGTTGCGCCGCGTCTTCCTGGAGAGGCCCGAACGACGCATGGTCGTGGCCTGCTTCGCGAGTCACATCCATCGCGTCCAGCAGATCATCGACGTCGCCCTCGAGCAGGGCCGGCGTATCGCGCTGATGGGTCGCTCGATGGAGGCCAACGTGAAGCTGGCCCGCCAACTCGACCTGCTGCACGTGGACGCCGCCGACTTCATCGACGTCGAGACGATCTCGCGCTACCAACCCGGCGAGGTGTGCGTCATCTGCACCGGCAGTCAGGGGGAGCCCCTGGCGGCCCTGTCGAAGCTGTCGCGAGGCGACGCGAAGTTCATGCGCGTGGGAGCGGACGACACGGTCGTGCTGAGTTCGCACCCGATCCCCGGCAACGAGTGGTCGGTCGGGCGTGTCATCGACGACCTGCACCGCGCGGGCACCGAGGTGGTGCACTCCGAGCACGAGCCCGTCCACGCGTCGGGCCACGCTCGCCAGGGCGAGTTGCGCACGTACCACCAACTACTCAAGCCCCGCGCCTTCATCCCGATCCACGGTGAGTACCGCCACATGGTGCACCACGTGGCACTGGCCAGGTCGATGGGTCTCGACGAGGGGCGCATCCTGCTGTGCGAGGACGGTGACCAGGTGGAGGTGACGCCGTCGGGCATTCGCCGCAGCGGTCAGGTGCCCGCGGGCTTCCACTACATCGACGGCAGTGCGGGGGACCTGGACGAGCGTCCGCTCGAGGAGCGTCGGATGCTCGCGGAGTTCGGCGTCCTGCTGATCTCGGCGGGGGTCGACGCGAGCCGCCACGCCCTGTCCCAGCCGGTACGCGTGACCGCACGGGGGTGGTTCGACGGGGAGAGCGACCGTGATCTGATCGCCACCGTGACCGACGAGGTGAACGACGCGCTGGCCGACGCGCTGGCCGACGGGAACTACGACGAGTCGTCGCTCAACAAGGTGGTGCAGCGCGCGGCCGGCCGCCTGCTCGGCCAGAAGTTCCGCCGCCAGCCCGTGCTGCTGCCCGCGGTGATCGTCCAGGAGTAGTCAGCGGCCGTCGCGCTCGGGCTCGCCGTGGTCGGCGTTGGCGCGGTCCGCGCGCCAGTAGGACTTGGCACTGATGGCGTGGTCGTCGAGGCCGCGGTCGTGCAGGGCGTCGACCACCGTGTGCAGCACGCTGAGCTCACCGACGACGTAGGCGTGACCGTCACCCGCGGGCATCGCCAGCGCCGCGAGGGCGAGCAGCAGCCCCTGCGGATCGTCCCGGCGCCGATCGCGGCGATCGACGAAGACTCCGGTGACCGCGACGCCCTCGGCGAGCGACGTGGTGAGCGCGTCGTCGTCGTGGTCGATCTCGACCACGACCAGCGCCTGACGCGGGGCGGTGAGCGACTCGGCCATTCGGTAGAACGCGCCCAGGCCGCTGACGTCGCCGACGAAGAGGTGCCAGGCGGCGTGGGGGTCGACCAGGACCTTGCCGCGGGGGCCCACGACGTCCACCTCGTCGCCGGCCGTCGCCCGTCGAGCCCAGTCGCTGCCGGCACCGTCGTGGCCGGTGGTGACCCAGAGTCGGAAGCGATCGGCGTCGAGATCGACCGAACGGACGCTGTAGCGCCGCCGGACCATTCGAGGACCGCGCTGGTCGACCAGCACCATCACGTCGTTACCCGGCTGGCCGGTGAGCGCCGCCGCCGCGCCCTCGAGTTCGACTTCAGTCAGTGAGGGGCTGAGCGGACGTGCGGCCACGACGCGGCTGACGTGCGCGTGGGCGCCGAGCCGTCGCGCCAAGTCCTGGCTACTGGGGAGGGGTTCTCGCACCGTCGAAGCCTAACGGCCTCGTTCACCGGGCGATGTGCCCCGCGGATGCGACGGCGTTCACTAACTTGGAGGATCGTGGTAGCGCATCGAGCGAAGGGCAAGGGGGGTCGGCCCGCGCCGCGCCGCGCCGCGCCCGCTCGCGCCCCGTCCCCGTCCCCATCGCTGTGGCGTCGCCACGAGCGTGACCTGTGGGCGGTCGGACTCGTGCTGGTGGGTCTGCTCGTGGCGTTGGCCGAGGTGCGCGCGCTGGGTGCGGTCGGCCACGGCGTGGCGCGCGGGTTGTCGCTGGTGTTCGGACTGGGTCGGGTCGTCGTGCCCGTCGTCCTGATCGGTGTGGGTGCGGCGTGGGGCTGGGGCAGCGCGTGGGTGGAGCGCCCCCGACTGATCTGGGGGACCACGCTGGGGGTGCTCAGCGTCTGCGGGCTCGGCGATCTGGTGGGTGGACGTCCGGGACTGCACGCGGGCGCCGCGGCCCTGGGCGGCGCGGGCGGCTGGCTCGGTGTCGCCGTCGGCGGCGGTCTGGACCGCGCCGTGGGACTCGCGGGGGCTCTGCTCATCGTGCTGGCGGCACTGGTCGTGGCGCTGATCATCCTCACCGGCGTCGGCCTGCGCGCCGTGGTGGTGGCGACCGCATCGGGCGCTCGCTCGGTGGTGGCGGGGGCGGCCCGGTGGTGGTCGGGTCGGGCGACGACGTCGCGAGAGCCGGCGCCGAGCCGTCCGGCGCCGGCGACACGTGAGGCGAGCAGCTCACTCGCCGACGATCGCGACGCGCGTGCGCAGGTGCCTGACGAGGTCGAGGTGGCGGGCGCGTCCTTCGACGCCGCGCCGTTGCTCGCACCAGTGGAGGACGAGGGTGCGCCGGGAACCCTCGCACCGCTGGAGGCTCCGCCCGACGCCCCGGCGGCCCCCCTCGTCCTCAGCGGCCCGTGGGATCTGCCGCCCGCCGATCTGCTGACGCGAACGCGCGAGCGGGGGGTCGATCGGGCGGCCATCGACGACGCCGGCGTGGAGCTCGTCAACGCGCTCGCGGCCCACGGGGTCGTCACGACTCTGGTGCGCTACACGGTCGGACCGACGGTGACGCGTTACGAGCTCGAGCTGGGCCCGGGCGTCAAGGTGGCGAGGGTGACGTCGCTCAACCGGGACATCGCCTACGCCATGGCCACGCCCGACGTGCGCATCCTCGCCCCCATCCCGGGACGTTCGGCAATCGGGGTGGAGGTGCCCAACCGTCACCGCACCCTGGTCGCGCTCGGCGACCTGCTGGCCACGCCCGAGGCGTCGCGCGCCACGCACCCGCTGGACGTGCCCATCGGCCGCGACATCTCGGGAACGACCGTGGTGGTCAACCTCGGCGAGATGCCGCACGTGCTCATCTCGGGGGCCACCGGCTCGGGTAAGAGCTCGTGCATCAACGCCCTCATCACCTCACTGGTCATGCGCGCGACGCCCGAGCAGGTTCGACTTCTGCTGGTGGATCCCAAGCGGGTCGAACTTGGTCACTACGGTGACCTACCCCACCTGCTGGCGCCGGTCGTCGTCGATCCGAAGAAGGCCGCCGGCGCACTCGCGTGGGCGGTCAAGGAGATGGAGCGGCGCTACGACCTGCTGGCCGAGAGTGGCGCCCGCGACATCCGGGGCTATCACGAGCTCGTCGCGGCCGGATGGGTCCCGCCACCGAGCGCGCGACAGCTGGCGAGCGAGGCGCTCGAGCACGCGACCGGGCTGTCGCGCGACGTCGAGCCCTCGCGAGCGGAGAATCTGCCGTACATCGTGATTGTGGTCGACGAGCTGAACGACCTGATGATGGTGGCGGCGCGTGACGTGGAGGAGTCGGTCGTGCGCATCGCCCAGATGGCGCGGGCGGTGGGTATCCACCTGGTCCTGGCGACCCAGCGACCGAGCGTGGACGTCATCACCGGGGTCATCAAGGCCAACGTCCCGAGTCGGATGGCCTTCGCCGTCTCGTCGCTGGCTGACAGCCGGGTGATCCTGGACCAGGCCGGGGCGGAGCGACTGATCGGCAAGGGGGACATGCTCCTCGTCACGTCGTCGAGCAACATCGCCCGACGCCTGCAGTCGCCCTGGGTCGCCGAGGACGAGGTGCGTCGGGTCGTGACGTTCTGGCGCGCGCAGGGAGGCCAACGCGAGACCGTGGTGGCGCTGGAGGCGCCGGCGTCGTCGAGCGGCGCCGGTGGCGCGGCGGACGACGATGACGCGGTGCTGCGCGAGGCCCGCGAGCTCGTGCTGCGCTTCCAGTCCGGCTCCACGTCGATGCTCCAACGCAAGCTGCGTGTGGGGTTCGCGCGCGCGGGTCGCCTGATGGATCAACTCGAGCAGGAGGGCATCGTGGCCCCGGGGGACGGGTCCAAGGCCCGCAGGGTCCTCGTCACGCTCGAGGAGTACCAGGCGCGCTCGACGCAGTGATCACCGCACCCGCGCCGGGCGAGTTGGACCCGCCACGACGCGCGGCTGCGGGACCGAACGCGCGTCGCTCGGTCCGCCCGTGGTTGGTGCACGGCCTACGCTGAGACGATGTTCGCGCGCGCACCGGCCAGCTCCGCCAACCTCGGGCCCGGCTTCGACGCGCTGGCCGTCGC
>JAJYNX010000093.1 GCA_021786095.1 Actinomycetes bacterium | reverse complement strand
CCCGCCCGCGGCGCGAACGTCTGGCCCCCGTAGGCGAACCAGGTCGAGTTCAAGAAGCCGATCCCCGAGTACTGGCTGCCGACCATGGACCAGTTGCCACCGACCTCGCAGATGGCCACGCGCTCCCAGCGCGCACGCAACTCGCTCACCGACACTCGCAGGGACGTGGCCACCCTCTCCAGCCCGTGCAGCGTCACGATCGCCAGCGCGTGTCGTCGCCGCGCCTCCGCGCGCGCTCGGCGCTGGGCGCGGGTCATCACCGGCGCCACGTGGGGGTGGGACGCCACCGGCCGCACCGAATGCGTGACGCTCAGCGACTGGGACCCCGCGACCGCCCCCAGAGGCATCGCGGCGGCCATGAACGACGTCACCGAAGCGAATAGAAGTCTTCGCAAGGCTCTCTCCTTCATCTATTTCCACTCGTCACCGTTGACGAGGGATACCTCTCCGAGCCCATAGCCATGCTCGAGCGGAATGTATGGTGATCACTTCTTCCGCGAGTCCGCGAGTGATCATGGGGTAGCGCATTTGGCTGGATAGATTCTAACCCGTCCGGCCGCACTTGAGGCCCTGTGGAACAATTTTCTCTCTATGCTTATCCTATAATACCTGATAAACCATAAAAAAAGAATTTACTACTTCTACAGTATTCTACCGATTTCTTAGGTTGTGGTAGCGATCGAAAGGGTCCAGAGTGTCGTTGGCTAGTGCGTGAGTTGTTGGACCCAGCACTTCTGAGGGGCTACCGACGATTGATGAGTGACGTGAAATATGTATATACGACTAATAATTCGATAGTAATTCGCGTCTCAGTGATGAGTTTTCGTTCGGGTGCGATGTCCCCGGCGTCACGTTTACGGGTAAGGAGCCCCGACGGTGCGCCACTCGTCGCGGCGACAGTCAATGACCGCCCGATCGCCGGACGCCCCGCGCGGGCTACGGTGCGCGAACGGCGGAGGAGCAGGATTCTCCCGCCCGGACGAGCACGGCCCGAGCGCACCAGTCCAGGGGAAGGCGGGTCGTCGCGCGACCGGCGGCGGAGTAGCCCGTGATCGCGCCGACGTGGAGCAGTGCGAACGGAGCACCCGGTCGTGAACGGGGCCAGGGCGCCAAAACGAGGCGCAGCACCTCGAACCCGTCCGCCGCGGCGACCACCGTCGAGCGGCTCTCCGGGCTGCGCGCCACTACCCGCGAGGTCGCACCGGCCCGGTGCACCAGGATGAGCAGGGCCTGCGCCGGCGAGCCGTCCGCGGCCGTCACGATCACGCTCAGCGCCGGGTGCAGCAGGTCCGGCGCGATCGGCGCGGCACTGACCCCCTCACCGACCACGCAGCTGAGCCAGCCACGAGGGCCGTGCACGGCCGCAATCGCGGACGTCGCCCCCGTTCCCACCGCGACGTAGCGCAGCGCGCCGTTGTCGTAGGGGTTGGCCACGGCGAGGTTGAGCGAGCAGGAGGAGATCGCATTGGACACCGAGACGCTGGTCGCCCGTCGCAGGTACCAGAACACGGCGCCCGCGACCGCCACCGCCACGATCGTCAGCCAGACGAACAGCCGGAACACCGCGCCACCCTGCTCTCGCCCCCGTCCGCGTCGCACGCCCCCGTCTCCCGTCTCGTGACACCGCGATGTCCCCCAAGTCTGGCACCACGCCGATCGCGCCGCGCGCACGGTCGACTCACCACGTCACGTGGTGGCGGGCCGGGTTGCGGACCCTGGGATACTGGGGGAATGAGCGACCTGCGCGAGGCGACCCACTGGCTGTGCGACATGGACGGTGTGCTGATCCACGACGAGCGCGCGGTGCGCGGTGCGCGTGAGTTCATCGACCGCCTGCGTGAGCGAGAGCGGCCCTTGCTGGTGGTGACCAACAACTCGCTCTACGAGCCCCACGAGATCAGCGAGCGCCTCGGCGAACTCGGGCTGGACGTCGACGCGCAGGAGATCTGGACGTCGGCGCTGGCGACCGCCTCCTTCGTCGGCGGCCAGCGAGCCGAGTCCCGAGTGTTCACCATCGGCCGACGCGCGATGCACGTCGCGCTATCCGACGCGGGCTGCGTTCGCGACGATCAGGACCCCGACTTCGTCGTGCTCGGTGAGACCCAGGAGTACTCCTTCGACGACTTCACCCGCGCCATCCAGTTGATCGAGGCTGGCGCGATCTTCGTCTCCACGAACCCCGAGCCCACCGGCCCGTCACCGCGGGGCTCCCTGCCCGGCTGCGGGGCGATGGCCGCGCTCATCGAGCGAGCAACTGGCGTCGCGCCCTACGTCGTGGGCAAGCCCAACCCCTTCATGATCCGCGGGGCCCTCTCGCGGATGGGGGCCGAGCCGCGACGCAGCGTCCTCGTCGGCGATCGGGTCGAGACCGACGTGCTCGTCGGTGCGGCGGCCGGCGTCACGACCGTGATGGTCCTCTCAGGCGTCGGCACCCTCGACCAGGTGCACCGGTCCCCCGTGCGGCCCGATCTCGTCGTCGACTCCGTCGCGGACCTCATCGAGGTCCTGTGACCGCCCCGCCAGGTCGGTGAGGAAGCCGTCGGCCCACTGGAAGACGTCGCGCGAGGCGACCTGGCGGCGCAGTCGAGCCATCCGTCGGCGCGCGGACTTCTCGTCGGTGGTGAGCGCCTGCGTGATCGACTCCTTCAGCCCGTCCAGGTCGTGAGGATTTACCAGAAAGGCGGCGCGCAACTCCGTCGCGGCACCCGCGAACTCGCTGAGGACCAGGCGACCCGTCAGGTCCGCGCGACAGGCCACGTACTCCTTGGCCACCAGGTTCATACCGTCGCGGAAGGGCGTGACCAGCATGACGTCGGCGGCCAGGTACAGGGCAACCAACTCCTCGAAGGGCATGTTCTGGTGGAGGTAGTGAACCACGGGACGCCCGACCTGACCGTTCTCCCCGTTCACCTCGCTCACGGACTGCTCCAGGTGACGCCGCTCACGCTCGTAGTGCGGGTCGGATTCGCGACTGGGGACGGCGATCTGGACGATGACGTCGCGACCCGCCTGCAGCACGCCGTCGCGATAGAGCTCGGCGAGGGCGGTGATGCGCTGCTGGATCCCCTTCGTGTAGTCGAGACGGTCCACGCCCAGCAGTACGACCTCGGGACTTCCGAGTTCGGCGCGAATCTCCTGCGATCGGGCCCGCACCGCGGGGTCGTGGACCAAGCGCGAGATCTGGGCGATATCGATCGAGATGGGGTAGGCGCCCACGCGAACTTCGCGTCCCATCTGGTGCAGGCGCGCGTCGGTGCCGGCGACGCCGAGAAGCCGACGCGCAACGCGGCTGAAGTTGGCGGCGGCGTGGGGCTCCTGGAAGCCCACGAGGTCCGCCCCCAAGAGCCCCGCCAGGATCCGCCGGCGCCACGGCAACTGCATGAAGAGCTCGATGGAGGGGAAGGGGATGTGCAGGAAGAAGCCGATACGCAGGTCCGGGCGCAGCTCACGCAGCATTTGGGGCACGAGCTGCAGTTGGTAGTCGTGCACCCACACCGTGGCTCCGGGGCCGGCGTGGCGCGCCGCAGCGCGCGCGAACCGTTCGTTGACGGTGACGTAGGCCTCCCACCAGTGACGGTGGAAGTTCGGTGAGCGAATGGCGTCGTGGTAGAGGGGCCACAGGGTCGCGTTGGAGAAGCCCAGGTAGAAACGCTCGTACTCGTCCTGGCTGATGTCGACGGACTGGAGATCGATGCCCTCGTAGCTGGTGGGCTTCTCGTGGGGGTGCGTGACGCCCGGCCAGCCGAGCCACAAGCCCTCGTGCGACTGCAGCACGCGCGTGAGCGCCGAGACGAGGCCACCCGGACTGGGCAGCCATCGTTCGTCACTGGACTGGTCGTAGTGAACTGGGAGGCGATTGGCAACTACGACGAGTCGGTAACCGTTGCGTGGGTCCATCGGTCCGTCCTCCGGGTCGAAGGCCACGGCACCGGCGGCGCCACGGCGACATCTACGTCCAGCCTACCCGCGGGGCGCGAACGAGCCTCCGAGTTCGGGAACCCCAACGGATCCCGGGAAAACAGGCAGCTCGACGGGCTCCTCGGAGGTCGGGGTGATCGTGCGACCCTCCTTACCCGCCGCGTTCCACCACGAGGGCGCGCCCGCGAGCCGTCCGAAGGAGCGCCCCTCCCCCGGCTCGGCTCGAATGAGCCGCAGCGTCGCGTTGATCATCGCGAGATGGGTGAGGCCCTGGGGGAAGTTGCCGAGGTGGCGACCCGAGGAAGCGTCGATCTCCTCGGCGAAGAGGCCCAGCGGGCTCGCGGCGGCCACCAACCGCTCGTAGTGGCTGCGAGCCAGGTCGATTTCGCCGATGCTGACCAGCGCCGAGACCAGCCAAAAGGAGCACACCGTGAACGTGGCCTCCGTCTCGCCGACCAGACCGTCGTCGGCCGACTCAACCTCGTAGCGATAGACGAACGCGCCGTCCGCCAACTCGGTGGCGATCGCCATCACGGTCGCGCGGATCCGCGGGTCGTCGGCGGGGAGGAAGTCCACGAGCACGAGGTCGAGCGCCGAGGCGTCCAGCGCCGTCGAACCGTACGCCTGAGTGAAGACCCCGCGCGCGTCGACCCCGTTGGCGCAGACGTCCTCGTGGATGGCGCGAGCCGCCTCGAACCACCCCCGGGCGCGCTCGTGCTCACCGCGCAGGACGGCGAGTCGCGCGCCCCGGTCGAGCGCCACCCAGCACATGACCTTGGAGTACACGAAGTGCTGCGGCGCGCCGCGCATCTCCCAGATCCCGCGATCGGGCTCGCGCCACCGGCGCAGGACCTCCTCGACGACCTGGACCACGATGCGCCACGATCGCTCGGACAGCGAGTCCCGGGTACGCGTGTGCTCGAAGACGCAGTCGACGATGGCCCCGAGGATGTCCAGCTGCAGCTGATCGTGGGCGGCGTTGCCCACTCGCACGGGATGGCTGCCGGCGTAGCCGGACAGGTGATCCAGATCGACCTCGTCGACCGGCGGCTCCCCGTTGACGGGATAGAGGACGCGCAGGTTCTGGCGGGTTCCCACCCGCGCGCTGTCCGAGTCCAGCGCGTCGCTCAGGAACGCGAGGAAGTCGTCGGCCTCCGTGTCGAAGCCCAGGGATCGCAGCGCCCGCAGCGCGAAGGCCGCGTCGCGTACCCACGTGAAGCGGTAGTCCCAGTTGCGCGAGCCGCCGATGGACTCGGGCAGCGAGGTGGTGGGGGCGGCCAGCAGCGCCCCGGTGGGCGCGTAGGTCAGCCCCTTCAGGGTCAGGGCACTTCGCTGGAGGAACTCGCGCCACGGGTGATCGGGGAATCGCCCCCCGTCCAGCCAGCCCCGCCAGAAGCGGCTCGTCTCCGCCTGGTAGGCGTCGACCTCGGCGCGCGACGCGGGCAAGGGCTCGTCGCTCCAGCCCATCGCCACGTACACCGACTCACCCTCGACGAGTCGACGGCGCGAGCGCACCGCCCGGCCCTCGATGCCAAATCGCATGTCGCCGCTCAACTGGAGACGCGGGCCGCCGTTGTTGGTCGTGGCCACCGCGCTGTAGTCCGACTCCGTGTACTCCCAGACGGCGTCCTCACGGCCGTAGTCGAACGTCGGCTCGCAGTCCAGCACCACGTCGACCGTGCCGAGCAGGCACGTCGCCACCCGGATCAGCAGGTGACGCGCCTCGAAGTCGCCCGGTACGCGTCGGTACCGCGCGACGCGCTCGCCCTGGTGGTACCAGTGCCCCACCGCCAAGAAGTCGTGAACCGCGAGCCAGCCGTTGGCGCACTGCCAAGTGGTGTGGAGCACCATCGTGCCCGGCACGTACTGGCGATGAGCGGGGACGGCCTGATCCGCCGGCGAGAGGCGAAAGGTCCCCGCCGAGCGATCGAGCAACGCCCCAAAGACGCTGGAGTCGTGCGGCTCTGGCAGGCACATCCACTCGACGGCCCCCGTCGGTGCGACCAGGCACGTGTTCTCGCAGTCGGATAGGAACGCGTAGTCCGCGATGGGTGGAAAACTGGCGTCAAGGGTCTCGGAGATGTCCAACACGGGCCTTTCGAACGTCCTCATCGGCGTCAAGGACTACTCATCCACCCTAGTGAGCCGTCGCCACAACGACGTCTCGCCACCGAGGTGCGCGGTCGACGAGCCCTCGTCCCGCCGCGGCCAACAACGCGAGGCGCTCGCGACGCCCCTTCGTCAGCGGGGGAATGGAGCCGGCACGGCACTCGCCACGCGGGCCCACGTACCTCGTCAGCCTGGCGCGACGGTCGACCGTGAGGTCGACGTCGACGACCGAACTCGAGTGGAGGTGATGGGATTCGAACCCACTGCCTCTACATTGCGAACGTAGCGCTCTACCAATTGAGCTACACCCCCGAGGGAACCCCAGTTTACCCGATGGCGTAGCGAGCGTACGAACGACGACGCCACGGGGTCTCCTCGATCTCGTCCGGCTCGTACCCATACTCGCCGTCGTACCCGCCCGTACCGTCGCCGTCCCAACGATCGCGATCCTCGTCGTCGTGGCGCACCCGATCGCGCGGTCGGGTCCGATCGTAGAGGGGCTCAACGGGTGCCAGCGACGCGTCGCGGCGAGCTCGTGGGCGCGACGACACCGAGAGATACCCCTGGCTGATGGCGAAGAGGGCGAGTGCCACGTAGCCGACCACGGCCAGCCACGCGAGAACAGCCAGGTCGGTGACGATCGAGACTCCGGTGGCGTACGCCGCCAGCGAGAACACCACGGCCACCAACACCACGCGAGTCGCCATCACTCGACGGCGCGCCCGCATGGAGCGCACCCGCGCAACGGGGGCGGCGCCGGCCGAGACGCCGCGCGGCGTCGACTGGTAGGCACGGGCGTAGCGGTTGCCCGCGACCACGCCGGCGACCTCACGCCGCGGGGGTGGCTCTCGCCGCGGGGGGGCCTCACGCCGCGGGGGACGGTCGAAGTCGTACTCGTCGCTCCACTCCTCCCACGAACGACGCGACTCCAGTGTGCCGTAGGTGTCGTCGTCGTGGACGACCGTCAGACGCGGCCGACGGCCGTCGACGGTGGAGCGAGACTGCGGCCGCGGCGCAGGCGGCGTCTCCTCGAGTCGGTACACCGGCTCGACCGCGTACTCGTAGCGCGCCAACTGCTCGTGCTCGGCGTGAAACATCTCAATGGAACGCTCGGTGCGCCGTTCGCGCACCTTGCCAACGATGAGGGGAGTGAGCAGGACAATCCACAGAAGAGCGAGGATGATCAGAAGCATCCGGCTCGCTCCTGCGGGGATCCCCTAGACATTGTCGTCAAATGTACAGCGCACCAGGCGTGATTTGGTGGATGTCACGCCTCGTGCAGACCACATTCCTGCTTGTCCGCGCCGGCCCACCGTCCGGAACGCCGGTCACCCGGCACGACCGGCACCGACGTCACCGCCGCGCACCCGATCGAGGTGTAGCCCTTCGCCCACAACGGATGCTCCTCGAGACGATTTGCACTCACGTAGTACGCCACGTCGTCGTCGCTCCACGTGGCCAGGGGATTGACCTTCACCAAGCCAAACTTGTCGTCCCACCCGACGACCGACATCGTCGCGCGCGAGGGAGCGTCCACCCGCTTGACGGCCGTGATCCACGCGGCCCGGCCCGACAGAGCCCGCCGCAGCGGCTCGACCTTGCGCAGCTCACAGCACCGCGTGGTGCCGCAGGGCCAGTCGTCGGCGTCGGGCCCGGGTTGCGTGCGGGTCAGGTGCAGCGGCCACGCCTCGGCGATGCGCGCCACGAAGTCCAGGGTCTCGGGAAAGTGCCCCCGCGTGTCGAGAAACACGATCTCGGTGCCCGGGCGCATCGCGTGGATCATGTGCACGAGTGCCAGGTCCTCGAAGGAGCAGGCCATGGCCACGTCGTCGCCGAAGCGATCGAAGGTCCAGGTCAGCACGTCGTGGGGTGACGCCGTCTCGAAGCGGGCGTTGACGCGCTCGAGTTCGTCCAGGAGAGCAACAGTAGGCTGGTTCATAGGGAGTTCCGAAAGAGTTTAACATTACCTAGTGAATAAGTAGACTATTGACCGAGCCCCGCGAACCCATGACCACGACTCCCCTGCGCCCCCGACACCGACTCGACCACCTCGACCTGCTCGAGTCCCACGCCATCTTCATCCTGCGCGAGGTGGCGGCCGAGTGTTCGCGTCCGGTCCTGCTCTTCTCGGGCGGCAAGGACTCGGCCGTCCTGCTGCATCTGGCCGTCAAGGCCTTCGCGCCCCAGCGCGTCCCCTTCCCCGTGCTCCACGTGGACACCGGGCAGAACTTCCCCGAGGTGCTCGCCTACCGCGACGAGGTGACGAGTGCGCTCGGGGTGCGCCTGCTCGTCGCGCGCGTCCAGGACTCTATCGACCGAGGCCGCGTGAGCGATCCCGGCCCCCTCGGATCGCGTAACCGGCTCCAGAGCGTCACCCTGCTCGACGCGATCACCGAACACGGCTTCGACGCGGCCTTCGGCGGGGCCCGACGCGACGAGGACAAGGCGCGCGCCAAGGAGCGAGTGCTGTCGTTTCGCGACACCTTCGGCCAGTGGGATCCGCGGCGCCAGCGACCCGAGCTGTGGCAGCTCTACCAGGGCCGCGTGAACCCGGGCGAGCACCTGCGCGCCTTCCCCCTCTCCGACTGGACTGAACTGGACGTCTGGCAGTACATCGAGCGCGAGCGGATGTCGCTGCCGGCCATCTACTTCTCCCACGAGCGCGACGTGGTGCGCCGCGACGGCATGTGGCTAGCGATCGGGCCGTTCGTGCAGCCGCGCGCGGACGAGACGGTGGAACGTCGCCGCGTGCGCTTTCGCACGGTGGGAGACGCCAACTGCACCGGCGCCGTCGACTCCGAGGCCGCGTCGCTCGCGGCCATCATCCACGAGATCTCCCTCGCCAACGTGTCCGAGCGCGGCGCCACGCGCGCCGACGACCGCTTCTCGGAGACCGCCATGGAGGATCGCAAGCGCGAGGGCTATTTCTAGATGCCCCTGACCCAAGACCTGCTGCGCCTCGCCACCATCGGCTCGGTCGACGACGGGAAGTCGACCTTGATCGGGCGTTTGCTGGTCGACACGCGTCAGCTCTTCGACGATCAACTCGACGCCGTCGCCGCCGCATCACGCCAGCGAGGCGTCGGGGACCTGGATCTCAGCTTCGTCACCGACGGCCTGCGCGCCGAGCGCGACCAGGGGATCACGATCGACGTGGCGTACCGGTACGCGGCCACGCCCACTCGCAAGTTCATCATCGCCGACTGCCCCGGCCACGTGCAGTACACCGCCAACATGGCGACCGGCGCCTCGACGGCAGACCTCGCGCTCGTCGTGCTCGACGTGGCGCACGGGCTGAAGGAGCAGACGCGGCGCCACCTGTGCATCGCCGCGCTGCTCGGTGTGCGGTCACTGGTCGTCGCCGTCAACAAGATGGACACCGTGAACTGGTCGGCCGCGGCCTTCGCCAGCGTCGTCGACGAGGTGGAGACCATCGCGGGTGAGCTGGCGTTCGCGTCGCTGACCACGATCCCGGTCGCGGCTCTGTGGGGCGACAACGTCGTCGAGCCCTCCGGGCGCTCGCCCTGGTACACGGGGCCCACAGTTCTTGAGGCCCTCGAGCAGTCCGACGCCAACGCCTGGACGACCACCGATGGAGGAACACGCCTGCCCGTGCAGTGGGTGCTGCGCCAGCCCGGTGGCGGGCGCACCTACGCCGGGATGGTGAACGGCGGCGCGCTGCGCGAGGGCGACCTCGTGACGCTCCTACCGGCCAACGTGACCACGAGAGTCACCGCGCTGCACTCCCCCACGGGCCCCCTCGACCAGGTCGACCCCGGCCTCTCGGTGGATGTCGCGCTCGCCGACGATACCGGTGCCGGGCGCGGGGACATGCTGGCGGGGAACCCGCTACCCACCGTCACCCGAGAGTTCTCCGCCACCGTCTGCTGGTTCGGCGAGCGGCCCCTGGATCCCGCCCAGCGCCTTCGCCTGAAGCACACCACGCGCGTCACGCCGGCGCGCGTCACGCGCCTGGAGGGCGTGGTCGACATCGCGACGCTTGCCGTGCACGAGGCGGACCAGCTCACGACGAACGACATCGGCCTCGTCACGGTCACCACCGCGGACGATCTCGTCGTGGACGACTACCGCGACAATCGCGTCACCGGGAGCTTCGTGCTCATCGACGACGTGACCAACGCCACCATCGCGGCCGGCATGATTGGTCACGCCGCCTTTCTCTAGGCCTAGAACTGCACCAGCATCGCCACGAACGCCACGCCGATGAGCCCGAGCAGAACGTCCATCGATCGGACCAGCTGGCGCCCCCGGGCCGGTGACGCCACGCCCTCGTGATCGATGACGTCGGCGACGAGTTGCTCCAACGGCAGCGTTCGCGCCTCCAGGTGGCCCGCCGCCAGGAGGTAGACCAGGATCCCGGTGATGATCCACGGTCGCGTGAGCGAGACGTCGCTCGAGCCCATGAAGGACATCGTCAGCCCGGTGACGGGCATCAGGTGCACGACCCGTGCCGCCCAGTTGTGGCCCCCGGGGAAGCGAGCCCGCTGGGTGGCGGCGTCGGCGCCGCGCGCCACCGCCACCGCGGCGACCCGCATCGTGATGAAGACCGCCAGCGTGGCCAGGGCCGCGACGATGTGCACCAGGAAGACCACGTCGTAGCCGACCGACGTCGCAATCACGGCGCCCCCAGCAGCGCCTCGGCCGCCCGGTAGGGATCGGTCTCGCCGGCGACCAGGGCGTCGAGCTGCTCCTCGTAGGCCGCGCCCCGGGCCAGGTCGACCACCCGCGATCGCAGAACCGACGCCAGCACCTTGTCCAACTCGGCGCGCACCCGCTGACGTCGTGCCACCTCCAGGCCCTCCGCCTCGAGGTGGCGACGATGGGCCTCGATCGCCTCGTACAGCTCGGCCGTACCCGCACCCGTGCTGGCCACGGTCTCGACGATCGTCGGGCGCCACCGGGCGTCGGCCCCCAGGTCGAGCATCTGCTCGAGGTCCCGGCGCGTCTCGCGTACCCCGGGCCGGTCGGCCTTGTTGATCACGAAGATGTCGGCGATCTCCAGCAGCCCCGCCTTGCTCGCCTGCATCGCGTCTCCCCAACCGGGGTTCACCACGACCACCGTGGTGTCGGCGGCCGAGGCGATGTCGACCTCCATCTGACCGACGCCGACGGTCTCCACCAGGACCACCGCGAAGCCCACCGTCCCCAGCACGCGCGTGGCGTCGGGCACCGCCAGCGACAGCCCCCCCAAGTGACCCCGCGTGGCCAGGGAGCGAATGAACACGGCGTCGTTGGTGGCGTGCTCCTGCATGCGGATGCGATCACCCAGGATGGCCCCACCGCTGAAGGGCGAGCTGGGGTCCACGCACAGCACCGCCACCGCCGTGGGCCCACTGTCGTCGAAGGGTCCGCGCGCCAGCGCCTCGCCGATCAACCGATCGGTCAAGGTCGACTTGCCAGCCCCCGGAGCGCCGGTGAGCCCGACGACGTAGGGGGGGCGACCGCGGTAGGCCCGAGCAGCCGTGGCGCGCTGATTCTCACCACCGGACTCCGCGTAGGTCAGCAGGCGTGCCAGCGCCGTGCGCGACCCCGCTCCGGCGGCCGCAAAGAGCTCGTCGGGGTCGCGACTGATCACGCCCCGCGCTCCACGAGCGCCCCTAGCGACCCCAGTCGCCGCACGAAGTCGTCGTAGCCGCGCTCCACGTGCTCCAGGCCCTCGACCGTCGTCTCGCCGCGCGCCACTAGTCCGGCCAGCACCAGGGCGGCGGCGGCGCGGATGTCGGTGCCGCGCACCGACGTGCCCACGAGGTGGTCCACGCCCCGGATCATCGCGTGGTGGCCCTCGGTGGTGATGGTCGCGCCCAGGCGGACCAGCTCGTCGACGTACCGGAAGCGTCCCACGAAGAGGTTCTCACTCACCACCGACACGCCATCAGCGATCGCGAGCATGACCGTGATCAGCGGCTTGTAGTCGGTGGCGACGCCCGGATACGGCAGGGTCGCCACGTCGCAGGCGCGCGGGCGCGTCGGTCCGCGCACGGCCACACCCGGGCCGCGCTGATCGATCTCGCCGCCCATCGCCTCGAGCTTGCGTAGCAGCATCTCCATGTGATCGGGCCGCGCGTCGAGCACCCGAACCTCGCCACCGGTCACCAGACCGGCCGCCAGGTAGGTCGCGGCCACGACGCGATCCGTGATGACCTCGTGGCGAGTGGGCGCCAGCGCAGGCACGCCGTCGATGGTCAGGCGCGACGTGCCCAGCCCCTCGATGCGTGCACCCATCGCGATCAGCTGGCGGCCGAGGTCCTCGACCTCGGGCTCGCGCGCCGCATTGTCGATGACCGAGCGCCCCTCGGCGAGCACGCAGGCCATCATCAGGTTGTCGGTCGCGGTGTGGCTGGGGTACTCGAGCGTGATGCGCATGGCCCGGAGCCGTCCGCCCGCGGCGGCGGCGTGGATCGAGGTGCGGTCGTTGCGAAAGGTGGCACCCATCGCGGACAGCCCCTCGGTGTGGAAGTTGATCGGTCGGTGGCCGAAGTCATCGCCACCGGGCAGCGCCATGTTGGCCTCACCGCAGCGAGCCAGCAGCGGGCCGAGCACCACGATCGACGCGCGCATCGCCTCGAAGAGGTGCGCGGGGGCGACCGGGTGCAGGTCGCTCGCCTCGGGCACGTCGATCGTCACGCGGTGCTCGCCGCGCGTGACGGCGCAGCCGAGCGCCTGAAGCAGCTCGCACATCACGTCCACGTCGGTGATGTCGGGAACGTTCACCAGCTCGTGGCGCCCGGTGGCGAGCAGGCAGGCCGCCATCTGCTTCAGGACCGCGTTCTTGGCGCCGAACGCCTGCACGTCGCCCGCGAGGGGTCCAGCGGGCTTGACGACGAGGAAACTCACCCCTCAAGTATGGCCGACGCCGCCGACACCCCCGTGGAGTGGGGCCCGCGCGGCACCAGTGGCCCGCTGGCGCGTTGACGAGTACGCTGCTGGTGTGCAGGCCCCGTCCCAGCCCGACCGCAACATCGCCCTCGAGCTGATCCGGGTGACCGAGGCGGCCGCCATCGCCGGCGCCCGGTGGGCCGGACGCGGCGACAAGAACGCGGCCGACGGCGCCGCGGTGGACGCGATGCGCTTCGTGCTCGGCGCCGTCGCCATGGACGGCATCGTCGTCATCGGGGAGGGGGAGAAGGACGAGGCCCCGATGCTCTACAACGGCGAGGCCATCGGCGACGGGAATCCGCCTCTGGTCGACGTCGCGGTGGACCCCATCGACGGCACCACCCTCACCGCGCTCGGCCGCAAGGGGGCGGTGTCGGTCATCGCCCTGTCCGAGCGCGGCACCATGTTCAATCCGGGGCCGTGCGTGTACATGAAGAAGGTAGCGGTGGGTCCCCGGGGCCGGGGCGCGGTCGACGTCAACGCCAGC
This sequence comes from Actinomycetes bacterium, assembly GCA_021786095.1. Lineage (GTDB taxonomy): Bacteria > Actinomycetota > Acidimicrobiia > Acidimicrobiales > RAAP-2 > RAAP-2. The sequence goes on along the minus strand of JAJYNX010000093.1, from coordinate 11,409 downwards.
GCGACCGAGAACCTGATCGAGCTCTCGCGACGCCTGAAGAAGCCCGTCGAGGAGCTCGGCGTGGTGATCCTCGACCGACCCCGTCACGACGATCTGGTGGCCGAGGTGCGCGAGGCCGGGGCGCGCATCCTGCTCATCTCCGACGGCGACGTGACCGGGGCGATCGCGACGGGCTGGCCCAACTCCGGAGTCGACGTGCTCTTCGGCATCGGCGGGACGCCCGAGGGCGTGATCGCCGCCGCGGCGCTCAAGGGGCTCGGCGGTGAGATCCAGGGCGTCCTGCACCCGCGCGACGAGCACGAGCGCGCCCTCGCCGAGGCCCAGGGGTACGACCTCTCCCGGGTGCTGCGCACCGACGACCTGGTGGCCGGCGACAACTGCTTCTTCTCGGCCACCGCGGTCACCGACGGCGACTTCCTGCGAGGGGTGCGCTTCCACGACTTCGGCGCGACCACCCAGTCCCTGGTCGTGCGCTCACGCTCGGGTACCGTGCGGACCATCGAGACGTTCCATCGACACGACAAGCTCCAGGAGTTCACCACCGCCGGCTTCTAGTCCGCATGTGAACGAATAGTCAGGCCGTCGACGCCTTTTTCCTTGTGCCCGAGGTGGGGGCGCCCTACAGTCACCTGCACGGCGTCGGACACGCCGAATTGAGGAGGAGTATGAACGTCACCCACCTACTCTCCATCAAGGGCCGCGAGGTCACCACGATCTCGCCCCACCGCAGTGTGCGCGACGCCGTGGAGGTGCTGCGTGAGCACGGCATCGGGGCACTCGTCGTGCGCGGCGCCACCGAGCCGTTCGACGGCATCCTCAGCGAACGCGACATCGTGCGCGCGCTGGCGACCCACGGCGCCGCGGCGCTAGACCGCACGGTCGACGAGCTGATGACCCGCGAGGTCAACGTGTGCGAGGAGTCGACCTCCCTGGCCTCGCTGATGGCGCTGATGACCGAGAAGCGGATCCGCCACGTGCCGGTCGTGCGCGACGGACGGCTCACCGGCCTCGTGTCGATCGGCGACGTCGTGAAGGCGCGCGTCGACGAACTCGAACGAGAGCGCCGCGAGCTACTGGACTACGTCTCCGCGCGCTGACTCAGCGCGCGGCCGCGCGTAGGCGCAACTCCGCGCGCGCCAGGGCCGCGCTCGCCAGGGCCGCACCGGCGTGGTCATCAGGATTCGACGACAGCGCGCTCAGCGTCGCCTCGGCCGCCTCCTTGGCCGTCTGGGCGCGCTCCACGTCGATCTCGGTCGTCGGCTCAGCGACCCCCGCCAGAACCGTCGCGAGGGTCACGCCGTCGGTGTGGTCCGGACCCACCTGGAAGTAGCCGCCGTGCACGGCGAAGCGCAGTTCCCCCTCCTCGGTCGCGACGCGCAGCACCTCGGGCACGACGTCGCCGACCGTCGAGGTGTGCTCGGGCAGAATCGTGAACTCGCCCTCCGAGGAGCGAGCCATCAGCGCCGTCGCCGTGCCCGACCACAGCGCTCGCTCGGGCGTCACCACTTCCACGCGCAACGTCGCCATCTCAACTGTTCTCGAGCTCGTGCGCCTTGCGTAGGACGCCCTCGGCACCGCCCACGTTGAGGAACGCCTGCTCCGGGTAGCCGTCCAGGTCGCCCTTGACCAGGGCCTCGAAGGACTCGATCGTCTCCTCGACCGGGACGTAGATCCCGTCGATGCCGGTGAACACCTTGGAGACGAACATCGGCTGGGAGAGGAATCGCTGGATCTTGCGGGCGCGCGTCACGGTGATTCGGTCGTCCTCGGAGAGCTCGTCCAGACCCAGGATGGCGATGATGTCCTGCAACTCCTTGTTGCGCTGGAGCACCTGCTGCACCTGGCGCGCCACCTGGTAGTGGCGGTCCCCCACGACCTCGGGGGCCAAGATGTTCGAGGTCGAGGTCAGTGGGTCCACCGCCGGATAGATGCCCAGTGCGGCGATCTGTCGACTGAGCTCCGTCGTCGCGTCCAGGTGGGTGAAGGTCGTGAAGGGCGCCGGGTCCGTGTAGTCGTCCGCCGGCACGTACACCGCCTGCAGCGACGTGATCGAACGGCCGCGCGTCGAGGTGATCCGCTCCTGCAACTCACCCATCTCGTCGGCCAGCGTCGGCTGGTAGCCCACAGCGCTCGGCATCCGTCCCAGCAGCGTCGACACCTCCGAGCCGGCCTGCACGAAGCGGAAGATGTTGTCGACGAACAAGAGCACGTCCTGGTTCTTCACGTCGCGGAAGTACTCCGCCATGGTGAGCGCGGCCAGCGCCACGCGCAGACGGACCCCGGGCGGCTCGTCCATCTGGCCGTAGACCAGTGCGGCCTTCTCGATGACGCCCGACTCCTTCATTTCCAGGAGCAGGTCGGTCCCCTCACGAGTACGCTCGCCCACGCCGGCGAACACCGACACGCCGCCGTGTTGGAGCGCGACGCGGTTGATCATCTCCATGATCAGAACCGTCTTGCCCACGCCCGCGCCGCCGAAGAGGCCGATCTTGCCACCCTGCACGTAGGGCTCGAGCAGATCGATGACCTTGATCCCCGTCTCGAACATCTGCGCGTGCGGCTCGAGTTGATCGAACGCGGGGGCGCTGCGGTGGATCTCCCAGCGATCCTCGACCACGCCGATATCGTCGGTGTCCAGGGGCTGTCCGAGCACGTTGAACACGTGGCCCAGCACCGCGTCGCCGACCGGCACCGTGATGCCCCGGCCACTCTGGCGCACGATGGCGCCACGCACCAGCCCGTCGGTGGGCTTCATGCACACGCAGCGCACCCGACCCTCGCCGATCTGCTGAGCGACCTCGGCGGTGACCGTGACGGTCACGCCGTCGAGCTCGAGGTCCATCTCGACCGCGTGGTTGATCTCGGGCAGGGCGTGGGGCGGAAACTCCACGTCGACCACGGGGCCGGCGATGGCGACGACGCGGCCCGTCTCGAGCGCCGTCCGTTCGGGAGCCATTGTCATGTGCAACTCACTTTCTGGAGCGGAGCGCTTCCGCGCCGCCCACGATTTCCATGATTTCGGTGGTGATCGAGTCCTGTCGGGCTCGGTTCATGATGCGCGTCAGCGTCAGTCCCAACTCGTCGGCGTTGTCCGAGGCTGCGGCCATCGCGCGCTGCTGGCTGGTGTGAAAGGACGCCGCACCCTCGAGCAGGGCCGTGAAGATCTCGCTCTCGAGCGCCCGCGGCGCGAGGAAGGTGAGCAACTTCTCGACCTCGGGCTCGAACTCGGTGTACCCCTTGAGCCCCGTCGGCTCGCTGACCGGGGCCACCTCGGGCACGGTGAGCGGCAGGAGGCGGCGCGTCGTGACGCTCTGGGTGGCGGCCGAGAGAAACGCCGTCGAGACCAGGACGACCTCCTGCGCCTCGCCGTCGATGAAGGGGGCGGCGGCCGCGGCGGCCACCTCGCGGGCGTCGGCGAACGTCGGCCGATCCGAGAATCCGGTGAAGCTCGCGGTCACCTCGACTCCGCGAAAGCGGAAGAAGCCGGGCGCCTTCTTGCCCACCGCGATGAGCCGCACGACAGTGCCCTGGGTGCGCAGTTGCGCCACCAGCCGCTCCCCCGCGCGCAGCACCGAGGAGTTGTAGGCGCCCGAGAGGCCCCGGTCGCCGGCGATCACCACGACCACCGCGGTCGTGACGCGCTCGGGCTCGGCCAGGAGCGACTTGGCGCCCGCGGGGTCGCCGAGGGCCGCCTCCAGGATGATGCGCCGCATGCCGTCACGGTAGAGGCGATTGGCCACGATGCGAGCCTGGGAGCGTCCGATCTGGGACGCGGCGATCAACTCCATCGCCTTGGTGATCTTGCGGGTGTTGTTCACCGACTTGATGCGTTGGCGAAGAATGCGTTCCTGACCACCAGCCACGGGCTCCTCCTCTCTCGACTCGAACTCGACTAGCTGCTGACCGCGAAGCCCTCGACGACCTCGCGCAGCGCGGCGTCCATGGCGTCGGTGTCGGGCAGCTCGCCCGTGGTGCGGATCGTCGCGAGCAGGTCGGCGTGACGAGCGCGAAAGGCCGTGAGCAGTTCGGACTCGAAGCGGCGCACGTCGACCACCGGGATCGTGTCGAGCCAGCCGCGGGTACCCGCGTAGATCGCGACGACCTGCTCCTCGACCGGCACCGGCGCGTTGAGTCCCTGCTTGAGCAGCTCGGTCAGGCGGTAGCCGCGGTCCAGCTGCGCCTGGGACGACTTGTCCAGCTCGGAGCCGAAGGTCGCGAACGACTCCAGGTCGCGAAACTGGGCCAAGTCGATCTTGAGGGTGCCGGCCACGGCCTTCATCGCCTTGATCTGGGCCGCGCCGCCCACTCGCGACACCGAGTTGCCGACGTTGATCGCCGGTCGCACACCCGAGTAGAAGAGGTCCGACTCGAGGAAGACCTGGCCGTCGGTGATCGAGATCACGTTGGTCGGGATGTAGGCCGAGATGTCGCCGGCCTTGGTCTCGATGATCGGCAGGGCCGTCAGTGACCCCCCACCCATGGCGTCGCTCAGCTTCGCCGCACGCTCCAGAAGGCGGCTGTGCAGGTAGAACACGTCGCCGGGGTACGCCTCGCGACCCGGTGGGCGCCGTAGCAGCAGCGAGATCTGCCGGTAGGCCTCCGCCTGCTTGGAGAGATCGTCGTACACCACCAGCGCGTCCTCGCCGTCGTCCATCCACTGCTGGCCGATGGCGCAGCCGGCGTAGGGAGCCAGGAACTTGAAGGGGGCGGGGTCCCCCGCGCCCGCGACCACGACCACCGTGTACTCCAGCGCGCCGTGGTCCTCCAACGTCTTGACGGTCTGGGCCACCGACGAGTTCTTCTGGCCGATCGCGACGTAGATGCACTTCACCCCCTGACCCTTCTGGTTCAAGATGGTGTCGATGGCCACGGTCGTCTTGCCGGTCTTGCGGTCGCCAATGATCAGTTCGCGCTGGCCGCGGCCGATGGGCGTCATGGCGTCGATCGCCTTGATGCCGGTCTGCAGCGGCTGGGCGACGGGCTGGCGCCCGATGATGCCGGGCGCCTGCACCTCCATGCGCCGGCTGCGCGCGTTCACCAGCGGCCCCTTGCCGTCGATCGGGTCGCCCAGGGCGTTGACGACGCGGCCGAGGAGGGCATCGCCGACGGGCATGAACAGGATGCGCCCGGTGGCGCGCACGATCTGCTCCTCGTCGATCGCGTCGACCGATCCGAGCACGACCGCTCCGATGGTCTCCTCGTCCAGGTTCATGGCCAGCCCGACGGTGCCGTCCTCGAACTCGAGCAGCTCGTTCACCTTCGCCGACGGCAGCCCCGAGACGCGCGCGATGCCGTCACCGACCTCCACCACCCGTCCAACCTGCTCCGCCCCGACGAGCGGGCTGTACTCGGCAACGTGCTTGCGCAGTGCCTCGGTGATCTCGTCGGCACTAATGGTGAGATCTGTCATCACAGTTTCCTTTTTTCCTTAGTCGTTTCGATCGATCATCGACTCGTAGTGTCGGCCCGCGGTGACGGCGTCTCGCAGCAGGCCCAGACGCCCACGGGTGGTCGCGTCCAGACGCAGATCGCCCACCTCCACCAGAACGCCCCCCAACAGGTCGGCCTCGGTCGTGACCTGCAGCTCCACGCTCTTGCCCGTCAGGGTGGCCAGGGACTGCTCCAGGGCCTCTCGGCTGGATCCGTCGAGCGGTCGCGCGCTGTGCACTCGCGCCACGCGCCAGTCGCGCACGCGCGCGACGTAGTCCACCAGGAAGTCGAGGGTGCCCACGACGTCGCGCGCGCGCCCGCCCTCGATGACGAAGCGGGCGAGGCGAACCCCCACGTCATCCACGCGTCCGCGTAGCAGGTCGTCGGTGATCCCCAGTCGGGCGCTCAGCGGCGCGTCGCGATCCAGCAGGAGTTGGCGCAGCTCGGCACTGGCCTCGATGGCTCGAGCCCACTCGAACAGTCCGGTCTCGATCGCCGCGAAGCCCTCGGTGGAGAAGTTCTCGAGCATGGCGTCGGCGAAGCCGGCGACGCGATGCCGTGACGCGAGGAGGCCCAGACTCTCGTAGAGCCACTCGCCACTCTCGCGCCACTCGCGGGCCATGACCGCGAGCTCCGCGATCGAGTGCGGTACGTCCTGAGCCGGCACGTGCGAGGCGGCGTAGCTCACCAGGCGGACCACCACGTCGTGCACCTTGCCGCGCAGCAGGTCATCGACCACTCGCGCGCGCGTCAGCGGCGCGATGGCGGTATCGGTCAGCACCGCGTGCAGGTCTCGATTGGCCAGGACGGTTCGCTCGAGCGAGGTGAGGTCCTCGGACACCGCCGCGAGCGCGGCGCCGTCCAGCGACCCGAGCAGAGCACTGGCGTATCCCTCGAGTTCGGGCTGCATGGTCAGCGACCGACCCCGCGCTGCGCCTGGTCGTTCAGTGCGGCCACCGCCTCGCGTACCAGATCCTGGTGGGCGGCCTGGTCGACTTCGCGTCCGACGATCTTGGTCACGAGTTCGAAGACGACCTCGCCGATGCGCGCCGAGGCCTCGTCGATCGCGCGCTGGCGAGCGGTCGCCACCTCCTCTTGGGCCATCGCGACGATACGCTCGTACTCCACCTGCCCGCGGCCCGCCGACTCGGCCTTCACCTGATCGGCGGTGGCCTGCGCCGTCGCGACGATCTCGCGCGCACGATCGCGGGCGTCCGCGAGTACCGCGGCGCGCTCGTCGTCGGCCGCGGCGGCCTCGGCACGAGCCGCGTCGGCAGCCTCCAGGGACGTGCGGATCTTCTCCTGGCGCGACTCCATGGCCTTGTTGAGCGGCGGCAGGATGTACTTGGTCACGAGGTACAAGATCACCGCCACCACGACCAGTTCGACCACGAACGTGCCATTGGGCAGGAGAAATATTGACTCGGCGATCATTGCGAACGACCTTCCTTGACTCGACAACGCGACCCGCGAGGGCGGCTCGGACTAGTGCTTCTCGAAGACGTAGACGAAGACGACCATGAACAGCAGGTTGATGAAGTACATCGCCTCCACCAGACCCACCGTCAAGAAGAAGTACTGACGCGCCTTGTTCTCGATCTCGGGCTGACGCGCGATGGCCGCGATGGTCTGGCTGCCCGCGAGGCCGTCGCCGACGGCGGCGCCGATGGCGCCACCACCCAGTGCGAGTCCGCCGCCGACCAGTGCGCCCGCGATGCGAATCGCGGGCCCGATGTCAGATGCATTTGCCATTGTGTCTATTCCTCCTGGTTGGATTTAGTGAGAGGCCTTGGCCACGACCTGGGGCTCCGGCTCGTGGCTCATCCCCATGCCGAAGTACAAGATCGTCAACAACAAGAAGATGAACGCCTGGATCGCCCCGATGAAGAGGTCGAACGGCTTCCAGAGAATCTCGCCGAAGGGCACCACGTAGATCGGCAGCAGCGTCGTCATCACGAGGATCATGAGACCGCCGGAGAAGATGTTGCCGAAGAGACGGAAGGTCAGCGTGATCGGCTTGGTGATCTCCTCGATGACGTTGATCGGCACGAGGGCGGCGTAGGGCTGGGCGTAGTGGCGGAAGTACCCGCGAAAGCCACGTGCGCGAAACGACTCGATGTGCACCCAGACGATCACGAAGAGAGCGAGCGCCAACGGTAGGTTGACGTCGCTGGTGGGCGCCGGCAGGATCTCCGCCGAGATCCCCGGCTGCAGCGCCGACGGAATGAAGCCGATCCAGTTCGAGATCAGCACGAAGAGGAAGACCGTGACGCCGATCGGAACGAAGCGACGACCCTGGGGTCCGATCGCCGAGTCGGCCAGTTCGTTCACCTGCTCGACGAGGATCTCCCAGAAGAGCTGCAGCTTGCCCGGGACGCCGTCGGTCACCTTGGCCCGCATCCGAAAGCCCAGGAACAGCAGGATGGCGACGGCCAGCAGGGTCGAGGTAACGATGTCGGTGTCGATGGTGAGACCCAGCACGTGCACGGTGGGGTGGACGCCGACCTCGATCTGCTTCGCCGCCCACAGCGTCCTCACTTGACTCCTCCTTGACCGGCCACCACCCGGAGCACGTTCACGACGAACACGATCTGGTAGAGCACGAGCCCTGACACAATACCGATTCCCAGCGGGGGGCTCAGCCATACCACCGCGAGCACCACGACGGTCACCAGCGCGAGCCGAGCGGTGGTCTTGCCCCCGAGCTGGCGGCGAACGGCCTTGCTGCTCTGATTCTCACGCAACTCCACCCGGGCGGCCTGGCGATCCAGATAGCGCAGGTTGACGACGGCCATGCCAACGCCGACCACCACCCCCAGCGCCGCGGGCGCCGGGGCCACGAGCAGCGCCACCACGAAGCCGAGGAAGCCCGCGGCGATCGCCGACGCCGTGGTGCGGCGCAGGAGCCGAGGCAGGATGGTGGTAGGGAGGTTTTCGAGCACGGTCAGATGTTGTCAGAGGTAACGTCGGACCTGCTTCACAACGCTCAGCACGGCGACGGCCGTCCCTAACACTATCCCTATCACTAGACCCACCGGTGCGGTTCCCCAGGCCCGGTCGGCCCACAGGCCGAGAACCACGCCCAGGGCCTCGCAGATCGCGATGGTGGTGCCCATCGTGGCGAAGGCGGCCACTCCCGGCAGGTCGGGTCCACCGCCCCCCGCCGGCGACTCTTCTGACTGGTCCGGAGCTGTTTCCGACCTGTCCGGCGGTTCCGGCGACACCGGCGGCTCGCTCGTCACCGCCGCGACTCGCTGTGATCGCGCGCAGCGGCCTCGTCCGACCCGATCCGGGTGGCCCAGCGATTGGCCAGGGGGCTGAACCAGGTCACCAGGGCGATGACGAGGATCGCGACCCCGAAGGGGATGAAGACGTTGACGCGCGGCTCGAAGAGGGGGAACAGGACGAAGCCGCACAGCAGCGCCGTCCACAGCCACAGGATGACCACCGTACGCCGGTGCCCGTGACCCAGGCGCATGAGGCGGTGATGGATGTGATTCTTGTCCGGCGTGTGAAAGCCCTGACCCGACAGCGTACGGCGCACGAAGGCCCACACGGCGTCCGCCAGGGGCACGCCGAGGATGAAGACGGGGATCAGCAGCGGGGCGAAGAAGAAGAACGTGACCCCGCTCGCCGGCGGGGTCCGACCGCCGATCACCATCGTCGACGCGCTCATCAGCAGCCCCAGCATCAGCGATCCGGCGTCGCCCATGAACAGCTTCGCGGGGTAGAAGTTCTCGCGCAGGAAGCCGAGCGAGATGCCGCAGGTCAGGGCCGCGATCAGCGGGCCCACGTTGGTCGCGGGCAAGAGGCCGAGATCCTCCAACCGCAGGCCGTAGAGGCACAGCGTGCCCGACGCGATGGCCACGATCCCCCCCGCCAGCCCGTCCAACCCGTCGATGAGGTTGACCGCATTGCACAGGGCGAACACCCACAGCGCCGTGATGAGCGGCAGGACCGACGGCCCGAGCACGATGAAGCCGGCGAAGGGCAGCTTGAGCTGGTACATCGTGGCGCCCGAGAAGTAGAGCACCGACGCCGCGAGGAACTGCCCGGCCACCTTGGCGGGGGCGCTCATCTCACGGAAGTCGTCCACCACTCCCACCACGAAGATCACGCCGGTCGCCAGGAGCACCCCGATCATCTCGTGGGACGAGGCGATGACGGCGTGCAGCGCGGGGACGAAGTCCGCGACGAGCAGCGCCACGCACAGGCCGATCAGCATCGCGGCCCCGCCCCCGTAGGGCGTGACCTGCTGGTGCACCTTGCGCTCGTCGGGCTGAGCACTGTAGCCGATGCGCATCGACACCAACCGCGCGGGACGGGTCACGAGCGTCGTGACGCCGGTCGCGATCACCATCACCACGATGTACGAGGCGATGTTGCTCACGTCTAGCCCGTGAACGTGGCGTACGGGTTGAAGGCGCGGCACAGCTGCGCCACGTCCTCGCGCACCCGGGCCAGCACCGCGTCGTCGTCGCGGTGGCGCAGGGCCCGAGCCATCAAGCCGGCCACCGTCACGAACTCGTCCTCGCCCATCCCCGCGGTGGTCTGCGCCGCCGTGCCCACCCGCAGTCCCGACGTGATGAACGGGCTGCGCGGGTCGTAGGGGATCTGGTTGCGGTTGGTGGTGATACCGGCGCGATCGAGAACCTCCTGGGCCGTCTTGCCCGTCAGCTCGGCGTCGAACTCGCGCAGGTCGACCAGCACCATGTGGTTCTCGGTCGCCCCGGACACGAGGCGGAATCCCTGGGCGGCGAGCGCCGTGCCGAAGGCCCGGGCGTTGGCGACGACGCGCTCGGCGTAGCGTGCGAAGCTGGGTTGGGCGGCCTCGCGGAACGCGACCGCCTTCGCGCCGATGACGTGCTCGAGCGGCCCCCCCTGTTGACCGGGGAAGACGGCGCTGTCGATCGCCTTGGCGTGCTGCTCGCGACACACGATGGCGCCACCGCGCGGACCGCGCAGGGTCTTGTGGGTGGTGAAGGTCACGACGTCGGCGTAGGGCACCGGGTTGGGGTGCACCCCCCCGGCGACCAGCCCGGCCACGTGGGCCGAGTCGAACATCAACAGCGCCCCCACCTCGTCCGCGATCTCGCGGAAGGGCACCGGGTCGATTCGCCGCGCGTAGGCCGTCGCGCCCGCCACGATCATCGCGGGTCGGTGCGCGAGGGCCAGGTCGCGGACGTTGTCGAAGTCGATGAGCTCACCGGGCTGGTCGGGATCGTCCGAGCGCTCCGTCACGCCGTAGGAGACGAAGTGCCACGCCTTGGAGGTCATCGACACCGGCGAGCCGTGGGTCAGGTGCCCCCCCTGGTCGAGGCGCATCGCCAGGATCGTGGCGCCGGGATCCACCAGCGCCTGGTACACGGCCACGTTGGCGTTGGCCCCGCTATGGGGCTGCACGTTGGCGTGATCGGCACCGAACAGCGCGACGAGCCGACGCCGTGCGAGGTCCTCCACCTCGTCGACCACTTGGTTCCCGCCGTAGTAGCGACGCCCCGGGTACCCCTCGGCGTACTTGTTCGTCAGGATCGATCCCGTGGCGGCCAGCACGGCCGGCGACGCGAAGTTCTCGCTCGCGATGAGCTGCAGGGTGGTCGTCTGACGCTCCCACTCACGAGCCAGCAGCTCGACGATCTCCTCGTCATTGGTGATCCAGGCGTCAAACGGTGATGCGCTCACGCGTGCCCCTCTCCCTCGTCGAGCCGCTCGTCGAGCCGCCGCAACTTCTCAATACGTCCCAGGTGACGCCCACCGGCGGGCTCGGTCGCGAGCCAGGTGGTCACCGCGTCCAGCGCCACCACCTCCCCGAGGAGGCGTCCCCCCAGGCACAGCACGTTCGCGTGGTTGTGCTCGCGCGCGAGCCGCGCCGAGGTGACGTCGTGGACCACCGCCGCCCGCACCCCGGCGACCTTGTTGGCGGCCATCGCGATGCCGATCCCGGTGCCGCAGACCGCGACGCCGAGCTCGACGCGTCCG
>JAJYNX010000064.1 GCA_021786095.1 Actinomycetes bacterium | reverse complement strand
AGCCCGGTGAGCCGGTCAGCGTGAGCGCGAGACGCAGCGGCAGCGAGGCGCTCGAGGAGCCGACGTCGACACGGTAGGAGCCGGGAAGCGTCACGAACGAGGAGCCTTGGTAGATCTGGAACGAGGAGGCGGGCAGCACCAGTGACACGCGTCGTGACGCGCCGGGCGAGAGAGTGACGTCGCGAAAGGCTCGCAACTGCTCGGGTGGCTCGCCGGCCGCTGACGGGTAGTGCACGTAGGCCTGGACTACGTCGCTTCCCACGCGGGTTCCCGTGTTGGTCAGGCGCACGCGTACGACGACGCGCCCGGCGCTGGCGCGGGTCAGCGTCGCGTCCGCGAGGGTGAAACGGGTGTAGCTGAGCCCGTAGCCGAAGGCGAAGAGCGGCGCGACGTGGTGGGCCTGGTACCAGCGGTAGCCGATGTCGAGTCCGCCGAGGTTGACGGTGCCGTCGATGCCGGGGTACTGACTGGGCGACGTGGCCGGCGCGGCGGTGGCGCTGGCCGGGAAGGTGAGGGGTAGTCGCCCGGAGGGGTCGACCGCACCGGTGAGGACACGGGTGACGGCGGTGCCGTCCACCTGGCCCGGGTACCAGGCCTCGACCACCGCCGCGACTCGGGCCAGCCAGGGCATGAGCACCGCACTGCCGGTATTGAGCACGACGATGGTGTGCGGGTTGGCGCGCGCGACGGCCGAGATGAGGGCGTTGGCGTCGCCGGGTAGTTGGAGGTTGGGTCGGTCGATGCCCTCGGAGATCAGGTCGCCAGCGAAGACGATCGCGACGCGACTGCGCCGTGCGATAGCGACTGCGGCGTTGATCTGGGGAGTGACGTCCTCGATACCGAAGGACGGCTGAGGATGGTCGCGCACGTTGAACCAGTTGGCGTCGAAGGTGTAGCGCCGACCGGCGACGAGTGACACCGCGGTGGCCATGTCGGCGCGGGCGTGCAGACCGCGTGATGCGAGAATGAGGTGTCCGTTGAGGGAGAGCCACAGGTCACCGAACTGCTGGATGGTCAGCTCGTAGACGCCGGTGCGCTCGGCGCGTACCGTGAGACGCCAGTTCTGCCACCCGCGGCCGTGACCGGGCACCGCCGCGGTGGCGGTGGCGGGCGTCACGCTGGGGTCGAGCTCGATGCCGATGTCGCTCTTGCCGGGTTCGCCGTGGTGGTGGATCCGCGTGACCAGCGCGAGCGGGGTGCCCGCGACGATCGCGACGTTGCTGAGGGTGTCGAGGTCCAGCGACGACGGGCCGCCCGGCTGGTAGCGCAGGGTCGTCGAGGCGGGCAGGGCCGCGCGCAGCGCGGCGAGGGGCGTGGTGACGTAGGGGGGCTTGACGTAGGCGCTGCCGAGGCCGGCGGAGACGGGTTGGGACGACGCGTCGGTCCCGATGACCGCGAGGGACGAGACGTGGGCGGACAGCGGGAGGATGCCCCGCTGGTCCTTGAGCAGCACGATGCTCGCCTCGGCGGCGCGCAGCGCGATCGCCGCGTGCGACGGCGAGGTGACGATCGAGGTGAGGTGGGGTTGGGGCACTCGCGTGATGAGGTGGTGCGCGAAGAGGACGGTGAGCACGTTTCGCACGGCGCGGTTGACGTCGCGCACCGGCACGAGGCCGCGGCGCACGAGGTGCACCAGCGACGTGGTCGACAGGGGCTTCATGAGGCTGATGCCCGCGCGTAGTGCCGCGGGGACACTGTGCACCGCGCGCAGGTCCGAGCGCACGAAGCCGGTGAATCCCCACGACGCCAGCAGGCGGTAGAGCAGGGGGTCCGAGCAGGTGTTGACGCCGTTGAGTGACCCGTAGGAGCACATCAGCGAGGCGACGTGTCCCTGCTGGACCACGGCTTTGAAGGGGGCGTCGTAGATCTCGGCGAGCACGCGCGGCGTGACGACCTGGTTGATGCGCGCGCGAGCGTTCTCCTGGGTATAGGCCGTGAAGTGCTTGGCGTCAGCGAGTTCCCCGGTCGACTGGATGCCGAGCACGTCAGCCACCCCCATGACGCTGGTGAGGTACGGATCCTCGCCGTAGGCCTCGAAGATGCGTCCGCTCAGCGGCACACGCGCCAGGTTGAGCTCGGGTCCCTGGACGGCCATGATGCCCTTGGCGCGGGCCTCGAGGGCCTCGGCACGCCCGATGGCGCGGGCGATGGCCGGGTCGAAGGTTGCGGCGACGCCAATGGCGGCGGGAAACTGGGTGACGCCGGTCAGTCCGTTCCCGAGCCCGTTCGGGCCGTCGGACAGGGACACCGACGGCAGGCAGAGTGCGGGCAGCGCCTGATTGGCGTTCTCCACGGGGCCGTGCGTGGCCAGCGAGAGGTAGTCGGCCTTCTGGGTGAGGGTCATGTGCGAGAGGACCTCGCCGGCGAGCGCGCCCGGGCCGACGACGCCAGTGCGCGCCTGAGCGATCCAGGGGCAGTGACCGCGGGAGGTGGGTTGGCCCGTCGAGACGTGGGGGCGGCTCGCGGCGTGCGCGACATCGCTCGGCGCGATCACGGCGGTGGCGAGCGCGGCGAGCACGGCCAGCGCCGTGATCGCGCGGGGTCCCCGCTTTCGCCGGTCGGACGAGGGTGGGTGGAAACGCGCGGGGCGCAGCGGGAGAGGTGGCGCGAGGCGTGACATCGAGACCTCCACGCTACTCGGGGCCGCCATGGTGCGGGGCGCGGCACCGGCGTGGTGGGTGCCGCCGCCGTCTCGCCGCGCCGACGCCCGGTACGGTAGGAGGGTGACGGTCGACCCGCTACCGATCCTTCGGGCGTGCGCTCGAGAGGTGGGTGACGCGGTCGCGGGTACGCGTCACCGCGGCTTCTCGGGTGAGCGCGAGAGCCAGTACGTGATCGACGTCGTCGCGGACGACGTAGCCACCCGCATCCTGCGCGGTGCGGGGTTCCGGGTCATCAGTGAAGAGTCCGGGGTCACGGGAGACGGTGCGTACAGCGTGGTCGTGGATCCGATCGACGGGTCCACCAACGCCGACCGCGGCATACCCTTCTTCTCGACCAGCCTCGCAGTGATGCGCGGTGAGGAGTTGGTCGCCGGCCTCGTGATGAATCACGCCACCGGAACCTGCTACGAGGCGCAGCGCGGGGCGGGTGCGACGCGCGACGGCGTGACGATCCGCGCGACGACGGTGACGAGCGTGGATCACGCCGTGATCGCCTTCTCGGGGTTGCCGTCGGTTCACGGGGGCTGGGCTCAGTTCCGGGCTCTGGGGGCCGCGAGTCTCGAGGCGTGTTTGGTGGCCGACGGCTCACTCGACGCCTTCAGCGTGACGCGCCACACGCGACTACACCCCTGGGACTACCTAGCGGGGCTCCTGATCGCTCGGGAGGCGGGGGGCGCCGATGCCGACTACGACGGGGGCGATCTGGTGACCTCGTCGATGGCGCCGCGTCGCCCCGTGCTTGCCGCGACGGCGGCGCTACGAGACGCCCTCGTGCGGGCTGGGCTCCCCTGACGGTGTACCACGTGTCGGTGCGAGGTTCAGGGACCGTGCGAGAGCGAGGGCTGTGTCCACCGGCGCTCGCCACTCACCGCGGAGTTCGCCACGCGTCGACGTGAGCGCGTCCCTGGTGCCGGGTACGTCGTCGGCGCGGTCGTCGAACTGGAGCGGCACCGAGTCGACGTAGGCGAGTGCCACGACCGTGTCGTGAAGCTCGCCGAGCACACCCTGGGCGAGGGCCAACGACGCCGCGAGCTGGTCGGCGTCAGGTCCCAGGATGGGCGTCGTCACCTCGACCCCGTAGCGGCACCGCTTGACCGCGATGCGCACGTGATGAAGTTGCTCGTCGGTTGGGTCGTCGCCTCCGGCATCCAGGAGCGATTCGAGTGCCGCGATATCGCGTTGGATTTTCGGCAGCAGGGCACTGGCGTCTCGCGATGCACTGTGCCGACAGGGTGGCGTGATCGTGGCACTCACGAGTGCGACCAGGAGTTGACGGTATCGGCGCGAGTCCAATGCGTTGCGTACCAGCAACCGGCTGGCGTCGCGCCGACGTTCGACGTCGTGGACGAGCGAGGACGCGCGCTCGGGTTGGGCGGTGGCGTGTAGCAGTGTGTAGCGCAGCACGTCAAGGTCTCGTTGGTGCCCGAGGACCGAGCCGATCCAGCGCAACTCATCTCGAAGGTAGGTAAGTGGCACACGCTTCACGTCGGAGCCCACGACGCCGAACTCCGCCCGCAGGCGGCGCGCGCTGACTCGAATCTGGTGAATACCCTCATCGTCCCCCGCGCGTGCCGCGGGGTCTGACTTGATCCAGTTTGCCAGGTCGCGGCCGAGAAAGCCGCGTACGACGTCTTCGACGCTCTCGATGGGCCGTCCGTCGTGGGATCCCATGGCACTCCTTCGCCTGACATCCCGACCATACTGCTACCGTCGCCGTTGCAGGTCGTCCCGTCGGGGAGCTGTCGCTCCATTAGGCTGATGCGCCGGGGCGTTTAGCTCAGTTGGTTAGAGCAGCTGATTTACACTCAGCAGGTCGGGGGTTCGAGTCCCTCAGCGCCCACTGAAGAGGTCTTCACGTTTTGTGAGCCTTCCACTTCACGTTTGGCCCAGTGTCATCCTCGTACGTGGCTGTGACACGCACGAGGCCCCGTCCTGGAGGGGTTGGACGGGGCGAC
>JAJYNX010000085.1 GCA_021786095.1 Actinomycetes bacterium | reverse complement strand
TGCCGTCGGTGGTGTACCGGATCCCCGAGTACGCGGCGATGGGGATCTCGGGCGTGTCGATTGGCAGCAATGATCTGACCCAGCTGATGCTGGGCGTGGACCGTGACTCCGAGGTGTGCGCCGAGCTCTTCGACGAGTCCGACGACGCCGTGCTCGACGCCATCGGTCACATCGTGAGCGAGTGCCACCGGGCGGGGATCACCTCGTCGCTCTGCGGTCAGGCGCCCTCGAACCACCCGGCCTTCGCCGAGCACCTCGTGCGCGACGGGATCACGTCGATCTCGGTGAACCCTGACGCCCTGGACGCCGCGCGACGCTCGGTGGCCCGGGCCGAATGGCGCCTGCTGCTCGAGTCCGCGGACCCGACGCACCGGGGGCCGGTGGCGTAGTCGCGGACGAGTCCGGCGCTGGTCGGTCGAGAGAGCGATCCGCGATTCGCGGCGCCTGGCGCGACGCGGCGAGGCGACTCACGCGGGCCCCGGGGCGCAGGTAGCGTGATGACGGTGCCTGGTCGGTCCCGGATCCGAGCGACGCGGAATGGGTCGGGCGTCGACGAGCGCGGCGGTCGGGCTCTGACTGGTGTGACCGGAGCGTGGGAACGCAGGGGAGGCGAATGAGGGGGACTCGGTTCGCTGCGGCGCTGGGGCTTCTCCTGGTGCTGGTCGTCGGCTCGCCGCCGACGGCCGCGTACGCCGGTCACGGTCCGTCACGACTGTCCGACCGGCCGAGCGCGCCGCGCGACGTCCGAGTGGTGGTCGACCCCGGCTACATTCGTGTTCTCTTTCGTCCACCGGCCTCCAACGGGGGACACCAGTCGCGAGCTATCGCGTGTACCTGATGCCTTCTGACGTCAGTCGGTTTTGCCACTCGTCGGACTGCGCCCTACGAACGACGGGCGGCGAGACCATCCGCGTGGACGTGGTGGCGGTCAACCTCGTCGGCGCCGGACCACCGTCGCCTCTGTCGCGATGGGTCGCGACGCTCCCTCCCATGGACAGTTCGCCGCCGCCGACGATCCCGGGTTCTCCCCGGCCGTTCCTCACCTCCATCTGGGCCGGGTACGCCGTCACGAAGGGTCACTTCACCGCCGTGAGTGCTCAGTTCGTCGTTCCCACTGTCGTCTGTACGGATCGAACCACCGAGTTCGCGCAGTGGGTCGGGATCGACGGCTTCCGGGGCAGTACCGTCGAGCAGGACGGGATTGTTGTCGACTGTACCGACGGCTCCCCTACGTACTACGCGTTCTACGAGATGTACGGCGACCGGGAGCTCAATGAAGGGGGCCTTCTTCGGGTGAACGAGACGGTGGTCCCCGGTGACCGCATCTCGGCCTCGGTGAGCGAGGCACGTAACGAATGGTCCTTTCGCGTCAACGACCTGTCGCGGGGATGGAGCTCCTCAAACGTCGTCGCGATGCCGTCACCCGCGCCCGCCCAATCGACCGCTGAGGTGATTGTCGAGAACCCCCTCTTTTCCTGCACGGAGGGATTCCCCTGCACTGGCCTCGCACCGCCGACCTTCACCACCGCCGCGTTCTCGGACGTCTCGATCACCGAGAATCACAGTGCGCCGAGCGGCATTCCCTCGAATCCCAGTACCTACGCCCTCACGATGGTGAGCAATATGGTCACTCGGGCAGTCCCTTCGCCCCTCTCCACGGGGGGAACGTCGTTCAGCGTGTATCCGGCTACCGCCCTCTGGTAGGGGTGGGGGCTGGAGCCGTCCGGCGGGCCGTGCCGGTACCGGTTGGCGAGACCGTGGGTCGCACTCGTTCCGGTGGTCGACGTCATCCGGTGGTCGACGTGAACCGGTGGTGAACGACCGTCATCGCCGACGGGTCGGGTGTGGTGTCCGTACCGACGGTCGCGGCGCTCGCCGTAAGGTGGGGGGCGAAACATGACCCCGTCCCCCTTCGCCTACTTCCTGCGACTCGACGAGACCCACTTCCGACCGACGCCGTATACCGGGGGAGCGTGGTCGGTCCACGAGCAGCACATCAGCCCGATGGCGGGACTGCTGGTCCACGCCGTCGAGCGCGCGGCGCGCGACGACGCGATGGTGGTCAGTCGGATCGGCATCGACATCCTGGGGGTGCTGCCCATCGATGACGTCGAGGTCACGGTGTCGACGATCCGCCCGGGACGCACCATCGAGCTCGTCGAGGCGGTGGTCAGCAGCGCCGGTCGCCCGGCGGCGCGCGCGCGAGTCTGGCGCCTGGCGCGCTACGACTCCTCGGCGGTCGCCGGCGGCGCACCCGAGCCCCTGCCCGCACCGGACTCCGTCGCGTCCTGGCCGCTGTCGTCGCTCTGGCCCGGTGGGTACATCACCTCACTCGAGGCTCGGCCCATCGGGCAGATCGTGCCCGGGCGCGGGCGCGCCTGGCTCACCACGGCGGCCTCGCTGGTGGCCGACGAGCCGGCGAGCGATCTCGCGCGCTTCGTCGCGCTGGTGGACACCGCCAACGGGATCGCGGTGCGCGAGGACCCCGCGCAGTGGCTCTACGCCAACGTGGACCTGACGATCCACCTCTACCGCAGCCCGCGGGGTCGATGGGTCGGGCTGGACTCGACGGTGATCTTCGGGGCCAGCGGTCAGGGACTGACCTCGGCCGCGCTGTTCGACGAGCACGGCGCGGTCGGGCGGGCCGAGCAGCTGCTCACGGTGCGCCCGCGCGACACGGGTCGCGGCTAACGACGCAGGGGCTGCCAGGTGAAGGTCCACAGCGCCACGACGAAGGAGAGCACGCCCCAGACGCCGAGCACGACGGAGGACCGGCCCTCGAAGCCGGTGCCGGTGGGCGCGGCCAGCGCACTCTGCATCGACTGGGCCAGGGGCTCCAGGGGCAGGTAGTTGGAGAAGGTCACCAGCCATCTCGGCATAAGGTCCGGTGGCAGGAAGACGCCGCTGGTGAAGCTCAGCGTGATGGTGACGAAGGGGCCCACCGAGGAGGCCATCTCCGGCGTGGTGATGACCCGGGTGATCGCCAGCGCGATCGCGGTGAAGCCGAAGACGCCGAGCAGCGTGTAGCAGAGCATCGCGAACAGGGCGATCGCGCGCAGGTGCAGTCCGTACACGAGCGACGCCGTGGCCATCATGACCACGACCAGGGCGAGGGAGATCAGCACGTTGAACAGGATCTGGCCGGCCAGGTAGGTGCCCGGCGGCATCGGTGACGCCCGGAAGCGCTTGAGCCAGCCGGCCTCGCGGGCGCCGACCACGGCGGTCATGACGCCGGTGAAGGTGCCGAGCATGAGCCCGTAGGCGGTCAGGCCGCCCGCGTAGAAGGCGATGGCGCTGATCTGGTAACCCGCGGCGGCGGCGATCTGCCCCTGGTGGGCGAAGACCCAGCTGAGGATCACCAGCAGCCCGACCGGCATGACGAGGCCGAGCAGAACGGTTCGCACGCTGCGCACGTAGGCCTGGAGGTTGTAGCGGGCCTGGGCGGCGGTGAGGCGAAGGAACCTCACGAGTCGCTCCCCGTGGCGCCCAGGAACACGTCGTTGAGCGTGGGGCGCATGACCTCGAACTGCTCCAGGGCAACGCCGTGGGCCTGCGACCACGTCAAGAGGCGCAGCAGCACCTCGGGCACTCCTTCGTCGAGGAGGGCCACGGCCATGGTGTCGCGCGCGACGAAGGTCGCACCCGTGACCGAGCGCAGCGTGGCCACGTCGAGGTCGGGGGGCAGGACGAAGCGCACCGTCGTCGAGCCCAGCGAGCTGATCAGAGTGGACGAGGTTCCCTCCGCCACGAAGCGACCCTTGGCCATGATCGCGAGCCGGCCGCACAGGCGCTCGGCCTCCTCCATGTAGTGCGTCGTCAGCACGATGGAGGTGCCGGTGTCGCGCAGTCCCTCGATGACCGACCAGAACTCGCTGCGCGCCACCGGATCGAAGCCGGTGGTCGGCTCGTCGAGGAAGAGCAGGTCCGGCCGGCCGATGATTCCCAGCGCCACGTCGACCCGTCGCTTCTGGCCGCCGGACAGGCGACCCACTCGCTCGCGGGCCTTGTCGGCCAGTCCCACCAGGGCCAGCGTCTCGTCGACGTCTCGCGGATGGGAGAAGAAGCTCGCGAAGAGCCGTACCGTCTCGGTGACGGTGTGCACGGGGTCGAAGTCGGACTCCTGGAGGACGAGGCCGATGCGGTCACGCCAGTCGCGATGGGCGCTGTGGGGATCGATGCCGAGTACCCGCACGGACCCGCGGTCGGCGCGCTGGAACCCCTCAAGGATCTCCAGTGTTGTCGTCTTGCCGGCACCGTTCTCACCCAAGAGACCGAAGATCTCGCCCTGGCCCACCGTGAAGCTCACGTCGTCCACGGCGGTTAGTCGCCCGAAGCGCTTGGTGAGGCCCTCGACCTCGATCACGTTGGTCATAGTCGTGTGCGACTCACCTTCGATTGGCCGCGGGCGGTCTCGTGCCCGACGATGAGGCCACTCTCTCACTCACAACTCACCTCCGGCGGGCAGTGAGCCCCATCGCCAGCCCCTCTCATTGTTGCCGCATCGTGAGGTCGCTGGTAGTGACGAAAGGCCCGACGCCGTCGTCGTCGTGGTCCTGACGTCGCACCGGTGACATGCGTCGGGTGACGCCGCGACCGTTGCGGTAGTGACGAGGGGAAGGAGGCTCCGTCGTGGATGGACACGCCACCAACCGTGGCGTGATGGCCGAGAACCCCGATGGGGCCCGCGGTTT
>JAJYNX010000048.1 GCA_021786095.1 Actinomycetes bacterium | reverse complement strand
GGCCTCGCGCTCCTTGGCGGCGGCGGTCGCCACCTTGGCCGACGCGGGCGCCTTCTTGGTCGTCGCCTTGGCCGTCGCCTTGGCCGACGCGGGTGCCTTCTTCGTCGTCGCCGTGGCCGACGCGGGCGCCTTCTTCGTCGTCGCGGCGGCCGCCTTCTTCGCGGACGCGTTCGCCTTAGCCGCGCGGGGCGTGGCCGTCCTCGCGGCGTGAGGCGCCACGACCCTGGTGGCGCGAGCGGGACGAGGCGACATACTTACTCCTTCGACGACGATGAGCGAACGCGCGCCGACCCTAGCAGCCGGCGTGCCACTTACGAGCGATCGTCACGCGTCACGTCGAAGGGGAGGATCCTCCCGCCGTCGTCCGACGAGCTCGCCGCGTGATCCTCATCGCGCGGCCCCAGGGCCGCCCGTGGCGTCCCGGCGTGAACCGGCGGCACCGCCCTCGCGGCACCCCCGACGTGCAGAGAACTGTCGATCCACCGCGTGAACTCCCCCAGAACGCCCAGGAGCCTCGTGCGCTCGACCTCCAACTGGCGACCCAGCGTCTCCACGTCCTCGCTGAGGCGCTGCTTCAGGCCGTTCAGCCGGTTCACCTCGTCCTCGGCCCGACTCCGTGCCTCGGTCACGATCTCGCGGGCGCGCTCCTGGGCCGCGACCGTAAGGTCCCGGGCCTTCTCCTGGGCCTCCTTCTGCGCGTGATCGATGAACTGCTGAGCCATGGCAATCATCGCCGCCACCTGCTCGGCGCCCGCTGTCGCTGCGCCGGGGCGCACGGGCGGTGTCATCGAGGTGGGTGGCGAAGCCGGAGCCGGGGCCGGCGGCGGTGCCGCGGGCGGTGCCGCGGGCGGCGCGGCCGCGCGCCCACCCTCCAACTGCGTGATGCGTTCGGCCGCCTGGCGAAGCTGGAGGCGCTGCTGCTGCAACTGGTCCTTCAGTTGACGGGCCTCGACGGACACGCGCTCGAGGAACTCGTCCACCTCATCGACGTTGTAGCCCTTGAGGCCAACCTTGAAGGCGACCGTGTCGATTGCGTCCAGCGCGGAACGGGCGGTGTCGGGAGAATCCATGGTGCCACCCTACAACGGCCACCCCGCGCGAACGAGGCTCGTGATCAGATGAAGGCGTTGATGATCTCGAGCAGGATGATCGCCACGAGAACCGAGAAGTCGACGCCCACCCCGCCGACCCGCGGCTGAGGCAGGATCGCGCGAATTGGCCGCAGAACCGGCTCGGTAAGGGTGTAGAAGACCCGACGCACGCTGGCCAGCGCGCCCGACGAGGAGGAGGCCGGGAACCAACTCAGCAGCGCCGAGATGATCAGGACCCAGATGTACAGGAACAGCAGTTCGTGGATGACGCTCATGAAAGGTCGAACGAACGGAAGCCGGAGAGCCGGAGGTTCTCGCGTGCCTCGGCGCTCAGGTGCGTCCCCTGGGGGCTGACCAGATAGACGCCGGTGCCCAGGCGCTCCACCTTGGCCCGTAGGGCCCAGGCCGTGCCCGACGTGAAGTCCACCAACCGCCGCCCCACTGCCGGCTCGAGCTGGGTGATGTTCAGCACGACCACGCGGCCGCTGCGCAGCAGATCGGTGACCTGGCCCGCTTCGTGGAAGCTCGGTGGAAAGAAGACCACCGGTTCGCGCTGGGGCGTCGGCGGAACCGGACGCGTGCGCGTGCTCGGCATCGGGCGCGGACGTGCTACCTGACCCTGCGCGTCGAGCACCGAGATCGACGACGGCCGCGCGCCCGAGGGGCGCGGCGGGGCCGGGGCCGGGCGCGGTGGCGCCGGGGCCCACTCACCCTCGTCCTCGTAGCCCACGGGTTCGCTGAAGGGGCGTGATGGAACGTTCGAGGCGTAGTCCCCGTACTCGTCCTCGATCAAGCCGAGGAAGCCCAGCGCCTTACGCATCTTCTCGTTCATTCACCTCTCCTCGCGGCCGGAGCCCGGGTCCATGTTAGGCGAGGGCGCCACGGTTCCGCCGCGGGGCCCAAAGAGTGCCCGTCCGACCCGCACCTCCGTCGATCCCATCTCGCACGCCACCTCGAGATCGTCGCTCATGCCCATCGAGCACTCGGACAGGCCCAGGTCGTCGGCGAGGCCGCGCGTGAGGCGAAAGGCCTCGCGCGCGCCACCGTCCAGCGGCGCCACCGTCATGAGACCCGTCACCATCAGCCCCAGCTCGCGAGCTCGCGCCACGAGGGGCGCCACCTCGTGCGGGGCGGCGCCGGGGCGACGGGCATCACCCGTGACGTCCACCTCGACGTAGAGCGCCTGGGTCGCGCCGAGCTGGGCCAGGCGCTGCGCCTCCTTGACCCGGGCGAGGGAGCAGATCACGTCGGCTGACGCCACGATCCGCGCGATCTTGTTCGTTTGCAGCGCGCCCAGGTAGTGCCACGTCAGGTCCAGGTCGGTGGTCGCGTCGCGGGTGGCGCGCAACTCGTCGAGGTAGTTCTCGCCGATCGTCGTCAGCCCGACCGCCGCCGCCGCGCGTACCATCTCGGGCCCGAAGGACTTGGCCACCGCGACGACGCGCACCTGCGCGGGGTCGCGCCCCGTGGTGGCGATGCGTCGGCGCAGCTCACGAAGGTTTCGATCGACGAGAGCGCGCCTCGCCTCGTCAGCGGAGGAAGCTGGGGAGATCGTCATCGCCCCCCACGTCGAAGAAGTCGTCGCTCGACGTCGCGAAGATGTCGCTGCGCGGACCCTCGGTCATCACCGGCTCGCTCGTCGTCGCGGGCACCGGCTTGACGGGCGCGTGGTGGTCGAATCCGGCCGCGATGACCGTGACGCGCACGGCGTCACCGATCGAGTCGTCGATGACGCTGCCGAAGATGATGTTCGCGTCGGGGTGCGCCACCGAGTGGATGATGTTGGCGGCGTCGGTCACCTCGGCCAACGTAACGGTGGAGCCGCCGACGATGTTCATGAGGATCCCGCGTGCGCCGTCGATCGACGCCTCGAGCAGGGGCGACGTGATCGCGGCGCGCGCCGCGTTCACGGCACGGCCCTCTCCCGTGGACTGGCCCACGCCCATGATGGCGCTCCCGGCGTTGCGCATGATGGCGTTGACATCCGCGAAGTCGGTGTTGATGAGGCCGGGTACCGTGATCAGATCGGTGACGCCCCGTACCGCCGAGAGCAGCACGTCGTCGGCGATCTTGAACGCGTCGAGCATCGACGTGTCCGACGCCGTCACCGAGAGGAGCCGATCGTTGGGGATCACGATCAGTGTGTCGACCTTGGCGCGCAGGGCCTCGATGCCCTTCTCCGCCTGCGTCGCGCGGCGCTTGCCCTCGAAGGAGAACGGCCGGGTCACGACGCCGATGGTCAAGATACCCAGCGAGCGCGCGATGTCGGCGACCACCGGTGCGGCGCCGGTCCCGGTGCCACCGCCCTCACCGGCCGTGATGAAGACCATGTCGGTCTCCTTGATGGCCTCCTCGATCTCGGCCCGGTGGTCCTCGGCCGCCTGACGGCCGACCTCGGGGTCACTACCCGCTCCCAGACCCCGCGTCAACTGGCGGCCGATGTCCAACTTGAGGTCGGCCTCGCTCAGCAGAAGCGCCTGCGCGTCGGTGTTGGCGGCGATGAACTCGATGTTGCGCAGTCCCGAGGCGATCATGCGATTGACCGCGTTGACGCCGCCCCCACCGACGCCGATGACCTTGATCACGGCGTGGTAGTTGCTCTGGCTGAGACTCATGTAACCCCCTTGGGTGAACTCTTCTACTGTGTCCCACCGCCGCGCGGGTCACGAAACTATGGCGAACAAATGTCCCTGAAGGCTAGTCATCAATGGAAATTCGGTCAAATAGGGCACTACGACGGCGGAGCGCCCGTCACCGACAACGCCCCGGGTACCGACACGTCCACGATATCGCCCGAACTCAGGCGGCTGTGGGCAATGACCGAGGCGATCGCGACGAACTTCGCCTCCAGATTGGTCGCGGGACCCAGCACGAAGCGAACCGGCGTGGTCAACTGCAGCGTGACGGTGCCCGCCGGGCCCTCGCTGATCACCGAGACCTGACGGGTGAAGGCGGGCGGCAGTCGACTGGCCACGTAGGCCGCTGCGCGTCCCGAGCCCCGGAAGGGCCAGGAGGGACCGCTCGGGCCCGTGTAGCGCAGCGTAGGAAGGTTGGCGTGCAGGGGCGCCGGTCCCAGGTCCCGCCCGTTCGCGTCGACGTACTGGAGCCGGTGCGCGGCGTCAAAGGCGACGGCGACCGCCTCGCGCTCCTGGACCTGGACGATCACCGTATCGGGCCACCGGCGGGTCAGGCGCACGTCGCGGATCCAGGCGAAGCCGGCGAGGCGACGATCGATCTCACCGGCGCTGACGTCGATCATCGGCGGGTGCGACTCCAGCCCCGACGCGGCGAGCACCGCCGCGAGGCTCTCGTGGCGCAGTCCCCCCACACGCACGTGATTGACCCGTAGGAACGGCTGGTGGACCAGCCAGACACCGGCGGCTCCCAGGGTCGCCAGCACCAGCACGCCCACCACCAACCGGGGCCAGACTCGACGACGGAGCCGAGGGGTCAGATCGGCGACGCTCGTCTCGTCGGGCGCCGCCGGGCGTGACGCCGACGGGATCACCTCGCGACGTCGTCGCCCCCGTCGGGCGCGCGGTGCGCCCTCGCGCGAGCGCGCGCGTCGCACCACCGCCTCGCGAGCCCGGGCGCGTCTCACCGCTCCTCGAAACCCAGGAGACGATTCTCGGCCACCAGGGTCACTCCCGTCGCCTCGCGCACGCGCCCGGCCACCATCACCATCAGGTCGTGGACGTCG
>JAJYNX010000059.1 GCA_021786095.1 Actinomycetes bacterium | reverse complement strand
CTGGAAGTAGACCGGGGTGATGCCCGCCGCCTTGAGGAAGCCCTGGATGGCGGTGGCCTGGGCCTGGTCGAAGTCGTTCTGGCAGTAGAGGATGGCGACGCGCTTGGTCTTGAGCCGGATGAGCAGCTTGGCGACCGGCTTGGGCCACACGGCCGACACGGGCAGCGAGGTGAGCACCACGTAGGGGTTGGCCCCACTGGTGAAGAAGGACGTGCCCGATCCCGTGATGTCGAAGAGCAGCTGCTTCTGGTCCTTGGCGATCGTGATCGCCGGGGCGGTCAGCACCGAGCCGAAGTCGGCGACCAGGACGTTGACGTGGTTCTGGGAGATGAGCTGGTCGTAGAGCGAGGTCGCGGTCGCGGGGTCGCTCTGGTCGTTGTACGCGACGATCTTGACCTTCTCCTTGCGCCGGAGCGGCGCGACGTACATGCCACCGTGCGAGTCCACCTGCTTGGCCCAGAACTGCAGGCCGGCGTACTCGGGCAGCGACGACGTCGCGAAGGCACCGGTGCTGGCGTAGAGCGTGCCGACGGTGATGGTGCCCGCCTTGGCGTGGGCGCTCGCGGCGTCGGCGGATCCCGCGCTCAGGGTCGCGAGACCGCCGAGCGCGAGGACGAGGGCGGCCAGACTGGTGGTGATCCGATACGGACGATGAGCCATGATGATCCCCCTACTAGTTGCCACTGGTGCGTCACCGCAACGTGACAGTCACGGTAGGGACGGCGTCCCCCATTTTCCGGTCGCCCACTAGGGTCCTTAGTCACTTATTTGCCCGTCGGCCCGTGATCTCCACTGGGAAAGATCTCGATCGAGGAATAGGAGAATTCGGCGACGACCGGCTCCCGCGCGGGTGAGTCCGCGGTCGGGTCGGGGTCGGGGTGGGGGTGCGATTGGACCTGGTCCGGCTAGCCCAGAGCCACCACGCTGCGCACGGTCACGTAGCAGGCGACCAGGATCACCAGGACGATGAAGCCCTGGTTGAGACGGCGTGCGGGCACGCGTCCGGCGATGAGGTTGCCCACCATGGCCGCGACCATGGCCGCGACCGCGAAGGGCACCAGGATCGAGGCGCCGACGCCGTGGACCCCGTGGCGCTCGGCGATGGCGAAGGCGCTGCTGATGGCGATGATGAGCAGGGAGGTGCCGACGGCCTCGGCTAGGCCGAGGCCGAGGATCAGCACGAGGCTCGGCACCACGATGAAGCCACCACCGACCCCCAGGAAGCCGGTGAGGAACCCCACGCCCACGCCGACGGCGGCGACGAGCGCGGGCTTGCCCGCGCGCGTGGACGCGATCACCTCCTCGACCTCCACCAGCTCATCGACGACGTGGTCCTCGAGCGTCACGAACTCGTCGAGGGGGTCGTGCGAGGTCGAGGGGGCGGAGACCAGCACCGGGCGCGCCACCGGGCGGGGCGCCGCGCGCCGATCGCGGCGGATCATCATCGCGGCCACGACGAACATGAGCCCGGCGAACAGCAGGAGGAGCAGCTCGGGGTTGATGCGGCGGTTGAGCGCCGTGCCGGCCAGCGAGCCGACGATGCTCACCACGCCGACCGTCAGACCGACGGACCAGCGCACGCGCCCGGCCCGGGCGTGGGCGATCATGCCGAAGAGGGAGCTCAGACCGACGATGAGCAGCGACGCGCCGGTCGAGTGCTTGGCGCTCACGCCGAGCGCGTACACCAGGGCCGGCACGGTCAGGATCGATCCGCCGCCGCCGAGCGCCCCGAGTGAGAGGCCGATGGCCACGCCGAGCGCCGCGGAGAGGATCATCTCGGGGCTCATCGGGGCCGCCGGGGGGTCGCGCGCCCCGGGCGCACCGATCGGTCCTGGGTCATGGGCACCTCCACCTCACTCGCCTCGTGCTTTCACTCAGCATATTCCAATGTAGGTACATTACCACTAAACGGGGGGCTTCGCATAGAGTGGAATGGAGGAGGGTGATGAGCGACGCACCACGCCGCGAGGAGTTGGACCGCGCCAGTGCGCTGCCGCTGTGGGCGCAGTTGCGCGACCGGCTGTCGGCGCGTCTGGACGCCGGGGAGTTCGCCGACGAGTTTCCCGCCGAGATGGACCTGGCGGCGCAGTACGCGGTGAGCCGCAACACCGTGCGCGAGGCGATGCGCCGCCTGCGCGCCGACGGCGTGGTGGTGGCCGAGCGCGGGCGCCGTCCCCGCCTGGCCACCCCGTCGGAGATCGAGCAGCCCCTGGGTGCCATCTACAGCCTCTTCGCGTCGGTGGAGGCCGCGGGGCTCGAGCAGCACAGCGTGGTACGAGCGGCTGACCTGCGCGTGGACGCGTCGGTCGCCCAGCGCCTCGGGCGCGACCCGGCGGCGCCGCTCTTCTACTTGGAGCGCGTACGTCTCGCGGGGGGCCAGCCGCTCGCCCTGGATCGCGTGTGGATGGCGGGCGACGTGGGTGGCGCCTTGGTCGGCGTCGACTTCACCCACACCGCGCTCTACGTGGAGCTCTACCGGCTTACCGGGCTTCGCCTGACCGCCGGACGCGAGTGGGTGCGCGCGGTCGTCCCCTCGCCTCAGGATCGGTCGCTCCTCGAGCTCGGACCCGATCAGGCCGCCCTGGCCATCGATCGGCTGGCCAGCGTGCACGAGGACCGCGTCGAGTGGCGTCGCACGCTGATCCGTGGCGATCGCTTCAGCCTGGTGGCCGAGTTCTCCGCTCGCACCGGCTACCAGTTCGACGCGGCCGCGATGTCGCTGCCCGAGTCCGCCCCGCTCGCCGGGGGCGATGCCCGCGACGTGTCGAGTGACGTCGCGTGAGGCCGGGGTGGTCGAGTTAGTGGAGTGCGGGCCCCGTCGGCGAATGGGTCGCGGCGCCCGAGCGGAGCGTCAGGCCCGTGAGCACGGCCCCGACGACGAAGATGATGGCGGTGTCGCGAAAGACGGTGGTGTAGCTGTGCACCGCGGCGAGCGCCAGGACGCGGCGTGACGCCACTCGCCCGATGAGGAAGCTGGTCGCCGCGCTGGCGGCCAGGGTGTTGAGCAGGGCAGTGCCCACCGAGCCGCCGATCTGCTGGGACGTGTTGACCAGGGCCGAGGCTACGCCGGCGTCGTGGTCGGCGACCCCGAGGGTGGCGACGTTGACCGCGGGGGCGAAGATGAGACCCACCCCGAGCCCGACGACCACCAGCGGACCGAGGACGTCGCCCGCGTAGGAACTGGTGAGGCCGAGGTGGGTCATCCATATCAGCCCCACCGCGGCGATGAGCATGCCGAGGGGCACCAGGGGGCGCGGGCCGAGTCGCGGCATCAGCACCACGTTGGACAACTGGGCGGTGATCGAAAGCGCCACGATCATCGGCAGGAAGGCCACGCCGGTCAGGACCGCGCTGTAGCCGAGCGTGGTCTGCAGGTAGTAGGTGAGGAAGAGGAAGACCCCGAACATGCCCGATCCCGCGATCAGCATGGCCGCGAGCGCTCCGCCGCGATTGCGATCGGACACCACACGCAGGGGCAGCAGCGGGTACGACGCCGCGCGCTGGATGACGACGAAGAGCCCGAGCAGCACCGCGGCGGCGGCGAAGCTCGCCAGGGTGTACGTGTCGTGCCACGACGTGGTCTCGACGTGGGCGAAGCCGTAGACCAGCGCGAAGAGACCCGCGGTGCCGGTGAGCACGCCCCACCAGTCGAGCGGGTCGTGGTCCACGCCGCGGTCGCGGTGCAGCAGGGCGACCGAGCCGGTGACCGCGATCGCCGCGAAGAAGAGGTTCACCAGTAGCGTCCAGCGCCACGACGCGTAGGTCGTGAGGGCCCCGCCGAGCAGCAAGCCGAGCGCGCCGCCGGCTCCGGCGACGGCGCCGTAGATGGCGAAGGCGCGGCCCCGCTCCTGGGGATTGGTGAAGGTGGTCGTGAGCAGGGCCAGCACCGCGGGCGCCAGGAGCGCCCCGAAGGCCCCCTGCACCGTGCGTGCGACGACCAGCATCGTGAAGTTGAGTGACGCCGCACCGAGAGCCGAGGCCCCGGCGAAGCCGATCAGCCCGATGATCAGCGCGTTGCGTCGGCCGAGGTAGTCCGAGATCCGCCCACCGAGCAGTAGCAGGCTGCCGAAGGCCAGCGAGTACGCGGTGACGATCCACTGGCGATCCGAGTTGGAGAAGTGCAGCGCGTGCTGGGCGGTCGGCAGCGCGATGTTGACGATGGTCCCGTCCAGGATCACCATCAACTGGGCCACCGCGAGGACGGCCAGGATCCACCAGCGTCGTTCGTGGGCCAGCTCGCGTCCACTGGTGGGGGGAGCGGTTGCGTTGTTCGCGCGGGGCGTGGAGTCAGCGTTGATGGCCGGCACGGAGTGTCTCCTTGGCGGTGAGTGGGGGTAACGGGCCGCCGATCGCCACCCTAGCAGAATACGGAGACTATGTCTCCACTTAGTCGTCCGGGCTGGTACGATGGGGGCGGTGAGAGTCGAGAGCGGTGATCGGGTGACTCGTCCACTGCGCGCGGACGCCGCGCGCAACCGCGAGAGGATCCTTCGCGCCGCGGCCGCGGTCTTCGCGCAGCGCGGCCTCGGCGCGACACTCGACGACGTCGCGGCGGCGGCCGACGTCGGCGTGGCGACGGTGTACCGGCGCTTTCCCGACAAGGAGGCGCTGGTCATGGCGCTCTTCGAGAGTGCTATCGACGAGATCGCGGCCCTGGCAATCACCGCGCGGGGATTCGAGAACTCGTGGGACGCACTCGTGTGGTTCCTCGAGCAGGTCCTCCAGCGCCAGTGCAGCGACCGGGGCCTGCGTGACGTGGTCGTTGGCACGCCCTACGACCGCGACTGGGTGTCC
>JAJYNX010000063.1 GCA_021786095.1 Actinomycetes bacterium | reverse complement strand
CGGTCGAGCCACGAAGTGCGCCGGGCCTCGCCCGACCTCGCCCGACTCCAGGGGACCGTCCCAGGCGGCCAGTCCCCCGTCGAGGAACGCCGCGGCGTGGCCCGTGACCCGCAGCATCCACACCAGGCGCGCCGCGATCACCCCGCCGGCGTCGTCGTAGGCGACCACCCGGTCCTCCTCGCCGATGCCTCGCGAGCCCATGCCTCGGGCGAACACCGCCGGATCGGGCAGGGGGTGACGCCCGCGCGCGGTGCTGGCGGGCGCGGCCAGCCACTGCTCCAGGTCCACGAAGACGGCCCCCGGCAAATGCGCGCGCCGATACGCGTCGAGACCGGAACGCCCGTCGAGGTACCAGCGCGCGTCGGCCAGGATCACCTCGGGGTGCGCCACCACCCAGGCGACGTCCACCACGGGGGGGAGCGGCGGCGCCTCGCTCACGGCGTGAGGCCGAGGGCGACGTCCAGGGCGGCGCGCGCGTCACCCGACGCGTCGCCGTGGACCCGAATGCCCATGGTGGCCATCATGCGCGCCATGCCGTCGCCCATGTGGTGCACCACCAACTCCTCGATCTCGTGCTCGCGCAGGAATCGGGCCACGCGAGCGTGATGGCGCGCGTCGCTGCCCTCGTCGTGCTGGCGGCTCCACCACACGTCCACCTCGTCCCACGACGACACCACGCCGTCGACGACGTCCACCACGGCCAGCCGATCGGCGCGCCCCCATCGCGGATCGACCGAACCATCACTCGTCACCGGCACGCAGACTTTCATGTCCGCATCGTAGCCAGCCGCCCGACGGCCGTCTACGACCGTCCGACGGCTACCGGCGCCTCGGCGAAGTGATCGACTCGCGCCACGTAGCGGCCCTGCCCGCCCGTGTTCTGGCGCAGCTCCAGCCCGTAGCGAACCAGGCTGGCCTCGGGGACCAGCGCGTTGACCACCGTCTCCCCCTCGCCCGAGGCGCTGGTGCCGACCACGCGGCCGCGCCGACCCGCCAGGTCGGTGAGCACGTCGCCGAGCGACCAGTCCGGCACGCGCACCTCCGTCGCCATCACCCGCTCGAGCACCACCGTGCCCGACTTCTCCAGCGCCGCGCGCAGCGCCAGGGATCCCGCGGTCTCGAAGGCGGCCTCCGACGAGTCCACGCTGTGACTCTTGCCGTCGCGCAGCGTCACGCGCAGGCCCACCACCGGGTGCCCCGCCGGCCCGCCGTGCTCCATCGCGCGCTCGATCCCGTGACGCACCGCGCCGATGTACTGACGTGGCACCGCACCACCCACCACGGCGTCGACGAACTCCCACGGCGCGGTCGGCTCGATCGGCTCGACGAGCACGTCGACCACGGCGAACTGCCCGTGTCCGCCGGTCTGCTTCTTCACCCGCCCCTCGGCCTCGGCCGCCGAGCGAATCGTCTCGAAGTGGGCCACCGGTGGCGGGGCCCAGGACGCCGCGACGTTGAAGCGCCGGCGCAGGCGCTCCTGGGTCACCTGCAGGTGCAGCTCGCCCATCGCGTCCACCACCAGCGAGCGCGCGACGCGATCGTGGCGCAGGCCCAGCGACGGATCCTCCTCGACCAGGCGGTGCAGGGCGCTCGCGAGCTTGTCGTCGTCCTCGCCCACGACGGCCATCGACAGCGCCGGCGTCATCGTCAACGGCGCCAGCGGCGCCAGGGAACGGCGCCCGCGCGCCAGCACGTCACCGATCTGCACGTCGTTCAACTTGGTCAGCGCGACGACGTCCCCGGCGATCGCGTGGTCGATGGCGACCAACTTGGTCCCCACCAACTGGTGCAGCCCGTGCAGGTGCTCCTCGCGACCCGTGCGCGCGCAGGTCAGGGCCTCGTTGCCCGCCAGGCGCCCGCTCACCACCTCGGCCACGACGATGCGTCCCACGTAGGGGTCGACGATCACCTTGAAGGCGCGCACGACCGGTTCGGCGTCGGGGTCGCGAGCCAGGGTGACCACCTCGCCCCCCTCGACCAGCTCGATCGGGCGACTCTCGGCGATCTCGTCGAGCAGTGTGACCAGTCGGCCCACGCCGACACCGCGCAGCGCCGAGCCGACCGTGACCGGCACGATGCGTCCCTCGCTCATGAGCCGGCCCAGCACCTCCTCCAACTCGTCCCAGGCCAGGTCCTCGTTCTCCAGGTAGCGCTCGGTCATCGCGTCGTCGCCCACGACGATGGCCTCGAGCAGGCTGGCGCGAGCCCGCGCCTCGAGGTCCGCCAGGGAGGCCGGTACCGCGGTGCGCCGCTCGCCGTCGGGCCCGTAGGTCAGCGCCTCGTCGCGCAGGAGGTCGACGAGGCCGGTGAAGTCGCCACCCGCGCCCAGGGGGATCTCGAGGGGGGCCAGGGTCGGCCCCACCAGCAGCTCGAGCTCGTGCAGCACCGACTCGTAGTCGGCGCGCTCCGCGTCGAGGGCGTTGACGAACACCACCGTCGGCACCCCCGCGTCGCGGCAGCGCCGCCACAGCGCGGCCGTGTCGGCCGGCACGCCCGACGCCGCCACCACGAAGAGCGCCACGTCCGCCACGTCCAGGGCCCGATCGACCTCACCGGCGAAGTCCGCCAGCCCCGGCGTGTCCAGGAGGGTGAGCCGGTCGTCGCCCACGAGCAGTGGCGCGACGCCGATCGCGAGCGACGCGTGATGGCGTCGTTCCTCGGGGTCGATGCCGCACAGCGTCGTCCCGTCCTCCACCCGCCCCGGTCGTTCCAGTGCGCCGGTCGCGGCCACCAGCGCCTCGAGCAGCGACGTCTTTCCCACGCCGCTGCGCCCCACCAGCGCCACCGTGCGAGCCCTCGGATGATCCGTCCGCGTCACCATGGAACCTGACCTCACTCTCGTCCACTCCCGACAGTTGACCTCAACGTACTCGCTCTGGTCGCGCCGAGCGCGACGAGAGCGACGCGACGCGCAAAAATCGCTACCCGCCGGTACGAGGCGTCGATTGGCGACGATCCGAGCCCCGCGTCGTGCGCCGGGAGGGCTCGGGACGACCCCGCCACGCCCATCCCGGGACGCCGCCCAACTCACCGGTAACCCGGTGCGCTTCGCGGTCCCCGCCAGTCCGTAAAATGTTGTTTCGTCGTTCCGCAGTCCGAGAGCACCCCACGATCAACCCCGGTCGTGACAACGAGAGACCACCGCCGATGACCAACAACACCGACGTGCCACGCAAGGCCGGCGCGCGCCAGACCACCACCGCGCGCCCGAACGACGTCGCGCGCACGACCGCGCGCGGCGCGAAGGCGCGACCCACGCGCGCCAGACCCCGATCGCGGCGCACCGAGGACCCCGCACGCCTCCTCGACGTCTACCGCCAGATGCTCCTGATCCGCCGCTTCGAGGAGCGCGCCGCGCGCAGCTACACCCAGGCCCTCATCGGCGGCTACTGCCACCTCAATCTGGGCGAGGAGGCCGCCGTGGTCGGCCTGCTCTCCGCGCTGGCCCCGAGTGACTACCTCTTCACCAACTACCGCGAGCACGGCTACGCCATCACCCGCGGCATCGACCCCAAGTACGTGATGGCCGAGCTCTACGGCCGTGTGGACGGCGTCTCCAAGGGCTGGGGCGGCTCGATGCACATGTTCGACGTCACCCACCGGCTACTGGGCGGCTACGGCATCGTGGGGGGCCAGATCCCCCTGGCCACCGGTGCGGCGCTGGCCCTGGACTACCGCAACCAGCCCGACGTGGTCATGTGCACGCTCGGCGACGGCACCACCAACATCGGCGCCTTCCACGAATCGCTCAACATCGCCGCGCTCTGGCACCTGCCGATCGTCTACGTGATCATCAACAACCAGCTCGGCATGGGCACCACCGTCGAGCGTTCGTCGGCCGAGCCCGAGCTCTACAAGCGCGCCAGCGCCTACCGCATGGAGAGCGAGCGCGTCGACGGGCTGGACCCGCTCGCCGTCGCCGAGGCCAGCGCGCGCGCCATCGCACGCGCCCGCGAGGGCCACCCGTACCTGCTCGAGGTGGTGTCGGAGCGCCTGCGGGGCCACTCGGTGGTCGATCCGGCCAAGTACCGCTCCGAGGCGGAGGTGGCCGAGCTGCGCGCGCACGATCCGGTGCACACCTTCGCGGCCCGTCTCGTGCGCGACGGCGTGGCCAGCGACGGTGATCTCGCCGCCCTGGACCGCGAGATCACCGCGCGCGTCGACGAGGCCGCCGCCTTCGCCGAGGCCAGCCCGTCGCCCGACGTCACGACGCTCTTCGACTACACCTACGCGACCGCCGTCGCCAACGACTCGCGGCGGCTGCCGGGCCAGCCGCTCTTCGAGCCCGCACCGCTGCCCGTGGCGGAGGACGACCAGTGACCACGATGACCTACCGCCAGGCGCTGCACGACACGCTGCGCGCCGAGATGCTGCGTGACGAGAACGTTCTGCTCATGGGCGAGGAGATCGGCGTCTTCGAGGGCTCCTACAAGATCACCGCGGGTTTGCTGGCCGAGTTCGGCGAGAAGCGCGTGCGCGACACGCCGATCGCCGAGGAGGGCTTCACCGGCGCCGCGATCGGCGCCGCCATGCTCGGGCTGCGACCAGTCGTGGAGATCATGACGATCAACTTCTCCCTGCTGGCCCTGGACCAGATCGTCAACCACGCCGCCAAGATCTACGGGATGTTCGGCGGCCAGGCCACCGTGCCACTGGTCATCCGCACCCCCGGGGGCGGCGGCCAGCAGCTGGCGGCGACCCACTCGCAGAACATCGAGCTCTACTACGCCTTCGTGCCGGGACTGAAGGTCGTCGCACCGAGCACCCCCGCCGACGCCAAGGCCCTCCTGCTCGCCGCCATCCGCGACGACGACCCCGTCCTGTTCCTGGAGAACCTGGCCCTCTACAACACCAAGGGCGACGTCCCCGACGACGACACCCCCGCCGAGATCGGCCGCGCGGCCGTCAC
>JAJYNX010000102.1 GCA_021786095.1 Actinomycetes bacterium | reverse complement strand
ACCGAGCTCCACCAGAGACCGCTAGACGAGTTCATGGTCGACCCCCTTCACCAGCAGTGACGTAAGCGAGAGCGACTCGTCGACGATCGCGACCGTGGCGGGCGTCCCGGGGCGCAGAGACGCGATCTCCGTACGACCCATCTCGCGCGCGGGAACCCACGTGGCGGCGCGGAGAGCGTCGCCGGGGTCGATTCCTAGTCGCGAGAGGTGACGCAATGCGTGTCGCAATGGCGTCGTACCGCCCGCCAGCGTGCCGTCACCGCGCCGGGCGACGCCGTTCACCACGTTCACCACCACGTCACCCAGCGAGTAGGTGCCATCGGCCAACCTCGCGGCGGCGAGAGCGTCGGTGACGATGGTGCAACGCCCCTTCGCCGTCGCGAAGGCGAGGCGGAGCATCTCGTCGACGACGTGCAGCCCGTCGGCGATCATGTGCACGCCGACGCGGGTGTCGTTCAACGCCGCTCCCGCCAGCCCGGGTTGCCGCGCCGACATCGGCTCCATCGCGTTGAACAGATGGGTCACGGCTCGTGCTCCGTCATCGAAGGCCCGACGAGCCTCGACGGCCGTCGCCGCACTGTGGCCCAGGGCTACGACGCACCGCGCACGGGCAGCCCGGATAAGTGTTTGGGCGCCGGGCAACTCGGGGGCCAGTGTCACCGTGCTCACGCCCCCCCGCGCAAGCAACCGCTCGAGGAGGTCCAGGTCGGGCGGGCGCAACTTCTTCGCCGGATGGGTCCCGGATCGGTACGGTGACAGGAACGGACCCTCCAGGTGAACGCCGAGGATCCGCGCCCCCTCGCCCGATCGGCGCGCCCGATTGATGACCTCGATAGCCCTGACGATCTCCTCCTCGTCGCTAGTGATCAGCGTCGGCTGGTACGCCACCACGCCGTCACGCACCAACGAGCGACCCATCTCGATCACGTCATCGACGCTGGCGCTCAGCAGATCGACACCGTCGTAACCGTTCACCTGAAGATCGACCAGTCCCGGGACCGCGATCCCATGTCCCTGGCCCGAGAGACCGACGGCCACGATCTCGCCGTCGGCCACGGCGACGTCGCCATTCACCAACTCACCATCGACCAGCGCCGCCGCGACCCCTAAGCGCCGCACTGTGCCGCGGGCCGCCCGTGACGACTCCGCCGGCGAGGTCAACGTAATCTGATCGAGCGCGGCGCGCAGATGCCCATGAACTCGGTCAAGTTCGTCCTGAGCGGCGTCGGCGTCGACGTGAGCCATGACCATCAGAGCGGCGACCTTCGGACGCCAGCCGCTCAACTCCAGCGCCTCGCGCGCCTGGTCGCTCTCGCAGCGAGCGACGAGCGCCACCATCCGTATCGCCCGCTCGCGCAACTTCTCATTGGTAGGGCGAAGGTCGATCATCACGTTGCCAAAGGTCTTGCCAAGCTGCACCATCGCCGCAGTCGAGATGACGTTGAGCACGATCTTCTGGACGGTTCCCGCATTCAATCTCGTCGACCCGGCTATCACCTCAGGCCCCACGGGGACCTCGATCGCGATATCGCAGAGCGCACCGATCTCCGTGTCACGGTTGCACGCCAGTGCCACGGTCGTCGATCCGGCGCGACGAGCCTCGTCGAGGGCGCCGACGACGAACGGGGTTCGTCCGCTCGCGGAGATGCCCACCACCACGTCACGCGACGAGGCGCGAGCGTCGCGAACGGCCGTCTCGCCGGCCCCGCGATCATCCTCCGCGTTCTCCACCGGCGTCGAGAACGCCGAGTCGCCGCCTGCCAGAAGTGCCACGATCTGACCCGGTGGCGAACTGAACGTCGGCCCCGCCTCGGCGGCATCCAGCATTCCGAGACGTCCGGCCGTTCCCGCGCCCACGTAGAGCAGTCGCCCCCCCTCCGCCAGACGCGCCGTCACCACCTCGACGGCGCGACTGATCGAGGGCACGGCTGCGCGTACCATCGCCGGAAGACGCGCCACGTCGCCACACATCAGGTCCACGAGGTCCTGCGTGCTGAGCATGTCCAAGTCGACGGTGCTAACGCGCACCTGCTCCGTCCCCAAGTCCCCCAACGAGGGACCTCGACGCTCACTCACGTCACCACCTCCAGTACGCGCCGGTGCAGATCGGCGCGAAACGTCGCCTGTCGTTCCATCTGGCGAATTGGGTGGATCGCGTTGGTGAGCAGGACCACCGCCGTGTCCAGCGCCGGCGCCACGAGTAGCGAAGTGCCGGTGAAGCCGGTATGCCAGATCGTCCCGACCGGCCACTCACCCCACTCCGCGGGGTCCACTCGCCAGCCCAGGCCCCTCACGTCCGGGGACCGTCCCGCGGCGGCACGAGCCATCTCGCGCACGGTCGACGCCGCAAGAATGGTGGGGGACGTCGCGCCCAAGATCGACATCACGTAGCGAGTCAGGTCGCCCGCCGAGGCGAAGAGGCCCGCGTGGCCGCTCACACCACCCATGGCGAAGGCGTTCCCGTCGTGCACCTCACCCCAGACGAGCCCAGGAGCCAGACGCTGGTCGCCGTCCAGCTCGGTGGCCGCGGTTCGGCGGCGCAGACTGGGCGGCGGACGGAAGCGCGCCGTCGACATGGCGAGGGGACGCCCGATGACCGTGCGGAAGAGTCGATCGAGGGGCATCTGCGCACACTGCTCGATGGCCCATCCCAAGAGCATGAAGTTGAGGTCGCTGTAGAGGACGTCGTGCGGACCGAGATCGTGAGCCACTTCACGCATCAGGGCCCGACGGACCGACGCGACACCCACCGCATCACGGTAGAAGGGGACGTGCGCGACGAGACCCGAGGTGTGCGTGAGCAGTTCCCGCAGCGTCGTCTGAGCGTGGGGGTAGTCGGGTACCCAGCGCTGCACTGGGTGGTCCAGGTCCCAGTGCCCACCATCACGCAGCCACAGTGCCAACGGCGTGGTGACCACCACCTTGGTCAGCGACGCGAGGTCAAAGAGCGTCGTGGCGCGCACCGGCACACTGCCCTCTACTCGGCAGGCCTCGCCCCCGTAGACCCGAGCCTTCTCACCTTGACTCCCCACGACCACAAAGTCGAATCCAGAGGGGAACTCGTCCGCCAACGCCTGGCCCAACGACGACACCACGTTCGCGAGTCGCCCCCCTCGCAGTCTCTGGTCGCGAATCGACAGGGAAAGGCTCACCGGCTGGCGCGACATCTCACCCCCTCGCGACAGGCGTCGACGCTCGGTTCACGTCCTCAAACGTCGCCGGGCGCACGAGACGAATCTCGTCCGCCCGATACTCCTGCTCCACGCGACGCGAACCATCCGGCTCGAAGCCGAGGCCACCATAGAACCGGCGAGCCGCCACATTCTCTTCGAACACCCACAGAGTGATCGGTCGGGCTCCCGCGCTCGTCAGTTCAGCGATCGCGTAGCGCATCAACCGCGTACCGACCCCTCGTCCGGCACTGTGGGGTGAGACGTAGAGAGCCGCGATGTGGCCGCTGCGAGGATCGTCGACGTCGTCGCCGAAGCGAACGAATCCCTCAACCTCGCCGCGAGAGTTTTCCGCCAACACTGTCCGCTGGGGCCCCGTGACTACCAGGCGACCCAGCCACTCGGTGGTCGCGTTGAGGTCGAGCGCGTCGAGGATGTCCTCGTCAATCACGCCGCGGTAACTCCCCCGCCACGCGTCGATGAAGACTCGGGCTAACGAGTTCGCATCCTCGCGCCGAGCCGTACGCAGACGCACGTCGGGCGCCGAATCACGCCGTACTGGCCCCGGTGGTTCCAATCGGGTCTTGAACTGGAAACGATCACCTCGGTAGAGCGAGCAGACGTACTCGATGGGCGCCCCCCCGACGTCCACGCTGCAGCGCGAGAACATCAGGAGCGGGGCGCCGACCCATACGTTGAGCAGAGTTGCCTCACGCTCTCCCGCAAGCGACACCTCAATCGTCTCCTCCGCGGACGCGAGCGTCACATCGTAATCAGAGGAGAGGAGGCGATATAGCGACTGATCCTGCGCCAGTGCCGCCGTGATCCCATCGAAGCGCAGTGCGTCGAGGTACACCGTCTCCAGGGCGATGGGGTCGCCATCGGCGAGTCGCAGACGTTCCAGCCGTAGCACCTCCGTGTCGGGAGCGACGCGCAACGCCGCACTGATGTCAGCCGCCGCCGGCACGCGTCGCACGTCGAGCAGCTTCGATCCGGGCACGATCCCCTGCGACCTCATGCCCTCCGTGTGGCTGGTGAGCTCGAGGGACTGAACGATCTTGTGGCGAGCCACGAACGTTCCCTTTCCCTGTCGACGTGTCACCCGCTGCTCGCGCAACAACTGGCCCAACGCCTGGCGCACAGTGGAACGAGAGACCTTGTACCGTTCGGCCAGTTCGCGCTCCGTGGGCAGAGGGCTACCCTCGCGAAGTCGCTGGATGTCGCTCACGAGCACGTCATGCAACTGCTGATACTTCGGAGATCCCACGGGCGAGGTCACGCGTAGTGGGCCCTGTGGCACGTCCCCCCCTTCGTGACTCGTCGACTGCCACTAAGCATACCAATCATTAATGGTATGAGCAACCTTCTCATTGGCACTTTTGGCTTCAATTGCTTGTATTACTGGCTTTTCGGCGAATCTTGACCCTAGGCACCACGCAGAGGCGTGCTTGACGCACGACGATTGGTATGCCTATAGTCAAGCCCAGGACACTCAAAGGGGGGATCCCATGAAGCACTGGCGTCGAGCAAAGATTGCCACCGTACTCGCCACGGTCACCGGTATGGCGGCAGCACTGACCGGAGGTGGCGTGCTCAGCGCACCACCGAGTGGTGCGAGCACCAAGACGTTCGTCATCGCCGACACGTCAAGCGTGCAAAAGATCGATCCGGACATCGTGACCAACTTTCTCGACTTCGAGGCCCTGGGGCTCATCTACCAGCCCCTCGTCCAGATGAGTCCGCAGTTGGTCATCAAGCCGGATCTGGCCACCAAGTGGGCGTGGACCAACAACGGCTTGGTCCTGACCCTTCAGTTGCGCCACGGCGTCAAGTTCGACGGTGGTACCTCGTTCACCTCCGCCGACGCCGTCGCGTCGTTGAAGCGTGCCATCGCCCCCAAGACCGCCGACCCGTCGGCCTCCTTCATCGGCTCGGTCAAGACCATCGCCGCGGACGGCCCCTACGCCATCCGTTTGACCCTCAGCCATCGTGACGCCTCCGTGCTTGAGGGCCTGACCACGCTCAACATGGCCATGATGCCCGCTGCAGCCATCGCCAACGGCAGTATCGCGAAGCACCCTGACGGTACTGGACCGTTCATGTTCTCCGCATGGAGTCCCGGTAACTCCTTCTCGATGGTGGCTAACCCGCACTACTGGGGCGGCAAGGTAACGCTGCCCTCCGTCAAGATCATCACCATCGCGTCGGAGCAGTCGATCGCCGCCGCCCTGGAGGCGGGGACTATCCAGATGGGTGACCTCACCCAGCCCACTGTGGTGTCGAGCCTGCCCAAGAGCATCAAGGTCTCGAAGGCGCTGAGTCTGTCGTACCGGGTCCTGCAGATGCAGGACAACCAGCCGAACAGCCCCCTCGACAACGTCAACAACCGCTTGGCCATCGAGTGCGCCACGAACCGCAAGCAAATCATCACCGACGCGCTCTCCGGTCAGGGGCAGCCGTCAGGCCCCGTTCCGCTTGGCCCCTTCGCGTCGAAGCCGGTGTCCGCGATCTGCCCCACCCAGAATCTGGCCAAGGCCAAGGCGTATCTCGCTGCTGCCGGCAATCCCAACGGATTCAGCTTCACCGCGATGACCTCAAACGCCCTCGACTCAACGTCGGCCGCCCAGGCCACCACGCTGCAGGCGCAACTCGCTCAGGTCGGCATCACCATGACGATCAACAATCTCGACTCGAACAGTTACATCCAGGACTGGCTCGCGGGCAAGTTCCAAGCCGCGTTCGCGGAAAACGGCGCGGACCCGAACCCCTACGTGATGTACGACCGCTACTTCGGAGCCGGCGCTGATCTGAAGGTCCCGGCGGGTTACGTCAACCCGACGATCCAGAAGCTCCTGGCCGCGGGCGACCTGGCGACGACGCTCGGCGCACAGAAGGCTGCGTGGGCGCGCGTCTCCGCCTTCCTGACGAGTCACGCGGTGTGGGACTGGCTGTTCGACGCCTACGACTTCGAGGCCATGGCCCCGAACGTCCACGGATTCACCGCCTCACCGGTGACGTCCGGCGCCTTCGCGGCGTTGGCCACGACGCACCTCTCGTAGCCCGCATCTCGCCAGACGCCGTACGATGCTCCTCCCCCTCGTACGGCGTCTGGCGAGCATGCTCACCACGCTCTTCGGCGTTCTGGTCGTTGTCTTCGTCATCCTGCGCCTACTGCCCGGCAACGCGGTCACGGCATCCCTCGGGGTCAACGCGGGGCTCTTGAGTCACGCACAGCTCCAAGCGATCGACAAGTTTTACGGCGTCGGCGAGTCCATTCCCCAGCAGTTCTTCTCGTGGCTGTGGTCGATGCTGCACGGCAACCTCGGCGTCTCGCTCAGTTCCCGTGAGCCCGTGAGCACCCTCATCGGTTCGGCACTGCCCGTCACCCTCGAGCTTGCCGTTATGAGCATGATCCTCGGCATCCTCATCGGCGTGGGCTTTGGCATGATCGGTGCCCTCCACCCCGACCGTTGGCAGGACGACGTCGGTCAAGGCCTCGCGGTGTTCGGCCTCTCGGTGCCGAGCTTCGTCATCGGTACTGTCCTCATCACCTACCTGGCGTCGATCTTTCACTACTTTCCAAGTTCCTTAGGCTTCGTGGGACTCTTTACGAACCCCTGGCTGAACTTGCAGCAGGTGTTCCTTCCCGCCCTGACGTTGAGCTTTGGCATCGGGGCGGCCATCATGCGCACCACGCGAGCGGCCGTCCTCGAGATCAGGGGCCTCAACTTTGCGCGAACCGCCCGCGGAAAGGGAATCTCGCACCTCGCCTACGTGTGGCGCCACCTCTTCCTCAACGCGCTCGTCGCCATCACGACGATGTCGGGAATCCAGTTCGGCTACCTGCTCGGCGGCGCTGTGATCGTCGAGGACATCTTCGTCCTCCCGGGCATCGGACGACTGCTCATCACGTCGATCACCGACCGCGACTTCCCCGTCGTTCAATCCGTCACGTTGATCTTCGCCGCGGGGTTCATCGTCGTCAACACGTTGATCGACATCTCCTACACCCTCATCGATCCCCGAACGAGACGCCGATGACCACCGACGCACTACCCGCCAACGTCGCCACTCGACCGTCTCGCACCGCCTTTCTCTCGAGAGTGTGGCACCACCGCAACGGTCGCATCGGACTCGTCTTCGCGGTCCTCATACTGCTCGGCTCCGTCGCAGGCTGGACCAACCTCACCCCCTATCCGCCGGACCAGCTCGGGGCGGGCAGCATTTTGGCGAGCCCGAGTGCCGCGCACCTGCTCGGCACCGATCAGTTCGGCCGCGATGTCCTGTCCCAGGTCCTTCAGGCGCTCGCGGTGACCCTGGAGATAGCCCTCCTCGCCGTCGCCATCTCCGGGGTCATCGGCTCGATCGCCGGCATCGTCGCCGGATTCATTCGCGGATGGCCCGGCGCCGCCA
Organism: Actinomycetes bacterium; assembly: GCA_021786095.1. GTDB lineage: Bacteria > Actinomycetota > Acidimicrobiia > Acidimicrobiales > RAAP-2 > RAAP-2. The sequence goes on along the minus strand of JAJYNX010000102.1, from coordinate 19,141 downwards.
TCATGCGCGTCGCGGACATCCTCTTCGCGATACCCGCCATCTTGTTCGCGCTGGCCATCGTCTCCGCGCTGGGCTCGGGCGTCGTGGACAGCGCTATGGCCATCGGCATCGCGTACGTACCAATCTTCGTTCGCGTCGTGCGCGGACCCGTGCTCTCGCTCTACGAGGCCGACTTCGTTCGCGCCGGACGGGTCCTCGGCTACCCCCGTCGCCGCCTTCTGTTCCGCCACGTTCTCCCCAACGTCGCCGGCACGATCGCCGTGCAGACCAGCTTGACGCTGGCGTGGGCCATTCTCGACGAGGCCGGCCTCAGCTTCCTCGGCCTCGGCCCACCCGCTCCCACGGCATCCCTGGGTGAGATGGTGAGCAACTCCACCTCGCTCGCGAGTCACGCGTGGTGGACACTGGCGTTCCCCTCGCTCGCCATCGTCATCGCCGCGATCGCCTTCAACTTCCTGGGCGACGGGCTACGCGCGGCGTTCGATCCCCGCGGATTGTCAAGGTGAGCCGATGAAGGTCATCGGACTCATCTCGGGAACGTCGCACGACGCGATCGAGGCCGTCGCGACCACCATCACCCTGCGCGGTCAGGATCTGCACGTCACCGTTCTCGCGCACGTCTCGGTCGCGTACGACGAGGCACTGCGGCGGCGCATCGCGGCGGCGCTCCCGCCCGCTTCGACATCGTTCGACGAGGTGTGCCAGCTCGACACCGCTATCGGTCGAGCGTTCGCCGATGTCGCGAGCGACCTGAATGATCGCTTCTTCCACGGCCTCGCCGACGTCGTCGGCTCGCACGGACAGACCGCGTTCCACTGGGTGGACGGAGGGCGAGTTCGCGGCACCCTTCAGGTGGGCCAACCCGCCTGGATTGCCGAGAGCACCGGGGCCACAGTCGTCGCCGACGTGCGTGCCCGTGACATCACCCTGGGCGGTCAAGGGGCGCCACTCGTGAGCCTCCTCGACGTGCTACTACTCGGCGCTCGCGCGACGGCGACGGGGGCCTCGCGCACAGCAGCCGCCCTGAACCTCGGCGGCATCGCCAACCTCACCGTCGTGGCCCCGGACGTCCCACCGATCGCATTCGACGTAGGACCCGCCAACGCCCTGCTCGACGCCGCCACCGCGTGGACCACCAACGGCGCAGACGCCTTCGATCGAGATGGGGCACGAGCCGCACGTGGCACCGTGAATCGTGCGATGCTCGACGAGCTCCTTCGCGAGCCGTACTACGCGCTCTCGCCACCGAAGTCGACCGGAAAGGAGCTCTTCAACCTGACGTACGTGCGCCACCACCTCGGCAACCGCGACCTCGTCGCCGAAGACCTCCTCGCCACCTTGAGCGAGCTGACCGCCGCGACCGTCGCGGACGCCGTGCGGGCGCATGACGTGGACGAGCTCTTCGTCTCCGGAGGAGGTCTCCACAACTCGGATCTAATGACAAGGATCCGGCGGCGCCTCGACGGGGTAAGAGTGTCATCGACCCACGCACTCGGGATCGATCCCGACGCGAAGGAGGCCGTCCTGATCGCCGTGATCGGGTTCCTCACGGTACATGGTCTCACCGGAACGATCCCCTCCTGCACAGGGGCCCGACGGGCAAGCGTGCTCGGGACCATCACGCCAGGACGCCGCCAGCCGCGGCGTCTCTCCGAAGCCCACCAACCGCGCACCGTGCACGTCAGTACCCCCGGCCTCACACCGTCGGAGTTACCGTGACCACTCTGCTCTCACTTCGCAACCTGGTCGTAGGACTGCGCCACGGCCACCAGACATCACCCATCGTCCGAGGTGTCAGCCTCGACGTGAAGCCGGGCGAACGGGTGGGTGTGGTGGGCGAAAGCGGATCCGGCAAGACGCTGACCATGCTCTCAGTTCTCCGACTTCTCGCGTCTCCACCACTGGACATTCTGGAGGGCGAAATCCTCCTCGATGGCGAGGACCTGACCTCGGCGTCCGAGCACCGCCTACGCCAGGTCCGAGGATCCACGATTGCCATGGTGTACCAGGACCCGATGACATCGCTCAACCCGCTGCTGCACGTCGGATACCAGATCGTCGAGGCGCTGAGGGCCCACGATGTGGACACACCACAGGCGCGCGACAAGGCGCGCGACGCCCTGCGTCAAGTGGGCCTCGCCGATCCCGAGCGGGTCGAGAGATCGTACCCACACGAGCTGTCCGGCGGAATGATCCAACGCGTCATGATCGCGATGGCCCTCGCGGCCTCGCCACGCCTGCTGATCGCCGACGAACCAACCACGGCGCTCGATGTGACCATCCAGCAGCAGATACTGGACCTTGTTCTCGACCTCCAGGACACCACGTCGATGGCCGTGCTGTGGGTGACCCACGATCTCGGGGTAGTCGCGCGACTCGTGGATCGGGTGGTCGTCATGTACGCCGGACGGATCGTCGAGGATGCTCCCACCAGTGAGCTGTTCCGCCGGCCGTCACACCCCTACACCGCAGCGCTTCTCGCTTCCCTGCCCGGCACGCAGCACACCCACCGATCCCTGCTTCACCAGATCGGCGGTAGCCCACCGGATCCGACCCGCCTCGACCGCGGCTGCCCCTTTCGACCACGCTGCAGTTTCGCCGTCGAGCAGTGCGCGCACGACGAGCCACCACTCCTCGTGCGCGGTGCGAGCCGTGCGGCCTGCTGGAGGGAGCCCGACCAATGGCAGACGTAGTCCTGCGGGGTACCGACCTCGCCCAGCGTTACGAGAGCCGAGGACGGCGCGTCGTCGACGCGCTGCGCGGCGTATCGCTGGAGCTGCGCCAGGGAGCGACGCTCGGCATCGTCGGAGAGAGCGGATGCGGAAAGTCGACCCTCGCCCGACTGCTGGTCGGATTGGAGCGACCCACCGCCGGTACTGCCGAGATGAGCGGCGAGTCCATGAGTACGCTCGACGGACGAACCCGAGCGCGACGGATTCAGCTGGTGTTCCAGGACCCCTACTCGTCCTTGGACCCACGACAGAGGGTGCGCAACGCGCTACGCGAGGTCCTGACCTTTCACCGCCTCCACGCGGGCGCTGAGGAACAGCGGATCGAGGAGCTCCTCGACCTCGTGGTGCTGGGTCGTCGGTTCGCGGACCGTTACCCCCACGAGCTGTCGGGCGGGCAAGCGCAGCGCGTCGCGATCGCCCGCGCCCTCGCCGTAGAACCAACCATCGTCGTGCTGGACGAGCCGACATCCGCACTCGACGTCTCGGTCCGTGCGGAGATCATCAACCTCCTCATCGGGATCCAGAGTCGAATCACGATCTCGTACATCTTCATCAGCCACGACCTCTCAATGGTGCGTCACGTCTCCGACGACATCGCCGTCATGTACCTGGGGCGGATCGTCGAATCGGGCTCCTACGATCAGGTGCTCGACGCCCCGGCCCACCCCTACACCCTGGCATTGGCCCAGGCCGTTCCAGTGCCGGACCCCACCGTGGTGCGCCCGCGTCGCGCTGCGCCGGCGATCGCTGCCTCGAGTCCCATCACGAGAGGGTGCGACTACCAAGATCGCTGTCCCCTGGTCGAGTCGCAGTGTCGCGAGGTTGCGCCCACACTCGACGATGTCGGCGCCGGCCATCGCGTCGCGTGCCACGTTGCCCAACGACGGGCCCGGACGCCGTAGCGTCTCCTACGAGACCACCGTGACCAGGGGCGGCGTGCAGATCACCGCGTCCTCACTCTGCACCCACCACCCCGCGTCGAGGTCGTGGCCCCCCAGTGGATCGATCCCCATCGCGAGCGTGGCCGCCGCCGCCACCGCGCTGGCCGGCTCGAGCATGCAGCCGACGAGTACGCCCAGCCCGCACGCCCGCGCCACCGCGATCACCTCACGAGCGGCGCGCAGGCCACCGCATTTGGCGAGCTTCACGTTGATCAGATCCGCCGCCCCGAGTTCCGCCACGCGCACCACGTCACGAGCCGAGTGGACCGACTCATCAGCCAGAACTGGGATGGCCGAGTGACGCGTCACGGTCGCCATCCCTCGCAGATCGCTCGCCGCGACGGGCTGCTCCACCAAGTCGATCACCACGCCGGCCGTTGCGAGACGCTCGAGGACCTGCAGCGCTTGCTTCGCCGACCATCCCTGGTTGGCGTCGAGGCGTAAGCGCGTCGAGGGAGGAACCGCCTCACACACGGCGAGAACCCGTGCGACGTCCTGGTCGACGCCCTCTCCGACCTTCAACTTCACGATGTCGAATCCCTCAGCCGTGCGCTGCGCCGCCGCCGCGGCCATCTCGCGCGGTGCCGCCAGCGAGATCGTGACATCCGTGCGAACGGGACCGATTGGAACGCCGAGCACCGCGGCGAGCCCGCCCTCGCGCTCCGCCAGCGCTCGGTGCACCGCTAGGTCGAGCGCACACTTGGCGGTGGTGTTGGCGACCAAGGCGCCCGCGACCCGTCCCAGTATCTCTTCGTGCTCGGCCAGGGGAACGCCGACGATCGCGTCAGCGAGCGGACCCATCGCCGCCGCGATGATGGACTCAGCGGTCTCTCCGGTGATCGGCGGCGTCGGACTCACCTCACCGCTCGACACCGTTCCATCTGACCACCTCACGTCGATCGCAACGACGTCGAGCTCACTCACCTCTCGCAGTGACGTCCGAAAAGTGGCTCGTAATGGCCGCGTCTCGCGCCGCCATTCAATACCACTAATAATCGGCTTTTCCGTCGAACTTATTGCGAACATGAATGCGTTCCTCGCGATATTGAATACGGGCCAGAACTACTTCCATTACGACCATCACTAGCGATTGTACAATTACATTAGTACAGGTAGAGTGCCGGCTGGAAAAACGAGACGCGCGCCCGCTCACGAGCGAAAGGATGCTATGACATCACACGGAAGCGAGCGCCGCGGCCGCCCGGCCGCGACGCTCACACGGGACGACGTGGACCGGTCGCTCCGTCTGCTCGACGCCTCCTGTACCGGCCACATCGCCGTGAGCGCTCGGCACCTCGGTACGGGGGAGAGCCTGGAGTGGCGCAGCCACGACATTTGCCGTGTCGCAAGCAGTGCCAAGGTTGCGCTCCACGCCGTCGTCATGGAGCAGGTCACCCGCGGGAAACTCGACCTCGATCACCGGGTCGAGCTCGCCATGGAGGACCTGGTCGGCGGCTCGGGCGTTCTGGCGATGCTACGTCCGGGGATTGCTCCGACAATCGCCGACCTGTGCACTCTGATGATCGTCGTCTCGGACAACACCGCCACCAGTGTGCTACTCGACCTCGCTGGAGGGGTGGAGGGGGTGAACGCCGCCCTCCGCGGACTTGGCGTCGAGGGCATCCGCTTCCATCGCCGCCTCGAGTACCCCCCGCCGCCCCTCGTTACCGGTCAGACGCGACCCTTCGTCACCCCCACGACTCCCTTCGCCACAGCCAGCGCCAACGATCTCCGTGACCTCGTGGCGCGCCTGCATGCCGGCACGCTCGTCGACGCGGACGCCTCACGAGCCGTCATCGACGTGCTCGCCTGCCAGTACGCCAGCGACGGTGTCGCCGGCGACCTCCTCGAGATCGAACCGCGATGGCAGCGACCATCACCACGCGTCTCGGTCGCCCACAAGACAGGGGCTATCCCCGGTACCCGGTGTGATGTCGGGCTGATCGGCCTGCCCGACGATCAGGACATCGCCTACGCCGTAATCGCCGACGGCCTCACCGACCTGACGATGACGTCTCACTCCGAGGGTGACCTCATCCTGGGGCGAGTTGGCTCGCTCCTGCTGCGGTACTGGTGGCCGGGCACGACACCCGTACCGGTACGCACCGACGACCCGTGACCGACACTCCCCCCGCAGGTGCCCGAACCGCGAGGGAGGGCTGCGTGTTTCGTGTGCCGGCAGCCCTCCGGTGATCCCGCCAACGCTCGAGCGGCTCCGGCGACGCCGGGGAACTGTTAGGTGCACGTGGTCCGAGCTCGCCCCTTCGGCCACCGGACCCGCGCTCACCATCCTGCGGCCCGCCACAGTCCCCGCTCGTCGGCTCCGGGTGGCGTCCACCGCGGGCCGGACCCCGGGTAGGATTCGGTTATGACGCGCCAACCGGCAGCAGTGGCGGACCGCGCCCCGAGGCACCTCGTACATGGCCCGCCGGCTTAGCATCCTCGCAACCGTCCTGCTGCTGTTCCTCGCAGCCATCGCGGCCCAGTCAGTGAACATCCAGTTCTTCAAGGCATCCGCTCTCGACGCCTCACCCCTCAACCCGCGCAACATCTCCGCATCGGTGACGGCGCCGCGCGGAGAGATCGTGGCCGCGGACGGCACCATCCTCGCGCAGTCGCGACCGTTGCCCGGTGCGCCCAACGTCTATCACCGCGTCTACCCCCTGGGGGCGCTCACCGCCGGGCTCGTGGGCTTCGCGTCACCGAGCTACGGCACCTGGGCCCTAGAGGCCGAGTACAACAACTACCTCTCCTCTCACGCGCAGCCCCCCCAGTCCCTGTCCCAGGTGCTCTCGCCCACCACCGGGGCCGACAACGTCACCCTCACCCTGCAGCCCGCGCTGCAACGCGTCGCCCAGCACGCCCTGGCCGGGCGCGACGGCGCCGCGGTGGTCCTCGACCCCCAGAATGGCGACGTGCTGGCGATGTACTCCAATCCCACCTACAACCCGACGCCCTTCACCTCCTTCACCTTCAAGGTGGCCGAGGCGGCTTGGATAAAGGACACCACCAACAACGCCTACGGCTTTCCGCCCCTGGGCAACATGGCCGTCCAGCAGACCTTCCCACCAGGATCCACCTTCAAGATCGTCACCACGTCGGCGGTCGTCGTCTCCAAGCCGCAGCTGCTCAACAAGTCCTACCCGGTCCTCTCCTACACGCACCTGCCGAACTCGAACAAGACGCTCTCGAACTACGCCTACGAGTTCTGCGGAGGCACGATCGCCCAGATGCTGCCCCCCTCGTGCGACACCGGCTACGCACTGATCGGCCTCGACCTCGGCGGTGCCGCCCTGGCCAAGGCCGCGAACAGCTACGGCATCAACCAGGTCCCGCCGATCGACCTCCCCGGTGTCGTACCCAGCTACTTCCCGCCCGCGTCCTCGTTCACCTATAACCAGCCGCTGCTCGCGTACTCGGCCATCGGCCAGGAGAACGTGCGGCTCTCGGCGCTGATGAACGCGCTGATCGCCGGGGCCGTCGGCAACGACGGCGTCATGATGACGCCCCACCTGATGAACTACATCACCGGTCCAGACGGCACGATCGTGAAGCGCTACAAGCCCACCGTGTGGAAGACGCCCCTCACGCGCGCCCAGGCCAACGTCATCATCCCGCTCATGGTCAACGTGGCGCGTTTCGGCACCGCGGCGGGCGTCTTCCCGGCGGCGGACGACGTGGCTGCCAAGACCGGCACCTCCCAGGTCGGTAACGGCGTCCAGAACACCGACGACTGGATGATCGCCTTCGCCCCCGCGAGCCACCCGACGATCGCGGTGGCGACCGTGGTCCCCTTCCAGGTGACCTCGGCCACCGGCAACTCGGTGGCGGGACCGATCATGCGCTGCCTCGTCGAGGGCGCCCTCGCGCTGCAGGCGGGCCAACCGGCCTCGGGGACCTCGACCACCTGCGCGAGCTGACAACCGTTACCCAGTCGACACCACCACGGCCGGTAAGATACGGTCATGCATCGCCACATTTCGTCGGGGAAGGTGCCGCGCCACCGGTGCGCCGCGACCGCCCGGCGCACCGTCCCGTCATCTGGCGCGACACCCGACTAGCGTGCGTCTCCGCCGCACGCGAGCGCGACGTGATGGTCGCGACGACCTCGCCCGCTCGTCAGTGACGCACCGACTCACGCGACTGGCCACACCGGTGCTGATGGCTCTTCTCGGCGTGCTGAGCGCCGCCACCCCCGCGACCGCGGCCGCCACCGCAGCAACGTCCCCCCCGGTCTGGCAGACCACTTGGACCTCACCGACCGACCTCGCGGTGGGCTACACCTACAACTCGACCACCCGCGACATCGCCACGGTGGCCGTCTCGGGTGACGCCCTCACGTTCACCTTCTCCAACCTCTGGAGCTCGACACCGACGACCTTCGCCGCGGTGACCGTCGGGGTCCAGCAGAGTGGGCCCGACGTCGTCGCCGGCACGCTACGAGCCGTGACCTTCGATCACGGCTCGCACAGCATCACCATTGGCCCTCACGCCCGCGTGACGAGCGACGCCGTGGCGATGCGCGTGCACGCCGGCGAGACGCTCGCCGTGTCCGTCGCCGTCAGCGGCTACGCCGAGGTCAGCGTGCACTACTGCTGCAACGGGCGGATCGACTCCTACGCGACCGCCAATTCGGTCGGTGACGTCGCGGCCAATCCCCAGGGCACGGCGTTCGACCCGGGACTCACCAGCCCGTACATGCGCTGGCTCTCGGCGATCGCCGTGCACGACTCACCCGCCCAGGGAACGATCGTGGCCCTCGGCGACTCGATCACCGACGGATATGGCTACCTCAACCAGGGCTACAGCTGGGTCAACGCCCTCCAGGCCCGCCTCGACCACCTCCCCGCCAACCAGCGAATGTCGGTGGTCAACGAGGGCATCGCGGGCAACACTCTCACCGTCTTCCCGCCCCGCACGTCCTTCGCCGCGACATCGGGCGGGCTCCCGGGCGTCACGCGCCTCTCGCGCGACGCCCTGTCACTGCCGGGGGTAAAGGACGTCATCGTCTTCCTCGGCACCAACGACATCTGGTTCGGCGCCGGCGGGGAGACCGGCCACCCCATCCCCCCCTACGGGACGGCGAGCGCCATCGAAGCGGGTCTGCGCCAGGTGATCGCCGCAACCCGTGCTCGGGGCATCGGGATCTTCGCCGTCACCCTCCTGCCACGCTCGAGTTCCACCGCGGCGGACCACGACCTGGCGGAGTACTGGTCGCCCGCCGAGCAGGCGACGCTCAGCGCGGTCAACGCCTGGATCCTCTCGCCGAGCGCCGGCTTCGACGGCGTGCTCAATCTCGCGGCCGTGATGGGAGACGTCTACAACGGCGCCTGCCAGCCGTGGGTTCCCTTCGCCCCCTACTTCAATCCCGACCACCTGCACCCCGACGTCGCCGGCCAGACCGTCATGGCCAACGCCATCGACACCACGCAGTTCCAACTTCCCGAGGCCCCCGTGTTGCCGGCCCCCCTCGCGGCCACGCCGACGCCGGGTTGCCCGGCCGCGCGTCTGGCGGCCTCGATCCTCGCCGCGAGTGCCACACCGCCCACCACTACGACCGCGGTGGCGCCGACCACGGTGGCGCCGACCACGCCCGTCACCACCGTGACGCCACCCCCACCCGCTCGATCCAATCACCACCTGATCCCGTATCTCGTCGCCGTGGTGGTCACCCTGCTGCTCGTCGCGTGGATCGAACGGCGCCGGCGCGTGCGACGGCGAGCGCAGCGACGTCGCGCGATGCGCGCCGCCTCACCAGTCCATCCACCTTTCCCGCCGGGACGGCCGACGTCGGGACGGCGCCCCCCACGCTAGGAGCGTCAGGCAGACTCGCTCACGCGTCGAGATCGTAGACGAAGCGCAGGAAGGGTTCCCCGCTGCGACTCGCCATCTCCCCCGTGAGACGCCACCCGAGGCGCTCGTAGAAGTGACGCGCCGCGAGGTCCGGCGGCGTCACCAGTTCGACGCGGCGCACCCCAGTCGCACGGATCGCCGCGAGAGCCCCTTCGACGAGCGCGCGACCGACACCGCGCCCCTGCGAGCGGGGGGCAACGAGGACGTGCGTGATCTCCCCGATCACGGGCCCGCTCGGCACGACGTTCGCCGGTTGACGCCACCGACTGGCAACGAGCCGCGCCAGTCCCCGCGCGTAGCGAACCGCGCGCGTCGCCACCAGGTCCCGGGCCAGGCGAGGGTCGCTCAGCGCCGCGCCGACCTGGCGAAGGGCCAGGGTCACCCCGTAATCGCGCACCATGGCCCTCACGTGACGTCCGGGGTCGCTGGCCCCCAAGAGCCCCCCCACGACGACCCCATCCTCGAGCGCCACGAGAGCGACCGCACCCGGCGTCGAGATCCAGGCCCGGTAGTAGGAGCGCAAGAAGCGCGGGCCGAAGCGCGAGAGGAACTCCATGTCGAGCACCTCGCGGTGCAGGGCGACCACGGCGTCGAGATCACGATCCTGCATCGGACGCACGCTCACCACGGCCGTGCTCCGACGACGCGCGCGACGTCGACGACGGGGATGGGAACGAGGTCGGCGATGCGCCACAGTACCATCGACGACCTCGCAAACCGGCGTCACCTGACGAAGAGATCGCACTGGTACGCTGGCGCGAATGCCAGCCCCCCGGTACCGCCGCCGCGCCGTCGTGCGCCGGCGGCGGTTTCTCGCGGCCGCGATCGTTCTGCTCGCCATCGTGTCGGTGGTCGTGGTCGTTCGCGACCTCGCGCCCGCCAGTTCGCCGCCGAGCACCACGACGGCACCGCCCACGACGTCACGCCCGGTGCCGAGCACCACGACGACCACGCTCCCTTCACCCCCCTTCGCAGTGGGTACCCTCTCCTTCACGATCGTCGAACCGTCGACGGCGAGCCAGCCCGCTCGTGATCTGCCGACGATCGTGCGCTACCCGGCCACGGGCGCACCGGGCGGCCCCGACGTCCCCGGCGCGTCGCCCCGCGCCGGGCCCTTCCCCCTCGTGGTGTTCTCCCAGGGCTTCGACATCTCGCCCGAGGCGTACGCCGGGCTCTTGAACGCCTGGGCGGCGGCGGGCTACGTCGTCGCCGACCCCGCCTACCCCTACACCTCGCCCGGCGCGCCCGGCGGTGTGATCCGCACCGACATCGTGCACCACCCGACCGACCTCAGCTACGTGATCACGAGCCTGCTGTCCGACAGCGCGCGGCCCGGCGGCATCCTCAGCGACCTGATCGCCCCCTCGCGCATCGGAGTCATCGGACAGTCTGACGGGGGTGACGTCAGCCTCGCCGCCGTGGCCAACACGTGCTGTCGCGACGCGCGGATACGCGCCGCCGTCATCCTCTCGGGCGCCGAACTGACGTGGTTCGGCGGCGCCTACTTCACGGGCCCCTCGGTCCCGCTGTTGGTCGTCCAGGGGACCAACGATCAGGTCATGAACCCCGTGACCTGCAGCGTCCAGCTCTACAACCAGGCCCCGGAGCCCAAGTACTACCTGTCGATGATCGGCCAGACCCACCTCAGCGCCTACGTGCCCGCCGGGCCCGCCCGCAACGAGGTCGCGCGCGTCACCATCGACTTTCTCAACGCCTACCTCGAGCACTCCCCGCCGGCCCTGAGCGCGCTGGCGCGCGCGGGCGACGTCGCGGGACTCGCGACGATCACCAGCGCGCCATCTCTCGCGCCGGTCGCCGGAACCTGCCCCGACGCCCCAGCTGGGTGACGCTAGGCGCCGGGCTTCACGCCGCGTACGATGTGGGCCTCGGCCACGACGTTGACGCGGGTGACATCGACGAAACCAGCCTGCTCGTAGAGACGCGACCACGCCTCGGGCGTGATCGGCCGCTCGTGCACGCGTAGCAGGTAGCGCCCCGCGTTCTTCGCGATCCGCCAGTATCCGGGAAGACCCTTGCGAGCCATCACCTTGATCTTGCCCGCGATCACCTGACGATCCTGCGCGGTCGCACCACGACCCAGCATCATGTCGGCGTTGATCAGCTGCCCTCCGGGCCGTAGCCACCGGTAGGCGGCGCGAACCACCTTGGCCTTGTCGGCGTCGCGCAAGTGATGAAGGGCGTAGTTGCTGATCACCAGGTCCACCGAGTCGTCAGCCAGTGAGAGGCGCTCCACGGGTGACACGACCCCCGTCACCGAGGTGATCCCCTCATCGGCGGCCAGCGCGGTCATGCGCGCGATCATCGCGTCGCTCACGTCCACGCCGAGGACAACGGCACCGCGTCGCGCGAGCTCCAGCGCCAGTCGGCCGCCCCCGCAGCCCAGGTCGACGACGCGCATCCCCGCCTGGACGTGGGCGGCGTCGACGGCGGCGGCCGCCACCTTGGCCATACCCGCGTCGTTGTGCTGATCCCACGTACCCGCGCGATCGGTCCACCGGCGTCGCTGGGTTCGGATCGAGATCGCCGTCGCCAGTCGCTGACGCCGCGGTGGCGTCGCTCGACTCACACTGCTCGGCGCCGGAGTGGGGGTGGGGGATGACGTGCTCAACGTAACCTCGTTCGTAGTGGTGGTCGGGATGCCGAGGGGTGGCCGCGACAGCGACGCGAACCCGCTCGTCGTCGTGACGCGAACACCGCATTTCCCGCGCCGATGTCGCGACACAGCCTACCCATCGGTGTACAACTCGCGGGACGGGTCACCTAAGTCCTGGGTAAGGATTGACCTCTCCGTCACGGCTCGTGGCGGTGCCGCGCCGATTCTTCTGGTACATCGCCCGGTAGAATTGAGGGATGATCCGGCGTTCGCTCGTTACCCTCAGCGTGGCACTCGGCCTGCTCGTCACGGTCCTCGGGCCCACGGCGGCACAGGCGGCGACCACCCTGCAGGTCCACTCGAGCGTCGCCACCACGCTCTCCAACGGCATGCCACTGGTGCGCCTGAGCTTCGCGACCAACGTCACGGCCACCTCCCTGCCGCCCCTCACGGTCACCCCGGCGCTGACGACTCAGTGGCAGCAGATCGGACCGCGCGAAGTCCAGGCCGTCGCGCCGCAGCGGCTCCAACCCCTAGTGGCGTACCGAATCGAGGTCCCCTCGAGTGTGGACTGCACCACGTCGGGCTGCCAGTTCACCTCGCTGCGACCCTACGTGGCGAGTGAGTCAACGGACTTCGCCTGGGAGCAGCAGCTGCTCGCGACACTGCACTACCTCCCCCTCACCTTCACTCCCACCCTGCCGAGCAGTGACCCGGCGGCGCCGACCCCGGGCGTGTTCACCTGGACCTTCCCGTCGCTGCCGTCCCGGCTCAGCGCTCAGTGGCAGTTCGGCCAGGACAACGTCCTGCTCACCGGCGCGTTGATGGCCTTCCAGAACGACCACCAGCTGCCCACAACCGGTATCGCCGACGCCGCGACGTGGAACGCGCTGCTCAGCGCGGTCGACGCCAATCAGGTCGATACCCACCCCTACGACTACGTCGACGTCACCACGACCCAGCCCGAGCACCTCCAGTTGTACGTGAACGGGCGCCCGACCTTCCGGACCCTCGTCAACACGGGAATCTCCGTCGACCCCACGCAGCTGGGCACCTTCCCCGTGTACCTGCGCTACGTCAGCCAGACGATGTCGGGCACCAATCCCAACGGCACCCACTACAGCGACCCGGGCATTCCCTGGATCTCGTACTTCAACGGCGGCGACGCCCTGCACGGGTTCATTCGCGCGACCTACGGGTGGCCCCAGAGTCTGGGGTGCGTCGAGATGCCCTTCGCTTCGGCCAAGACCGTCTGGCCGTGGACGCCGATCGGCACGCTGGTCACGGTCCACTAGCGCCGCCGCGACCGTCATCCGGTCGCGGCCCGAAGGGCGCATCGCCACGCTGGCGGTCGATACGAACGCCCTCGGAACCCAGTTCACTGGCGCGCGCCACGGCCCGCACGCCGAACCTCGCGCGCACCTCGTCCACGGCGTCGCGGAGAGCCTCGCGGCCCACCTGTCGTCGACGGCCATCGTCACTCGATGAGGCATCGCCGCCCGGCCACGCGAAGCGCAATTGCACCTCGTTGGCCTCGCGCGCCACGAACGACGAAGCGTAGAGGCCCAGGAGCCGCACGGCTCCCCGCACGGGAATGGACTCCAGAAGCGCCTCGCCCAGCGCGGCGATGGCGTCGGGGTCGTCGACGCCGAAGGACAGCGTCTGGGATCGCGTGACACTCGACAAATCGTCGTAACGGACCGTCAGCGAAAGGGTCCGCGCCACCACGTGACGCTCGCGTAGCGCGCGCGACACGACGGCGGCGTGATGACCCACCGCCCGAACCAGGTCCGCACCGCTCAGCGAGCGGGCGAACGTCTGGTCGTGTCCGAGCGACTTCGCGGTGCGCTCCACCACCACCGCGCGTGGATCCTCGCCGCGCGAGAAGCCGACCAGCGTCGCGGCCATCGATGTGCCGACGTAGCGCGCAAGGGCCACCTCGTCGATGTGGCGCAGGTCGCGCACGGCGCGCACGCCCAACTGCGCCAGCTTCGACTCCGTCGCCGGCCCGACGCCCCAGAGCGCGCGTACGGGGAGCTCCTCGAGCCACGCGACCTCCCTCGCGGGGCTGACCCACACGACCCCCGGCCCCTCTCGCACCTCGCCGTTCTCGATGAAGGGTTTGGCGCGTCGCGAGGCCAACTTGGCAAACAGCTTGTTGCGAGCCAGACCTACTCCGCACTCGAGGCGCAGTTCGCCGCGCACGCGCTCGCGCAGGGACCGCGCGGCCGCCAGCGGTCGAATCCCCAGACGCGCGAGGCCTCGCAGGTCCGCGAACACCTCATCGAGGCCCAGTGGCTCGAAGGTTGGGGTGAGGTCGTTCACGACCGCGTGGAAGTCGCGCGAGTACGCCTCATAGCGATCGAAGTGCCCCGCCACGATCACCAGATCGGGACAGCGTCGACGCGCCACCACGCTCGACATGCCGCTGTGGACCCCGTAGCGGCGCGCCTCGTAGTTCACGCTCGCCACCACTCCCCTCTCCCCACTGCCGCCCACCGCGAGCGGGCGTGCGCGCAGGCTGGGATCGTCCAGCATCTCGACGGACGCGAAGAACGCATCCAGGTCGACGTGCAGAATCGGCGCCTCGTCCAGCGAGGGATCCTCAGAAGTCGAGTTCAACGTGCCGGAATGCCTCCCCGTACGCCACGCCCGTCAGTCGGCCTGCCTGGGCCGCTCGCTCGTAGACCACGTCGCGAATGGCCTCCGTGTCGTCGCCCAACTGGGACGAATGGGTCAGTACCGCTGCCACCTTGCGATCGATCACGTGGGTCACGTCGGCGACGACATCCGGCTCGTGCGTCCCCGAGAGGAGCAGACGCCCCACTTGGTGCGGCGCGCCGCGATCGGGGAAGTACAGCGGCATGGCCGCCGCGGGAGCCACCGCGTCCAACAACGCCCACCCAGTCGCGCGATGATCATGGTGGTTGATGTACACGCCGGCGAAGAAGGTAGCCGTCGGGTCGGGGCCCACCACGACCTCGGGTCGTCGCGATCGCACCAGCTCCACCAGGGTCGCGCGCAGTGCGAGGTCATTGTCTACCTCTCCGTCGGGTTGGCCCAGGTTCACGACCGTCGACGCCCCCAGGAGCTGCGCCGCCGACTCGAGCTCCCGATGTCGCACCTCCGCCAGATACGCGCTGTCCACTGGCACGTGGGCACCCTTCGCACCGTCGCACACCACGACGAGGTGGACCGCGCAGCCCTCGTCAGCCCACTGCGCCAACAGCCCGCCGGCCGCAACGTCCGCGTCGTCGGGGTGCGCGAAGATCGCCATGGCGACTCGAGGGTGCAGAGCCAGCGACCGCACCTCAGTGTCGCAGTTTGGGCGCCGTGGACTTGACCAGCATGCCGATCTCGCGCGCAAAGTCCTCGGTGCCCTCGAACCCCTTGTAGACGGACGCGAAGCGCACGTAGGCCACGTCGTCCACGCTGCGCAGCACGTCCATCGTGGCGACGCCGATCTCTTCGCTCGTCACGTCTCGACCGAGCAGGCGCATCGACTCCTCGACCCGCTGCGCGAGGGTGGCCAGCACCTCGTCATCCACGGGGCGGTTCTTGCTGGCCGAACGCACACCGTTCAGCACCTTGGATCGATCGAAGGGCTCACGCGAACCAGAACGCTTGATCACGTACAGTCCCACCTCCTCGATCCGCTCGAAGGTCGTGAACCGCTGACCGCAGGCGGCGCACTCTCGACGACGCCGAATCGCGACCCCGTCTTCGGCCAGGCGCGAGTCGACGACGCGATCATCGTCGTTCGCACAAAAGGGACATCGCACTACGTCACGATACACTGAATATCCCCGAAAATTACGGGACGATCACGTGCTCGCCCGGGACCACGACCGCGGAGCCCAACTCACGAACCAGCGCACGGCGCGCGAGCGCCGGCGTCACCGGATTGATCAGTCGCGCGATCGTTCCGACTGTGTCCCCCGGCTGAACCACGTAGTCCATCCCTGCCGAGAGTACTGAGCTCGTCGCCACATCAGTCGACAGACCGACGCTGTTCTCCCCTCCGAAGGCGTGTCCGGGCCACGCGAGCACCACCAGCCCCGCGACCAATGCGGCGCCCACCAGCGAGCGGCGTCGGCGCTGCACCGTCCGGGCGCGCGCGGCGCGCCGCTGCGCCAGAGGGGCTCCCCGACGCCACGAGGCGGCCTCGGAAGCCGAGACCACCAGGCGCAGCACAGCGGGAGCCTGCTCCGACTCGGTTACCATCACTTGCGCCATCGCCACGGTCAGCCCTCCTCGACGAACACCTGTTCGTAAGTATAGGGCGAACAGGTGTTCGTCGCAAGAGTCGATCCAACGTGGTCAACACCGCCGGCGCTGCTCGATGGCACGGCCCACGCGGCCGAAATCTCGGTAGTCGACGGGATCCCGGATGGCGCGCGACGCCAGGAGTCGCGCAGCGTCCCCGACGTCTCGCGACAGGCGCACCCGGTGGCGCAGCACGATGTCGGCGCACTCCTGGGCGAGCGCCGCGTCGGGATGGTCGTTGGAGTCGGTCACCTGACCGTCGGTGACCCATACCACAGGTTCCGCGCCGACACGCCGGGCGAGTGCCCACTGCAGGACCGGTCCATCGACGCCGTTGCCGACATTTCCCGTGGGCCACTCGCGCACGGCGCGACCACCGTGCACCAGGAGCCACACGTTCGGAGTCGCGCCGCGATCCCCCGGCTTATGGCTGTACCCGACGACCAGCGCGTCGGGTGCGCCACGCACGACGCGTTGCATCGCCAACGCGTCCAAGTCCATCGAGCCCGACTGGTCGATCACGACGATGCCGCCGTGGTAGCGCGTCGGACGCGTAAAGGCCCGCTGAAGAGGGTCCGTGAGCAGTCGCTCGGGATGGCGCAACACCGTCCCCGACGTGGCGGGACGATCACGGCGCAGCACCCGTGCGCGCGAACGTGAACGCACGTCCACGTCCACGTCCGACGCGAAGACGAGCGTGGCGAATCGCCCGCTAGGGGGCCGCCGCCCACCGGTCTCGAGGGAGCGGCGAAAGGCGCGCAGCTCGGTGGCGCCGACGGGGACGCGCGCGGAGAGAACGCCCGTCACCAGCCTCGCCACCACGACGGTCGCCGCCGCGTATCCC
Source organism: Actinomycetes bacterium (assembly GCA_021786095.1). Taxonomy (GTDB): domain Bacteria; phylum Actinomycetota; class Acidimicrobiia; order Acidimicrobiales; family RAAP-2; genus RAAP-2. The sequence goes on along the minus strand of JAJYNX010000102.1, from coordinate 1,891 downwards.
TGCGGGATCCCGTCATCGCCGAGGCGGGTACAACTCATTATCGGCGTGGTGCAGTGATCGACGAGACTCCGCACCCGTCGTTGCAACACCCGCAGCGCGCCCATCCACTCCGGCTGGCCGCGGCGCACGCCAGCGAGGAACGCGCGCTCCGCGCCGGTACCCATGACGGCGAGGAGAAAACAGGCCACCTCGTCCCAGGCACCAGCCTCTCCCAGACGCCGCCCACCCTCCTTCTCGGTGCCGTCGCAGAGCAACGTGACGTCGAAGCCCAGACGGCCCGCCAGCGTGTTCACCCGCAACTCCTCCGCACACTCCAGGGCGCGCGGGTCCACGTCCGCGAGGTTCGCCCTCCACGGGGCCTCATGAGGGCTGACCCGAGAGTGCACGAGCTCGTGCGCGCGCACAACACGCGCCACGGGATCGGAGCCGAGGGGTACCTCGAGGATCCGGTCCGTGAGGTTGCAACTCGCCCCGCCTCGCAACGACGAGCCTGGCTGAACCCGCCACGGACCACCGACGAAGCCGTCCTCACGACCCGTCACGAGATCGGGGAAGACAGTCGTCATCGCATGGCTCCGATCGAGAGCGCGTCGACCACCGCCAGTCCTTCGGCCTCGCCGAACACCAGCCGAGCAGCACGCTGCGCCCCGTAGCGCGACCGCAACTGGTCGAAGGCGTAGAAGCTGCGCAGCGACACGCGGCGTTGGGCCTCACCCACCGATCCCGCCAGCGCCGGGCCGCGCAGGTCTTCGCTCAGGCGTCGCACCGCGGACGGGTGTGGCTGGTCGACGCGAATCCGAACGGCAAAGCGATCTCGCAACGCTGCCGGGAGCTCCTCGAGATCCTCCACGTTGGTTGTCATCACCACCGAGAAGTTCGCACCCGGCGTCACCCACTCCCCGCTCTCCGGACTGCGCCATCGAGCCGAATCCGGTGAGTCGGTGACGGCGAGCAAGGTGCTGAGCGCGTCGCCAGACGCGCGATCGACCTCGTCCACGACGAGACGGCCACCATTCCCACCGTTGGCACGCCACGAGCGAATCGCCGGACCCTCAAGCCATCTCCATCGGCCGTCTCCGGCGGGCATCCACGTCCCCGTGATCTCGCCCGTCGTCAAGTCCTCCGTGCAGACGAGACGCTCCGCCGGATCGCCCGACACGGCGAAACGTAACGCCGCGAAGGTCTTCCCGGTCCCGGGCGGTCCGTACAGCAACACCCGGTTCACCTGTGCCGCCATCACGTCGTTCAAGTCCTGCCAGCACGACCCAGTCGTCTCGCCCACGCCGCTCTCGTCCATTGTCCCCTCCCGGAGACGCAACGGTCGCGGCGCAACCAGTCGGGAGTCACCGTTCGTCAGCTGTGAAGGGCACACTCGACGGCCGCCGCACGACACCACGACTCAAACCGGGCGGGTCTCCCCGTCGAAGGGGTGGCGGCCCGCGCCGCCACCCCTTCGACGTGCGTCGCTACTTGAGCGACAGGTACTCGGGCATGAACTCATCGAGCGGGTTGGGCGTGAAGCCGATCGAGGACTGGAGCTTCGTCGAGTTCTCGCCGATGGCCGTCTGCAATGGCTGGTAGAGCACCGGCACCTGCGTGGCCGCGTAGGCCGCGTAGCGCGTCAGCGACGCGGTGGTGGTGATCGACTGCTTGATGATCGCGTTCATCGTCGGGTCGTTGTAGCTCCCGGCGTTCGATCCGGCGCCCTTGAGCAGCAGCTCCTCACCCGAGGGGTAGTAGTCCGGCGAGTAGATCCAGCCGGCACCCCACGAGCAGATCTCCCACTGCGTGGCCGAGGTCGGCGTGCAGCCCGAGATCACGTTGTTGAACGTGTTGGTCGAGGTGGTCACGTTGATCCCGAGGGTCTTCCAGTCGCTGACCTCGGCGTTGA
>JAJYNX010000009.1 GCA_021786095.1 Actinomycetes bacterium | reverse complement strand
TTGAGGCGTCAGTTTTCCGGCAGGTCAAACCGAAACCGAACCAACACCATCTTCACTGTTCCCCGGAGACTCTGACCTGCACCAGGTTTTGTTACCCATTCCAGTCTTGAATTCAAGCGGTCTGTTGTTCCTTCATCGACAGTTCGAACTCGACTGGTGAGACGTAGCCGAGGGACGAGTGCCGACGCTGGCGATTGTAGAACACCTCGTTGTAGTCGAACATGGCGTTGGTCAGCTCCAAGCGGGTGTTCCACTTCTTGCGGTTGAGAAGTTCGTTCTGCATGCTCGACCAGAACGACTCCATCATGGCGTCATCGAATGCGTCGCCGACCGACCCGAAGGACGGCATCAGGCCGGCGTCGCGGATCCGTTCGGTGAAGGACCAGGAGGTGAACTGGGCGGGCTCAACCGGTCGCTGTGGACCACGGATCCCTTCTTCACACGACGCTGCTTGATGGCCATGTCAAGCGCGTTGACCACGAAAGTGGTGTCCTGAACCGAGTCGATGGACCAGCCCACGATGCGTCGACTGCAGGTGTCGAGCACACAGCAGCAATAGACCTTGCCCTCGCGCGTCGGATGCTCCGTTATGTCGCTCACCCACAACTCGTCCAGCAACGACCTCTCGAACTTTCGCTCCAACGAGATCGTCCGACGTCGGGGTGCCCTTCACGCGCTTGACCTTGCGGGGTCCCGGAATCCCGGCGATTCCTGCGTTGTGCATGAGAATTGTCACGAGTCCGCGACTGACGTGCACCCCACGACCCTTGGTCAACTCGGCGTGTACGCGGCGAGATCCATAGGTGCCACGACTGTCGGCGTGAACCTCTCGGATGAGCCCGGTTAGCCACTCACGACGGATCTTCGTGGGTGACATCGGACGAGTCTTGGCGAGGTAGTAACCGGCGCTCGAGACACTCAGCACCTCACAACACTTCTTCACGGAGAACCCGGCGTCGACGAGGGCGTCGATCACCGGGTAGACCCTCTTGGGCGGAGGTACTTGCCGAGTAGTTCGTTGGCGCGGCGAAGGATCTCCACTTCGGCCTCGAGCTCGCGGATGCGCCGACGCGCCCTCACCAAGTCCTTGGACTCCTTGGTCGACACGCCTGGGATCTCGCCCCGGTCGATGCGATCTCGTCGCACCCAGTTATAGATAGAGGTCGTCGTGACGTCGAGATCGTGGGCAGTCTTCGTGACCGACCACCCCGATCTCACGAGCGCGATTGCTCGCCGTCGGAACTCCGCGGGATAGGACGCTGGCATGAATTGAGGCTTTCACTTGGGCCCAAATTCAACAAACGGAGAGGTAACAAAACCCGGTGCAGGTCAGGCTTCAGCGCACCCTGGAAAACACATACGAAGGGAGCGTTCGGAGCCAGGCGACAACTTACCGAGTACCACTTTGCGTAGACGCCATGGTGAAGAGGGCGACGACGGCGACGCCGAGAGAGGCATCAGTCACTACGTAGCGCGCACTACATAGGTCACTGCTCGCTGCGACGCGGTGGAGTTGGTCCTTTGGTTCTCCAAAATACCAACAGCGAAGCATTCCGTTGCCGTGGCACAGGCATCACTGGTAAATCCGCCCCCCACGAAGGTTTGCTGCTTTATCACCATCCACGCTTGTCCGTTCCAATGTCCGATAGCGAGCCCGGGGCCGACAGACCAGCAGGCCAGCGCCGAGTTGCACGACACAGCCATGACGGCCATCTGGGGGAAATGGACAAAGTGCCATGAGCCATTGACGAAGCGAAGCATGAAGTTCTCCCTCGCCCCAGATCCGCTCACCCAGCACGCGGATTGGCTCTGGCACGACACGGTGATATATTCACCCGCGGTTCCCAAGGGCAGTGAGATCGGAACGATCGCCCACTTGGCTCCGTTCCAACGCTCGGCAAGCAAGGAGCCCGCCTCGGGGAATGCGTCGTACGCACCGACGACCCAGCAGTTCGCCGCTGACGAACAGCTAATACCATTGGCGAGCGAAGCGGGTGGACTGGGCGCGTCAACAATTGACCAGGCGCTCCCGTTCCAGTGTTCGATCAGAATCGCCATGTTCTTTGTGGCTCCGTCAGTGAAGCCCGCAGCCCAACAATCGGCCGACGATACACAACTCACCGAGCGCAAGATGTCGCCGTTCGCAGTCACTGGGCTCGGAGTCGACTCGACGATCCAGTCGTGCCCGTTCCAGCGCGCCGAGTAGGCGTTGGGCGCATCACGTCCCACTCCGAGACAATCCTTACTGCTCAAGCAGGCCACGGCGTACAAAGATGCGCCGGGTGTCTTTGGTGATGGAGCCATCACAAAAGATCGTCCCGACCATCGCTCGACGAGTGGCCTTACCGTACCGCCGGGCCGCCCCTGGAATCCAACAGCGAGGCAGAACGTCGACGCGCATGACACCCCGGAAAATCCGTCAAAGGATCCGGCCGGATTCATGACGGGCGCGCGAACGAACCTCTCTGAAACGCCTACCGGCTTCGTCGGACTGTCCGTCGGTGGTGTCACGCCACCAATCGGAACGGTCGTCGTGCCATCGGGCTCAGTGAAGAACGTTTGATCCCCGCTGGTCACGCTTCCTCCCGCGTTCGTCGCAACGAGTTCAACGTGATAGATCGTGTCAGGTACGAGGCCCGAGAGAGTCGCCGATGCGATAACCATCGCTAGTCCCGAACCAGCATCCTGAACCAGCGTCGTCGATCCATACGCGCCCGTTGTGCCGTAGTCGAAAACGTAGGTGGTGTCGGAGCCATTCGGACTAAGAGGTGCTTGCAGACTGACTGACGTCGGACTCAGGTCCTTAACGTAGATAGGTCCAGTTGCTGGAGGAGGACTAGATTGATGCGCAGTGGCGGCGAGCGCTGGCCCGCCACTCCCAGCCGTCGCGATCGACGTACTGAGCCAAGCAAGTACGGCGAATTTCGTCCACCTTCGCAACTGCGTGACTCGCATCCCCACCCACCTATGCAGCGGTCTCGTCAAGAGCCACAACGTGTGGCTCCCGCGAGGCTCTTAAGTAGATCACGCGCATTGTATCTCTGGCTTTTACAAAAATCTCTTCAGAGAGCACTTTCGAACCTGCAACGTACCCCAACGCGTGAATCGAAACAGGGAGAACGGACGGCTGATTCCAGCGCGGCCACCCATCGCATCGAGCCCGCACCTGGCTTTACTCTCGTCGCGGGTGCGAGGCACGCGAGCCACCTAGCCGAACAGCGGACGAACCCATCTCGCACGGGGCTGCTCGCCCGACTGTGCCGGGACGTGGCGATGCAGACGGTCCGACCGGACACGGACCTCGGCCGTCCCAACGACGACGAAGGCACATTTCTCGAGTACCCGCTGTGAGGCGACGTTCTCGTCGCTCGTTCGAGCGCTGAACGTCCGCAGTGACAACTGCGTGGTCATCAATGAACAGAGTGCCTGCAACGCTTCACTCGCAACCCCCGCCCCGCTACGCATTCACCAACCCGACGACCGACTTCGGCCGTATTGCCGCTGATGTCGTACAGGTTGAACCCGCTCCCTCGAAGGAAGGCTGCGTGAGACAGTTCCACAGAGCGCCAGTGTCACCTCGACCTGGGGACAGGACGCGCCTGACGATCCGAATGACAACGGGTCACCTCACACCTCGCGGCACGTACACCATGGTGATCGTCTGCGCTCACGACGAGAGAACGACCGTGCGATACCTCCAGCGCTGAGTGGCGAGTTGCCCCGCTCGAGCCACTGCCAAGGCGCTGGCACAGTCCTCGGCTGACGCCCACGGGGAGGTCCTGGGCGGTGTAGCGGGTGACGCGGCGACTTACCACGTCAAGGCCGCGGCAGGGGAGGCCAGGTGGTCGATGGCGTCCCCGCTCGGACACTCGAAGCGATGAGGGCATCGAGAAGCCAGTACCGGCCGGTGACGGTGTGCTCCGCCATCGGTCAGGTACTCGGCACCGTCCAGCGAGCCCGCGCTCGCTCCACTCGGAGCACGCTTCGCAACGTCGTCGCGAGAAGCCCGTCGCGTCTCGCGGGTGAATGACCTCGTCAAGATCGGGACCACCTCGCGAGGTCGGCCCAGACGTTGCGCGACGTTTCCCATTCGGGGACGGTCCTCACCCCTCGGCGGCGCCTTGAGCCACGAGAGAGGCTCCGCTCAGAGAAGCGGGGGAGACCATCCGGCCCGCATCGACGCGGGCCGAGTACCACGAACTCCCGGAGATCCCTACGATCGCACCGTCGACGCGTGAACCGGGTCGACGGTGCGAGTCCGACGAGTCAAGACGAAGTAGAGGAAACCCGCCACAACGATGCCGACCGGAGCGGAGAAGTCGGCTCCGCCAAACCATCCCGCGGGTCCGCAGCGGGCCGCCACCGCCCCCGTGCAGTAAAACGAGCCGAAGGCGTTCGACACCGGCGTCATCCAGTGAAAGGGGAAGTTCACGGGCGGCGGAGCCTTAGAGAAGCACGCGGTCGCACTGACCAGCCCGCCCACGAACGCGATGACGCCGGGGAAATGGACCCCATAGCGACCCGTGAAGTAGCGCGACCTCCGGTCGGTTCGCTCGAGGTCGCCCGAGTCGTAGCGACGACCCCGCATCCACCAGTCGACGAGGAACACCCCGAGCCACGGCGCGATCCACACGATGATGACCCCGACGAACTCCTTGGTGTACGCCGAGAACGACGACTGGAACGTCGCCCACACGGTGAGCAGACCGGCCAGCACCCCATCCACGAGCACCGCCTGGTAGCGGCGCACCGGCACGCCCGTGGCCAGCAGCGATACGCCCGAGGAGTACAGCACCAGAGCGTCGATGCTGAACATCTGCACGATCGCCACCAGCATCACCGCCACCACCGCCCACGACGGGAAGACGCTCTGATGGCGGAACACCTCAAAGGGGTTGGCCCCGTTCCACACCGCACTGTTCGAGAGGAACGTGAAGAGCGACGCGCCCACCGTCATGAGGACGATCTCGGGCAGGGCCGTCGCCACGAACACCCACCCCACGACCGCGCGAGGAGAGGACGCGGGCGACACGTAGCGCGAGTAGTCGTTGGCGCACTCGGTCCAACCCAACCCCGATAGGGCCACCACGAAGGCCAAGCCCGCGCTGTCGAGTTCCCACCCACCGGTGACGCCCCGGTAGTCGAGGTTCACGTGAGGCAGGGCGAACAGCGCGACCAGCACGAAGACGGCGATGAACGGCCAGATGAGCGCGCGCAGCACTCGCACCATCGTGGCGTGTCCGAAGAAGGGCAGCACGGTCTGGATGGCGCAGGCCGCCACGATGAAGACCACCTTGAGCCCGGCGCCCACGCGCACCCCCGCGATTTGGCTCACGACCACCGACGCGCCCACGATGAGGATCAGCGCCTCCACCTCGAATCCCAACTGCGTGATCCAGTTGATGAAGCTGACCAGGCGCGCCCCTCGCGTGCCGAAGGCCGCCCGACTGATCGCGAAAGTCGTCGTTCCCGCCTGGATCCCCTGCAGCGACGCCACGCCGACGAGGAGGTAGGAGAGATTGCCCGCCACGATGAGCACGAGCGCCGTGCGAAAGCTGATGCCGAAGCCCATGAGCAGCGCGCCGTAAACGACGTAGGCGATGTTGATCGACGAGCCCGTCCACATCGCTCCGATGGTGCGTGGCGACGCCCACCGCTCCACGCGCGGCACGACGTCGACACCCCGACGCTCGACGCGAAAGGCCCGCGGTGGCGCGATCTCGCTCACGACACGATGATCATGCGCACCGTGTCGGTGACCGCCGTACCTCCCGAGCGTGAGCCGGCCATCACCACGACGGCGTCGCCCGGCTTGGCCAGGCCCGACAACTTCAGCTGGGTCACCGCGAAGTCGCAGAGTTCGTCGATGTCGGTGGCCGGCGAAAGGTAGACCTCCTGGACGCCCCACGACGCGCGCAACTGCAAGGCCGTCTTCTCGCTCGGGGTGATCGCCACGATGGGCATCGGTGGCCGGAAGCGCGAGATCGCTCGTGCGGTCATGCCCGAGCGGGTGCAGGCCACGATGGCGACCGCGTTCTCCTCCATCGCCGCGCGCCACGCGGCGCCGGTGACCGTCGCCGTGATGCGCGTCGACTGGGTGCCGATGCCCACGATCTGCTGGACGCCGAGCGACGAGCCCCACTTCAGGTAGTCGAAGGACTGCTCGGCGCGACGCACGATGCGGTCCATCGTCTGAACCGTCGCCACCGGATCGTCGCCGATGGCCGTCTCCCCGCTCAGCATGACGGCACTCGCTCCGTCCAGCACCGCGTTGGCCACGTCGGTCACCTCCGCGCGGGTGGGCACCTGGGAGTGCGTCATCGACTCGAGCATCTGAGTCGCCACCACGACGGGCCGGGCGTAGCGCACGCCGTGGCGCACAATCTCCTTCTGCAGGTGCGGGACCTCCTCGATCGGCATGCGCACGCCCAGATCGCCCCGCGCGACCATGATGGCGTCGGAGACCGCAATGATCTCGTCGAGATTGTCGACCCCCTCGGCCGTCTCGATCTTGGCCATCAGCATGATGTCGTCGCGCGAGAGAACCGTGCGCGTCGACACCACGTCGAAGGCCGAGCGAACGAAGGAGACGGCCAGGATCTCGAAGTCCTCGCTGCGCAGGGCCTCGAGCCGGTCCCGATCGTCGGCCGTGGGCAGGCGATCGTTCAGGATCGATGACGGTAGCGACAGTCCCGGCTTGCCCATGACCGTGCCGCCCGATGTGACCAGGGCTCGGAACTCTGGTCCACTCTGGGTCACGCTCAGCGAGACCCCGCCGTCGCCGATGTGGATCGCGTCGCCGACGCGCAGGAGCGACAGGACGTCACGACGCTCGACCACGATCCGCGACGCGCTCGAGCCCGTGTCGAATCCCTCGACCAGCTCGACGACATCGCCGACGTTCAGCGCGACCGGGTCGGTCCCGAAGGACCCCGCGCGGATCTTGGGCCCCGGGATGTCCACCATCAGTGCCACGTCGGGGGCCAGGTGACGCAGGCGCCGCAGCCGGTCGATTCCCGAGGGGATGTCGCCGTGGGCGAAGGAGAGCCGAAAGACGTCGACGCCCGCCTCGACCAACTCTCGGATGACGTGGTCGCTCTCCGAGGCCGGCCCGACCGTGGCAACGATTCGCGTGCGGCGCACACCCAATCCCTTCCTCGCGTTGACCAAGTCTACGGGATCCGTCATCGCGTCCCGGAAGGCCCGTCGTCGCGAGAGCCGCGGCGGCGACGCACCACGAACCGTCGCGTAGGGCATTTGGTCCCGGGAGTCGCCGAGTACGATGACCTTCGAGACCTTCGTCCCGCACCCGAATGCGGGCTCGTCGGGATGCTCAAAGGAGGACCGCGTGGAGCCGACGAACGACCAGGACCCGAGCTACTACCACCGGGTGGTCGACTGTCAGTGGGCGTGCCCCGCCCACACCAACGTGCCGGGCTACATCCGGCTCATCGCCCAGGGACGCTTCACCGACGCGTACATGCTCAACCGCGAGTCCAACGTCTTCCCGGGAATCCTCGGGCGCACGTGCGATCGTCCCTGCGAACCCGCGTGCCGACGGGGTCGGGTCGACGGCAACCCGGTGGCGATCTGCCGGCTCAAGCGCGTCACCGCGGACCTGAAAGACGACATCACCGATCGCTTGCCGACCGCACCCGCGCAGAAGAACGGCAAGCGCATCGCGTGCGTCGGCGCGGGTCCCTCGTCACTCACGGTCGCCAATGACCTGGTCCCCCTGGGCTACGAGGTCGTCATGTTCGAGCAGTTCGCCACGGCGGGTGGCTTGATGCGCACCAACATCCCGGAGTTCCGCCTCCCCGACGAGGTGCTGAACAGCGAGACCCAGGCGATCCTCGACATGGGCGTAGACATCCGCTACAACACCCCCATCACGAGCCTGCGCTCATTGCTCGAGGAGAACTTCGACGCCGTCTTCGTCGGCGTCGGCGCGCCGCGCGGCAAGGGGCTGGAGATCCCGGGGCGCCACGACGAGACCGGTCCCGAGTCCCACATCCACATCGGCATCGACTGGCTGGAGTCGGTCTCGTTCGGTCACGTCACCAGCATCGGAGAGCGGGTTCTGATCATCGGCGTCGGCAACACCGCCATGGACTGCTGTCGTACCTCGCTGCGCCTCGGCGGCACCGACATACGAGTCATGGCGCGTCGCCCGCGCGAGTACTTCAAGGCCTCGGCCTGGGAACTCGAGGACGCCGAGGAGGAGGGCGTAGCGATCGTCGTCAACCACGCGCCCCGGCGCTTCGTGATCGAGGACGGACGTCTGGTGGGCATGGAGTTCGACGTCGTCGAGTGGGACGAGGGTGCGCGTCACTCCACGGTGCTCGACACCGTGACCATCCCCTGTGACGACGTCATCCTGGCGATCGGCCAGGAGAACGCCTTCCCCTGGATCGAGCGCGACCTGGGCCTGACCTTCGGCGAGTGGGACATGCCAGTGGTCGACGAGACCACCTTCGAGTCGACGCTGCCGGGCGTCTTCTTCGGCGGCGACGCCGCCTGGGGGCCGAAGAACATCATCTGGGCGGTGGCCCACGGCCACCAAGCGGCTATCTCCATCCACCAGTTCTGCCACGGCCAGAGCCTGACCGAGCGGCCGGCGGAGGGCATGAACCTGCTCAGCCAGAAGATGGGCATGAGCGAATGGAGCTACTACAACGACTACAACCCGTCGCCACGCCAGCAGATGCGCCACATCGAGTTGACCGAGCGCTTCCGGTCGCTCAACCTCGAGGTCGAACTCGGCTTCACGGCCGAGCAGACCGCGCGCGAGGCGCAGCGCTGCCTCAACTGCGACGTCGAGACGGCGTTCCAGGCGTCACTGTGCATCGAGTGTGACGCGTGCGTCGACATCTGCCCGGTGCAGTGCCTGACCATCACGCACAACGGCGACGAGGCGGACCTTCGCGGGCGGCTCTCGGCGCCGTCGGTCAACCTGGACCAGCCGCTCTACGTCTCGGCGCCACTGCCCCAGACCGGGCGCGTCATGGTCAAGGACGAGAACGTGTGCGTGCACTGCGGCCTGTGCGCCGAGCGCTGCCCCACGGCGGCGTGGGACATGGCGGAGTTCACCCTGCAGATCCCCTACGCCTCGAGCCCCGGAGTACTGCGCATCCCCGTGCCGACCAAGCCGACGTCCGACGTGAGGAGTTGACCAAATGTCCCTCGATACCGCCCCCACCACCGCCACGCGCGTGAACGACTTCTCGGTCAAGCTCGCCAACGTGAACGGTACGGGATCCGCGAGCGCCAACAGCCTGCTGATGCAAGCCATCTTCCGCATGGGAATCCCCGTCTCGGGCAAGAACCTCTTCCCCTCGAACATCCAGGGTCTGCCCACCTGGTACGAGATCCGCGTCAACAAGTCGGGCTACACGGCTCGCGCCCTCGACTACGACCTCATGGTCGCCATGAACGCCCAGACCTACGCCGAGGACATCCGCGACGTGAGCACCGGCGGCTACGTCCTCTACGACTCCTCGTGGCCGCTCGACGAGGAGCTGCTGCGCGACGACGTCACCTTCCTCGGCGTTCCCCTGGCCACGATGTGCATCGAGAACTTCGTCGCCCCGCGCGAACGGATCCTGATGAAGAACATCGCCTACGCGGGCGCCATCGTCGCGCTGCTCGACATCGACGCCGACCTCGTGTCCAACCTGCTGAGCGAGACGTTCGCCCGCAACGAACGGCTCCGTGAGTCGAACCAGAAGGCGCTGCGCCTCGGCTACGACTACGCACGCGAGAACTTCGCCTACCCGCTGCCCTTTCGCGTCGAGCCCATGGAGGCGACGCGCGACTCGATCCTGATCGACGGCAACACCGCGGCCGCGCTGGGCTGCCTCTACGCCGGCGCCACCGTGGCCGGGTGGTACCCGATCACGCCAGCGACCGCCGTGATGGACAACTTCACGAAGCTCTGCGCCACCTACCGGCGCGAGACCATCCCGGGAGCGTCCCCCGACGACCCACCCACCGTGCGCAACAACTACCTGATCGTGCAGGCCGAGGACGAGATCGCCGCCATCGGCATCGTGCTCGGCGCGTCGTGGAGCGGGGCCCGCTCCTTCACGTCCACCTCGGGTCCGGGGATCTCGCTCATGAACGAACTGCTTGGCCTGGCCTACTACACCGAGATCCCCGCCGTCGTCATCGACGTGCAGCGCACCGGGCCGTCGACCGGCATGCCCACGCGCACCCAGCAGGCCGACATCCTGCTCTGCGCCTACGCCTCGCACGGCGACACCAAGCACATCCTGCTGTTCCCCAAGGACCCGGCCGAGTCCTTCGAGTTCGCGGTGACGTCGTTCGATCTCGCCGAGCACTTCCAGACACCGGTGTTCGTGCTGTTGGACCTGGACATCGGAATGAACGACTGGGTCGTGCCCAAGCTCACCTGGGACGAAGGGTACGTGCCGGACCGGGGGCGGGTCCTACACGACGAGGACCTGGCGGGAATGAAGGAGTTCTTCCGCTACGCCAACGCCGACATGGACCACGTCACCGCTCGGACCCTCCCGGGATCGGACGAGAAGGGCGCCTACTTCATCCGCGGCTCGGGCCACGACCAGTACGGTCGCTACACCGAGGACGCCGCCGCCTACCAGGAGGTCGTGGACCGCCTGAAGAAGAAGCACGCCGCCGCGGCCGCCTACGTCCCCGCCCCGATCGTCGAGCGTCACGACGGCGCCACGATCGGCGTGCTCACCCTGGGCAGTTGTGACCTCGCGGTGCGCGAGGCAGTCGACCTCCTCGCGCAGCAGGGCGTCGTGGCGGACTTCATGCGAGTCCGGGGCTTCCCCTTCGCGCCGGCGGTACGGTCCTTCGTCGAGCAGCACGCGCGCTGCTTCGTCGTCGAGCAGAATCGTGACGGCCAGTTGCGCTCGCTCATCGCGGTCGAGACCGGTACGCCCATCGAGTCAATGACGTCGGTCCTCGCCTACGGGGGCTTCCCCCTGAGTGCGCAGCAGGTCGTCGAGAGCATCACCACGGAACTAGGGAAGTAGGGTCGCCATGCCGTCCATCACCAAGCCACTCATCCCCCTCGCGCCGCTGCCCAAGAACGACCTGGGCCTCACCATTCGCGACTACGAGGGGGCGATGTCGACCCTCTGCGCGGGGTGCGGCCACGACTCGATCACCGCCGCCATCGTCCACGCGTTCTGGGAGCTGTCAACGCCCCCGCACACGATCGCCAAGTTGAGCGGCATCGGCTGCTCGTCCAAGACGCCGACATACTTCGTGCGCGGCGCCCACGGCTTCAACTCGGCCCACGGTCGGATGGCCGCCATCGCCACCGGCGCCTACGCGGCCAACCGCGAGCTCACGTACATCGGCATCTCCGGCGACGGGGACTCGCTCTCCATCGGCCTCGGACATCTCGCCCACGCCATCCGTCGCAACGTGAAGATGGTCTACGTGATCGAGAACAACGGCGTGTACGGTCTCACCAAGGGCCAGCTCTCGGCGTCGGCGGACATCGGATCGCGCCCGAAAAAGGGTGACCCCAACATCATCGCGCCCATCGACCCGATCCTCCTGGGGCTCTCCCTCGGCGCCACGTTCCTCGCCCGCAGCTTCTCGGGCGACAAGGAGCAACTCATCCCGATCCTGAAGGCGGCCGTCGCGCACAACGGCCTCGCGCTCATCGACGTCATCTCGCCGTGCGTCACCTTCAACGACCACGAGGGGTCGACCAAGAGCTACCGCTTCATGCGCGAGCACGAGGTCAAGGAGGTCGTGACCGACTTCGTGCCCCTGCGCCGCGAGATCCAGGCCACCATCCCCACCGACGGCACGCGCGTCGTGCCGATGCACGACGGCAGCATCGTGCGATTCCGCTCGGTGCCCGCGGACTACGACCCGCGCAACCGCGAGAGCGTAGAGAGCTACATCCGCGACCACCAGACCCGCGGCGAGATCGTCACGGGCCTGCTGTACGTGAACGAACTGGCCCAGACGCCCCACGAGATGGGCCACACGCCCCCCACGGGCCTCAACCGGATCCCCCTCAGCGAACTGTGCCCCGGGGCGGCGGCGCTCGACGCCCTCCAGGAGGACTTCCGCTAACCGCTAACCGCTAACCGCTCGCCCCACTCGGCGGTGCGACCGGCGACCCCGCCGCCGCCGCGACGAATCGCTCAGCAAGAGCCGGCGACGCAGACAGGTGCTGGTGCAGGTAGCTCGCCACGAGCGAGCCGCTCACATAACCAGCACGTCCTGCGCCAAAACGACCGGTGAGGTCCAGGCCCTCACCGGGGGGCGAGACCACCGAGCGATGGTACTCGTGGCCGCGCAGGACGGTGGCCGCAGGACCTAGGAAGCTGTCGTAACGGGTGGCCGCCTCGCGGTAGCCAAGAGTGAGACGATCGGTCATCGTGGCGTGTGCGCCCTCCAGGACGCCGGCCATCGCCACCCCGTCGAGGGACTCGCAGAGCCAGAGGTACCCTCCGCACTCCGCCCAGGTCACGAGCCCCGCCTCCACTCGGCGACGCACGTCGGCCAGGAGCGGTCGATTCTCGCCCAACGCCGCCGCGAAGACCTCGGGGAAGCCCCCACCCGCGTACAGCGCGCGACACCCCTCGGGGATCGTCCGCTCCTCCAGCGGATCGAAGGGTACGCAGCGCGCACCGGCCTGCTCCAGCAGCTCGAGGTTCTCGGGGTAGACGAAGCTGAAGGCCGGGCCGGCGCACACCGCCACGTCGCAGCGCGCCTGGAACCGGGCGCGCGGGGGATCGGCGACCGACACCGGGGCGGCGCGGCGCGCCAGGGCCAGGATCGCGTCCAGGTCCAGTGCGCGCTCGACGACGGCGCCCAGGCGCGCGACGGACGCGCGCGCCGACGCCGGGTCCTCCGCGACCGGGACCAGCCCGAGGTGGCGCTCGCGCCACGCGAGCGCGTCGTCGCGCGCGAGGACGCCGAGCACCGGGATCCCGAGGGGCTCCAGGGCCTCGCGCAACAGCGTCGCGTGAGCCGAGCTGCCCACCCGATTGAGCACGACCCCACCCACGCGCACGTCCGGGGAAAAGGTCGCGAAGCCGTGCACCAGGGCCGCCACCGAGCCGCTCATGGCCGACGCGTCGACCACGAGGATCACCGGGGCGCCGAGCAGTACGCTGATCATCGCGGTCGAGCCGTCGACCGACGTCGTGCCCGAGCCGTCGAAGAGTCCCATCACCCCCTCCACGACCAGCACGTCGCTGTCGCTCGCCGCGCGCGCCGCCAGCCCGGCCACGATGGTCGGATCCGAGAGGTAGGCGTCGAGGTTGCGCCCCGGCCGACCGGTCGCGAGAGCGTGATAGCTCGGGTCGATGAAGTCCGGTCCCACCTTGGCCGACCCCACGCGCAGGCCGCGGGCGTGCAACGCGCTCATCACCCCGGTCGCCACCGTGGTCTTGCCCACCCCCGAGTGAGTGCCGGCGATGACGATGCGAGGACCCAGGTGCGCGATTCCCGCAGCGTATCAGGGGCCGCTCGTCAACCCGGGGCCGCGACGGCCACCGATAGAGTGACCCGATGAGTCACGAACACCGCGACGACGCGACGTTCGGCCGGTTGCCCCCGGTCACGCTGCGTGGCGACGCGGCCCGCGCGCGGCTGCGCGGTGCCCTCCTCCAGGTCACGAGCGAGTGGTCCTACCTGCGAGCCGCGGTAGAACCCGCTGACGAGTTCGCCCGCGCGGGTGACGACCTCGACGGCCGCTGGCTCTCGAGCGCGCAGCTGGTCGACGACCCCGACTGGTTGGGGCACGTGATGGACGACTGTGGACGTCGACTGGGCAGCGACGACCCCACGGTGGCGGCGTCACTCTTCGTCCAGAACTACGCGTACCGCATCGTCACGCTCGCGCTGGCCTGCGCGATGACCACCGGCGTGCTGCCCGAGTCGACGGCGGCCGCGACGGCCGTCGTCGTGCGCCAGGGGCGGCCCACGACGGTCGGCTATCTCACGCCCGTTGTCACCGTGCTCTCCCCCGACGCCGCGTCCGTGGCGCACGCCTGGCACGACGATGGCGTACGCGACGCGACGCTCGGCCAGTTGCTCGACGACGCCGTCGCCCAGCACCTCGCCCCGCTCGTGGCCACCGTGCGGCGGAGCCGCCGCGTGGGCGAGCCCCTGCTCTGGGGTAACGTCGCCTCGTCGACGGCGGTCGCCTTTCGAACGATGGAGGGCCACCACGGTCCGTGGGTGCGCGACGTCGCCGATCGCTTCTTCGCCCTCGCCCCGACGCCGCTACGAGGCCGGGGCTCGTTCCTCGCGCTCGAGTTCGGGGATCGCCGCGGCTGGTTCTGGGAACGGCGGACGTGCTGCCTCTACGACCGACTGCCCGGCGCGATCCGCTGCGCCGACTGCTCACGCACGCCGAGCGCGGTCCGGCGCGAGGCCTACCGCACCCAGCTCGCGTCAGACGCGCCCTAGGCCCGCCCCAAGGTCAGACGCGGGGGCGCTGACGACTCCTCGAGCAGCGCCATGACCGCCGCAGTGTCCAAGTGGTCGGCGATGAGGTCGGCTAACCGATCGAATCGCTCCTCACGGCGCCGGGCGAAGGAGCGCGTGGGGGCCACGACGAAGCGCCGCCCCGTCCGCGCGGCCACCTGCGCGAGGAAGCCGCCGCGCCACTGGTCGTTCTCGAAGATCCCGTGCCAGGTGGTGCCCGACACCGCCCCCACGACGCACCCCTCGTCGGCGACCAGCGGGTCGCCCCCGTCGACGAGCACCGGTCCGTGATGGATCTGGTAGCCCCGCACGACCGAGCCGTCGGCCAGCGTGCGCGTGACCTGCGCCAGCACCTTGGTGGGCTGGAACACCGTGTGCACCGGCAGCAGCCCCAGCCCGGGCACTCGACCCTGGCCGCTCTCGACCGAGTCGTCGATCTCGCGGCCCAGCATCTGGTAGCCCCCGCACACGCCCAGGATCGGGCGTCCCCGCGCGGCGCGGCGCACCAGGGCCGCATCGAAGCCGCGTCGGCGCAGCCAGTCGAGATCGTGCACGGTAGCCCGCGTCCCCGGCAGGATCACCAGGTCGCAGTCGGCCATCTCCTCGGGCCGGTACAGCGGACGCACGACGACACCCGGCTCGTCGAGGAGCGGGTCGAGATCGGTGAGGTTCGACGCGCGCGGCAGGCTCACCACGCCCACGGTCAGGACGTCCTCCCCCTGCGGTGGCGGACCGTCGCGCCACGCGGTGACGTCGGTCGCGTCCTCGGTGTCGATCTCCAAGCCCGGCGCGAAGGGCACCACTCCCAGGGTCGGACGCCCGGTCAGAGCCGCCAACTGGTCGAGGCCGCCATGCAGCAGGAGTGGCTCACCGCGAAACTTGTTCACGACGAAGCCACGGATCAGGTCCTGGTCCGCTCCGTCCAAGACGGCGAGGGTCCCCACGAAGGAGGCGAAGACGCCACCACGATCGATGTCACCGACGAGGACGGCGGGCACGCCCGCCGCACGCGCGAAGCCCAGATTGACGATGTCGCTCGTACGCAGGTTGATCTCGGCGGGACTGCCGGCCCCCTCGCAGATCACCACGTCGAAGCGCCGCCGCAAGTCACGATGGGCCTCGACCACGACCTCGAGCAAGCCAGCCCGCGACGGCCATCGTCGCGCCTCGAGCTCGCCGACCGGGTGGCCCAGGACGATCATCTGGCTACGCGTGTCGGTTCCCGGCTTCAGGAGAACGGGGTTCATCGCCACCTCGGGCTCGACCCCGCACGCGCCAGCCTGAGCCACCTGCGCGCGCCCCATCTCCCCCCCGTCACGGGTCACGTAGGAGTTGAGCGACATGTTCTGCGCCTTGAAGGGGGCGACCGTGACCCCCTCGCGACGCAGCCACCGGCACAGCCCGGTCACGATCGTGCTCTTGCCCGCGCCCGAGGACGTGCCGAGCACGAGCAGCGAGGCACCTCCGCTCACTCCTCGTGCCTCTCGGTCACCTGCGCCGACTCGAAGGTCGCCATCTCACGCAGGATCTTGGCACTCGCCTGCACGATCGGTACGGCGAGCGCCGCTCCGCTCCCCTCGCCCAGGCGTAGGTCCAGATCGATCACCGGCGCGATCCCGAGGAAGTCGAGACCGACTCGCGCGCCGGGCTCGCGCGAGAGGTGGCCGCCGATCAGATACCCGCGCACGTCGTCGCACCACGCCGCAGCGACGACGGCGGCCGCGACGGCGATGACGCCGTCGAGCACCACCGGTACCCGCGCCGCCGCTGCGGCCATGACGAACCCGGCGAGGGCCGCGATCTCGAGCCCACCCACCTGCGCCATGACCTGGGCGGGCGTCGCGTCGGCGGGCAACCGCGCGAGCGCCCCCTCGATGACGGCGATCTTGCGACGCAGGGTCACGTCGTCGATACCGGTGCCGCGGCCGGTCACCCTCTCCGGTGCGGTCGCCGTCAGGGCCGCGATCAGCGCGGCCGAGGACGTCGTGTTGCCGATGCCCATGTCACCGGTCACGAGTAGCCGGGCTCCCGCCTCGACCAGCTCCGTGCCGACGGTCGCACCGACGTCGAGGGCGGCCGCGACCTGCGCTGCGGTCATCGCCGGACCGTCGGCCAGGTTCGCCGTACCCCGGGCCACGTTGCGACGCTGGAGCATCGGACTCGACGTCGAGAGGGGCGTCGCCACCCCCACGTCCACGACCGTGACCGACGCTCCCACGTGGCGCGCGAGCACGTTGATCGCCGCGCCCCCCTCGCAGAAGTTGGCCACCATCTGCGCCGTCACCTCCTGCGGCCACGGCGACACGCCGGTCACGGCGACACCGTGGTCCCCGGCGAAGACCGCGACCGCTACCGGCTCGGGCACGGGCGCCGGACAGACCCCGGCGATCGCGGCCAGCTGGACGCTGAGGTCCTCCAACTGGCCGAGTGAGCCGGACGGCTTGGTCAGGCAATCCTGCAGGTCTCGCGCGCGCCCGGCCGCCGTCTGATCGAGCGGCGCCACGCGCCGCACCAACTGGTCGAATAGTCCCTCGGTCATCTCTCTCCTTCTCTCACACTGGTCGCACCGGCACTACGCGTCCCCTTTGCGGCCGCGTCGTCGTGCGACGCTGACGCGACGCGCGCCAGCCACGGCCTCACGCGCGTCAACGCGACGTCGAGCCGCTCGAGCCCCCGCTCATCGGGGACGGCGATGCGCACCACGCCGGGCATGGCGAAGCTCGCGCAGTCACGCACCACGATCGCCTGACGGGCGAGCACGTCGCGCAGTCCCGGGCGCTCCACCAGCAGCCAGTTGGCGTCGGAGGGTCGCGCCACCAGTCCGTACCTCGCGAGCAGGTCGCGAAGCTGCTCGCGCAGGGTGCGCACACCCGCGCTCTCGCGAACCAGGTCGACCGGCTCGAGCAAGTCGGGCAGGGCCTCGCTGGCCAGACCGTTGAGCGACCAGTGCGGCTGTCGTCGCGCGCACCCGTCGATCAGCGCGGGGTCGCCCAGCACGTAGCCGACGCGCAGCCCCGGGCAGGCCAGCAGTTTGGTCAGCGAGCCGACCACGACGACGTCGTCGTCGCCCCTCGTCCACTGCCCGGTGGCGAGTGGGTAGAACGCCTCATCCCACACCGCCACGCGGGCGTCGCGCGGCGCCAGGATTCCCGTGGGATTGTGAGGGTTCGATCGCCATCGCGGCCCGTCGCCGCGCGGGTGGAGTCGAAACTCCGGCTCGACGACCGAGCCGCCGATCACCGAGGCGACGAGGGCGATGGCCTCGGCGCCACCGTTGGTGAGCAGGAGACGCTCCGGTGCCACCCCCATCACCGCGGCCAGCGCCCGCGTCGCCGCCGACGGATCGGGGTAGCGCGTAATGGCGTCGAGGTGCCGCGCGAGAACGGGGCGGGGGTCGCGCGCGAGAGGGTTCATCGACGCGGAGAGGTCGAGCACGTCGTTCACGTCGAGGCCCAGGGCCCGTGCGACGCGCGCACCATCGCCGCCGTGGTCCCCGGGAGCCGGAATGTCCGTCACGTCGTCCACCACCACTGCGCCAGTCCCGCCACCACCAACAGCCCGGCGAGCGCACCGGCGACGTCACGGCTCAGGCGCACCGATCGGGCGATGTCCGGCGCCTGCGCGCCCGGGCCCCACCCCAGGTCCGGTCGGACCTCCTCGCGCTCGCCGTAGCGGTTGCGTCCGCCCAGACGGCGGCCGAGAGCGGCCGCGAAGGCGGCCTCCGCCACGCCGGCGTTGGGGGACGGGTGCGCGGGGGCCTGGCGGCGCACGGCCGCGCGTATCGTACGGCGCGCCGCGGGGCGCACCAGGGCCACGAGCACCGCCGTCGCCCGGGACGGCAGCCAGTTCGCGAGGTCGTCGAGCCGGGCGCTCGCCCACCCGTAGTTCTCGTAGCGCGCCGAGTGGTGGCCCACCATCGCGTCCATGGTGTTGACCGCGCGGTACCCCAGGGCACCGGCGGGCCCGAGCCACGCCGCCCACAGCGCGGGAGCCACGACGGCGTCGACGGTGTTCTCCGCCACCGACTCCACCACCGCGCGCGCGATCTCCGACGCGCCGAGACCCCGCGTCTCACGCCCGACCAGGCTCACCAGTCGAGACCGCGCCGCCTCGAGGTCACCGGCCGACAGCGCGTCGTCCACCTGACGCGCGGCCTCGCGCAGCGCCCGGCCCCCCACGGCCACGGTCGTCGCGAGTGCCGCCGAGCGCGCCAGACGTCCGACCCCCAGACCGATCCCGAGACCGACCACGGCGTGCACGACTCCGGGCGCCCGCCGATCGCGGTAGAGGTGGCGCTCGAGTGCGCCCATGACGGTGCCGAAGCCCACCACCGGGTGCCACGACGCGGGCGGCTCGCCCAGCCACCGATCCGCCACCAGCCCCGCGGCGGCCCCCAGCGGCCACGCGACCCGGCGTGCGACTCTCATCGCCACGCCAGCACCACCAGCGCGCAGGTCTCGCCCACCACCCCCGCGGCGCCGAGCACGTCGCCGGTGAAACCGCCGATCCGCCGCCACGACAACACCCCCACCGCGGCCACCGCGAGGACCTCGGCGACGAGGGACCACCACCCCCGCGCGCCGCTCGACCAGACGAGCGCGGCGCCGGCGAGCACGAGGCCCACCACCGTCGACGACGCCACCGCGACGCGCGTGACGGCACCACGCGACCCCACCGCGAGGAAGCTGGTCACCAGGCCACCCGTACGCGCGTAGGGCAGAGCCCAGGTCATCGCGACCATGAGGGTGCGCGACGCGCACCAGATCCCCGCCACCGCCAGGATCGTGGGCCGCAGACTCGCCAGTGCGCCTACGCGCAGCGCCAGGACCGCGACCGCGGACACCACGCCGAAGGCCCCGGCCGCCGGGTCGGCCATGACCGCGAGACGACGCGGGCGCGTCATCGGTGCGAGCAGCCCGTCGGCGCTGTCGATCAGTCCGTCCAGATGGAGCAGTCCCGTGAGCACCAGGTCGGCGACCACGGCGAGCGTCGCCGCGAGCAGGGGCGGCCAACCACGTGCCGCCGCCCACCAGACCCCCCCCACGACGGCGCCGATGGCGCCACCCACCACGGGGAACCAGACGAACGTCGTGGGAGTCGGCGCGCGCGCCGAGCCGAAGAGCGTGAGGAACGCCACCGCCCGCCTCACGGCGCCGACTTCACGCGTAGCGCCTGGCCCGCGACGACCAGCACGACCTCGTGCGCGATCACCGCCACGGCCTGGTTGACGGTTCCCAGCGCGTCGCGGAACACCCGCCCCGCCTCGCTCGGCGGGTGCACGCCCAGACCCACCTCCTCGGACACCACGACGACGTCGTCGTCGTGCGCGCGCAGGGCCCCACAGAGAGTGGCGGCGAGAGCGTCGGCGTCACCGTCGCCGGCGAGGGCCACCCACGGGCCCAGGGAGTCGATCAGCACCGGGCCGCTCGTCGTCGCGAGCGTGCGCGCGAGGTCGGGTCCCGCGTCGAGCGTGACCCACTGCGCGGGCCGGCGCATCTGGTGCGCGCGCACCCGCGCCGCCAGGTCCGCGTCGTCGCCCACCACGATGGTCGCCACGTACGTCACCCGCCCACCACGAGTGGCGAGAAGCGACTCGGCGTAGGCGGACTTCCCCGACCGGGCGCCCCCGAGGACCAGCGTGATCACCGCGGGTACCGCCGGGCTCCGTCGCGCACGGCGGCGTAGACGCACCGGGCGAGGCGCGAGCCCCACTGCGAGCGCGGACCGGCGAAGTCGTCGCCGTCGCCGCCTCGCGCACTGGCGACGCACACCGCGTCCGACGCCGTGCCGGTCCCCGCGACACCCTCGTCGAACAGCGCCTGACACTTCGCCTCGGTCGCCGTCGTGAGAGCGTTGCACAGCGCCGCGTCACTCAGGGGAACCGGCACGAACACCACGATGTTGATCGTCCCCACCGCGGGCTCGTCGGCGCCGTCGCCGTCGGGCGCCGCGGCCCAGGTGGGGCGGGCGAGGCCCACCGTGACGTGAGCGTCGACACCGCCGTCCGTGGCGTGGCGCACCGCGCGCACCGCCGCGGCGGTCAGCAGTCCCACGCCGTCGCCCGCGAGCCCCAGGGTCGAGGCAAGCTCGCGCACGTGCGCCGCGACGTCGACGCGACCGTACCCCGACGGGACCTGCGCGTTGAGGATCCAGTCGCGCTCGCCCACGCCGCCGCCACTGACAGCCGTCGCCGCCACGCGCATCGTCGGGGCGAGGGGCCAGTAGAGCAGGTCGAGGGTCTGGCCCTCCTCGACCCGGGAGGTCACACGGGGCCGGTTCAATACTCGATGCCCTTCATCGCGCGGATCCCCTGGTCGTAGGCGTGCTTGATCACCCGCATCTCCGTGGCGGTGTCGGCCAGGTCGAGCAGCTCCGCCGGGGCGTTGCGCCCGGTGATGATCACGTTGGTGGAGCGCGGCCGACCGGCGATCACCCCGAGCACGTCGTCCAGGTCGATCCACCCGTAGACCAGGGCGTAGGTCATCTCGTCGAGGATCACCAGCTGGTAGTCGCCGGAGGTGATCTTGGCCCGCGCCACCTCCCAGGCGTGGCGACCCTTGGCGACGGTCTCGTCGATGTCGCGTGACTCCCAGGTGAAGCCGTCACCGAGTGACTGCCACTCGATGCCCAGGTGCTCGGCCAGCTTGCGCTCCCCCGACTGCCACTTCCCGCTCTTGAGGAACTGGACCACGCTGACGCGCCATCCCCGAGCCCAGGCCCGGCCCATCACGCCGAAGGCGGCGGAGGACTTGCCCTTACCGTCGCCGGTGTTGACCAGGACCAGTGAGTCCGCGCGGCGCAGGGTGGGTGGCGCGGCGGGTCGCTCTCGCGGGGCCTCGTCTCGGGCGACAGTGGGGTTCTCGTCTCGCGGGGTACTGGTCATCATGTCCTTTCACGTTGTCGGCGGGGCACGACGATGACCTCACCGTCATCGCTGCGCAGAATCTGGACTCTCGTGCCGAAGTGCTGGTCGAGCGATCCCTCGACCAGCACCTCGTCGGCGGGCCCCGCGGCGACGATCGAGCCCTGAGCCAGGAGAACGAGGCGATCGGCGAACTGTGCCGCCAGGGTCAGATCGTGCAGCGCGCTCACCACCGTGAGAGAGCGCTCGTGGCGCAACTCGTCCACGAGTTCGAGGGCCTCGACCCTCCGGCCGAGGTCGAGCGCGCTGGTCGGCTCGTCGAGGAGCAGGATCGGCGCCTCCTGGGCGAGGGCCCGCGCCAGCACCAGACGCTGCAGCTCGCCCCCCGACATCGCGCCCAGAGGTCGATCGGACATGTGCGCCAACGACAGGCGCGCGAGCAACTCCCCGCAGTGGACACGATCCTGGGGACCCTCGGCACCGAAGTAGCCGAGATGCGGGAGTCGACCCAGCGCGACGTAGTCGATCGCCCGCATCTGCACCGGCAACTCGGGCTTCTGAGGTACGTACGCCACCAACTGGGCGAAGTGGCGACGTGACAGTCGAGCCGTGTCGTGCCCGTCGATGTGCACGCCGCCCTCGTAGGGACTCAGACGCGCCACGGCGCGCAGCAGCGAGCTCTTTCCCGCCCCATTGGCCCCGATGAGGCCCAGCCATTCGCCGGGCGCGACCGCGAGGTCCACGTCGCGCACGGCGACGGTCTGCTCGTAGCGTACGACCAGGCCCTCGACGCGCAGCGCGCCCCGGGAACCGGGTGAGGGCGCGGGCGAGCGCATCACAGGACACCCTGCTGCGAGCGGCGCGGGCGCATCACAGGACACCCTGCTGCGAGCGGCGCGAGCGCAGCACGAAGATGAAGAAGGGGCCTCCGATGAACGCGGTCACCACTCCGAGGGGTACCTCGCCGGGCGCCTCCAACATTCGCGCTCCCAGATCCGCGAGAATGAGAAACGACGCCCCGCTGATCATCGACACCGGCAGGACCACGCGGTAGCTCGCGTTCGTGGTGAGCCGCACCAGGTGCGGGACGATGATGCCCACGAAGCCGATCAGCCCGCTCACCGACACCGCTGCGGCGGTACCGAGCGTCGCGGCCGCCACCACGACGAGGCGCACCCGCTGCGGATGCACGCCAATCGTGCTGGCCTCCTCCTCACCGATGCGCAGAGCGTCGAGCAGACGACGATGGGCGAGCAGTACGGCGCCACTGACCACCACGTAGGGGAGGATCAGGCGAACGTCAGTCCACGACGCCGTGGAGAGGCTGCCGAGGATCCACGCGTACACCGGCTGTAGATCCGCCGCGTGCTGCTGCTGCAGGTTGGTCTGGATGGCGGTGAACAGCGCGGCCACCGCCACCCCCGCGAGAACGATCGACGTACCCGAGGACCGCTGACCGGTGCGCGCCCCCATGAGGTAGGTCAGCGAGACGGCCGCCGCGCCGCCGAGGAAGGCCGCCACGGGCAGCCACTCGAAGGACGCGCGCGGCGTGACGATGGCGATCGTCGCCCCGAGCCCGGCACCCGCGGCCACGCCTAGAAGGTAGGGATCGGCGAGCGGATTACGAAAGACTCCCTGGTAGGCGGCGCCACCGGCGGCGAGCATCGATCCCACGAGACCCGCCAGGACGACCCGGGGCAGCCGGATCTCCCAGACGATGGCGTTGGCGACGGCCGAGGCCGAACTGTGGTAGTGGACGAGGGGCACGTGCGAGGCGAGGACGCCGAGCACGGTGGCGAGCGAAAGGCTCGCCGGGCCTATCGCGGTGCTGACCACCACCACGACCACCAGCACGACCGCGGCGATCAGGAGCGGAACCGTCGTCGACACCCCGGCGACCACCCCGGCGGCCTCCGGAGTGGTCGCCGGGGCCGGCTCGCCGTGACGGTGACGACGCCAGCCAGGCATCGCGCTAGCCCTGGTACTTCTTGATGGCGTTGGCGACCTCCTGGAGTAGGTTCACGATCCGTGGCCCCCACCGCGAGGCGATGTCGGCGTTGAGGTTGACGATGCGGCCGTGGCTCACGGCGCTCAGCACCGACCAGCCGGGTCGCGCGGCCACCGACTGGGGCGTCACCTGACAGCACGGGCCGTCAGTGAGGAAGATGTAGTCGGGATTCGCCTGGATGATGAACTCCGCGTTCAACTGGGGGTAGCCCCCGTTGGTGTTCACCCCCGCGGCGTCGGCGATCGACGACAGACCGAGGAGACCGAGGAGCTGGCCCATGAACGTGTGCGACGTCACCGAGTAGTACGTGGGGTCGAGCTCGTAGTAGTAGGTCGTCCCAGCCGGCACGTGCGGTGTCGTGCGCACGATCTGGGCGATGCGGGCCTTGAGCCGGCCCACCTCGGCCACGGCCCTCGCGTAGTTGCCGGTGGCCCGACCCAATCCCAGGTACTGGTGGTAGGCCACCGCCAACGTCGGCGCCGCCGGATCGTAGAGGACGGGGATCTTCAACTTGGCCATCTGGGCGACGAACCCCGCCGGCTCGTAGGACACCACCACCAGGTCCGGGTGATACTTCACCAACGCCTCCGCGTTGATGCTGAAGCCATCAAGGTTCGTGATCGGGGCATTGGGCGGGTAGTTCGAGTACTTGTCCACCGCGCGCACCTGTGGTCCGGCGCCGATGGCGTAGAGCATCTCGGTGGCTGTCGCCGACAACGAGACGATCGAGGTCGGCCGCGACGCGATGGTCACCTTCCCGCCGGCACTCAGCACCGTGACGGGGAAGGACGCCCGCGCGCGTGAGGGGGGACTCGACGCGCCGCTCGCGCTGGGCGCGAGGAGGAACATCGACGTGATCACCAGGGCGCTGAGCCCCGATCGAACTGCTCTCATGGTCATCTCTCCGTTGACTAAACGGAGGACTCGAAAGCCCGTCCACTCAACGGAGCGGAACGAACCGTCCTTCCTCCGAGGACCGATTACGTCGACGCAGCGCAGGCGACCGGACTCGTCCCCCCAAAAGGGGCATCACCGTTGCGGGACAGCACCGGAATCACACCGGACTTCGCTATCGCTACGTCACCCCGGCGAACCGGAGTGGCACGAGCCTACACGTTCCCACTCGCCATCGCCAGCGTACGAAGTAGTGCCTTCCTGTCACCGCGTCAGCGCCGGTGCGTCACGTCCGAACTCACAGCCCCACCAAGAACTGGCGCATCTCGACGACCGACGAAATCAGCTGGTACCGCCCACTGATCGTGGCGCACCACGTCCGCCAACGCAACCCGCTCACGCCACCCAGCACGTTCCAAGTCAGGCGTCCCATGCAGAAAAGTCACCGGACCAGCGCATAGCCACGCCACGGGACGAATCGCTGAAGGGATTCCCAACAACTCAGCGACGAAGGGCTCGCGATAGAAGGACACCCAGCCCAGGCCCCACCCTTCTGCGGTGCACGCCAACCACAGATTCTCAATTGCGAGACAGACCGAGTAAAGGCCGGCGTCGGCGATGGTGCGCCGACCAATGACGTGGGGAGCACCGCGAGACGCGTCGTAGGTCACCACAATGGACAAACTGGACTCGAGGACTCCGTCGATCTTGATGCCAGCGAAACGTCCCGTACTCCGCTCATCCAGGTCTTCAGCGAAGGCGCGTCGCTCCTCGCCGACGTGATGGGCGAACGCACGGCGGGTGGTGTCCGAGGTCACAACGAGAAAATCCCAAGGTTGGGTGAGGCCCACGCTAGGAGCAGCGTGGGCCGCACCCAGGACACGAGTCAGAATCTCTGGGTCAACCGGTTCGCCGGTGAACTGACCGCGCACGTCACGTCGTCGTCTAATCACTGAATAGAGCGACTCCGTTGCCTCAGGGCCTCGGGGAAGCGACGCCGCGGCGGGCGCGTCGAGCCCCTGATGATCGTCCACGAAGTCGCGCTGTGTCATTCCAGGAATCGTAGGTCGATACAGCGGTTGACAGACTCACGTCGCTCGCGCCACGCGACCCCGTCACCCCGTGCCCACCACCCGGAGAACTGGACAATGTCGAGCGAAGCGACGATAGTGGAGGGAGCGAGGAGACATCATGGCGGACACGATGCGAGCGTGGGCGGTCCAGTCGCCGGGCCCCATCGACACGGGCCCGCTGGTCGAGGTGGAGCGCGCGATCCCCGAGCCCGGGCCCGGACAGGTGCGCCTGCGGGTCTCGGCGTGCGGAGTCTGTCGCACCGACCTGCACCTGTGCGAGGGCGACCTCGCGCCGCGGCGTCCGGGCGTGATCCCGGGCCACGAGATCGTGGGCGTGGTCGACGCGCTCGGGCCGGACGTGGCGCACAGCGCGATCGGCGATCGACTAGGAGCGGCGTGGCTCGCGCACACGTGCGGCCAGTGCCGGTTCTGCCGCTCCGGACGCGAGAACCTCTGCCTGGCGCCCACCTTCACCGGCTGGGACATCGACGGCGGCTTCGCGCAGTACGTCGTGGTCGACGAGGACTTCACCTACCAGTTGCCCGACGGCTACGATGACCCCTCGGTCGCCCCGCTGCTGTGCGCCGGGATTATCGGTTATCGGGCGCTACGCCGGGCGGACCTCCCACCTGGGGGGCGCCTGGGCATCTACGGGTTCGGCGGCTCGGCGCACCTCACCGCCCAGGTGGCCCTCGCCGAGGGCGCCACCGTCCACGTGCTGACCCGCTCGCCCGCCGCTCGCCGACTCGCCCTCGAGCTAGGCGCCGCGAGCGCCGGCGACACCGACGACGCGCCCCCCGAGCCCCTCGACGCCGCCATCCTCTTCGCCCCCGTGGGGACCATCGTGCCCACGGCCCTCAGCCGCCTCGATCGCGGCGGCACACTGGCCGTCGCCGGCATCTACCTGAGTGACGTGCCCCCGCTCGACTACCAGGCGCACCTCTTCCAGGAGCGCACGCTGCGCAGCGTCACGGCCAACACCCGCGACGACGGACGCGCGTTCCTCGAGCTCTGCGGACGGGTCGGGATCACCGCGACCATCACCCCCTACCCCTTCGCCGAGGCCGACCGCGCACTGGCCGACCTGTTCCACGAGCGCTTCACCGGCGCCGCCGTCCTGGTTGGCTTCGATGACTGACCGCGTTGCGGTCGAGTGAGATCGTGACCGATCGCGACGTCACCGACTACGTGGCCAATCTCGAGCAGCTCGGCTCGAACGTCGCACTGCGTAGCCGCCGCTTCGTGCGCATCGACCGCCTGACCCACCACCAGCTGGCCCAGCGTGCCTACCAGACGGCGCGCTACCTCGCCGACCAGGGCGTCACGCGCGGGGAGCGGGTGATGGTGATCGCCCCCAACGCCCCCCAGTGGATCGAGCTGTTCTTGGGCACCGCGCTGCTCGGGGCCGTCCTGGTGCCGGTCGACGTCGCGAGCACGGCCGCGACGCTGGAGCGCGCGATCGCCCAGACCGAGCCCCGCCTCCTCTTCAGTGACCCCCCGGCGCCGTCGCCGAGGGCACCAGTGCCGACCCGCGCACTCGGTGACCTCGACGGACTGGTCGGCGGGTACCCAACCGCTCCCCTCGACGGCCCCGCGAAGGACATGGCGCACTGGCCCGCGCTCATCGTCTTCACCTCGGGCACCACTGCAGCCCCCAAGGGGGTCATGCTCACCCAGGGCAACAGATCG